>CAIYDY010000040.1 GCA_903925015.1 uncultured Acidobacteriia bacterium
ACCCGCTCAATGACATACGGCTCCGACCGGTTCTCCAGAATCGCGGAATCGATTCCGTACAGGTGCAGCAAATGTCCCAGCAGCAGCCCCGCCGGGCCGGCTCCAATAATTGCAACCTGGGTGTGTTCCGTCATCTCGCCAACTTCCCTTGCAACAACGTTTGCGCCTCCGCAAATTCGCGATCAAGGCGGTCCACCAACTCCGCAGCAGGCACCACACCATGAACCGCGCCGATTCCCTGCCCACAGCCCCAAATGTCTTTCCAGACCTTGTGCGCGGCCCCGCTGCCGAAGTTCATCCTGGCAGGATCGCTCTCCGGCAAATGGTCGGGATCCAGCCCCGCCGCCACAATCGAAGGCTTCAGGTAGTTCCCGTGAACCCCCGTGAAGACGTTGGTATAAAGAATGTCGTCCGCCGCCGAGTCCACGATCATCTTCTTATAGCCCTCGACCGCATTTGCCTCGCGCGTGGCGATGAACGCCGAACCCACATAGGCGAAATCGGCACCCATCGCCAGCGCCGCCAGAATCGACTTGCCCGAGGCAATCGAGCCCGACAACGCCAGCGGTCCTTGGAACCACTCCCGGATCTCCTGCACCAGCGCAAACGGAGACAAGGTCCCGGCGTGTCCGCCCGCCCCCGCCGCCACCGCGATCAGCCCGTCCGCACCCTTTTCAATGGCCTTGTGCGCGAACCGGTCGTTGATCACGTCGTGCAGCGTGGTTCCGCCGTAGCTGTGGACCGCAGTGTTCAAATCCTCGCGCGCGCCCAGGGAGGTAATCACCACCGGCACCTTCCACTTCACGCACAGCGCGAGGTCGTGTTCCAGCCTGTCGTTGCTGCGGTGCACAATCTGGTTCACCGCAAACGGGGCCGAAGGTTGATCCGGATGCGCGCGGTCCCAAGCCGCAAGCTCCTCCGTGATCCGGTGCAGCCATTCGTCCAGCAGCTCCGCCGGGCGCGCGTTGAGCGCAGGAAACGAGCCCGCAATCCCCGCCTTGCACTGGGCGATCACCAGGTCGGGATTCGAAATCACAAACAACGGAGCGCCAATCACGGGGAGGCGCAGGTTCTGGAACGGGTGTGGATTCGGCACGCTTTACCCAAGTTCTCACAACCGGGAACACAGTGCCGCAAACATCGCGCCACGCAACCTGTAAACTAGAATTTGATGCGTACAGCGTGGGTTGAAGAACGTTCGTCCGATCCTATCCGGACCCAGATGCACTATGCCCGGAAGGGCCAGATTACCGGCGAGATGATGTATGTCGCCGGTCGCGAGAAGATATCGGCGGAACTCGTCCGGTCCGAAGTTGCCCGGGGACGGATGATCATCCCGGCCAACATCAACCACACGAACTTGGAACCGATGGCCATCGGGATCGAGTCGGGCTGCAAGATCAACGCCAACATCGGCAACTCCGCCACCACGTCGAACATCGCCGAGGAATTGGACAAGCTGCAGTACGCGGTCAAGTTCGGAGCCGACACCGTGATGGACCTTTCCACCGGCGGTGATATCCCCGAAATCCGCAAGGCCATCATTGCCGCCTCCCCCGTGCCGATAGGAACCGTGCCGATCTATGAGGCCCTCAACCGCGTCCGCCGCGTGGAGGACCTCAACATCAACGTGCTCCTCGAAGTCATCGAAGAACAGGCCGAGCAGGGCGTCGACTACATGACGATCCACGCCGGCGTCCTCATCCAGTACGTCCCCTTGGCATCGAAACGCATCACCGGCATTGTCAGCCGAGGTGGGGCGATCCTGGCCGAGTGGATGGTCAAGAACCACAAGCAGAACCTGCTGTACGAGAACTTTGACCGCATCTCCAAGATCTTCCAGAAGTACGATGTCAGCTACTCGCTCGGTGACGGACTCCGCCCAGGCTGCATTGCCG
>CAIYDY010000041.1 GCA_903925015.1 uncultured Acidobacteriia bacterium
CGTGGGCGGGACCGGCGGCCAGGGCGGCGGCGGCCCCGGCGGATATACCGGCGGCGGCAGCTTACTCAATCGCACCGCGGGCACGGCCAACACGGGCGGTGGTGGCGGCGGTGGCGGCGCGTTCTGGGGCGGATCCGGAGCGGGCACCGGCGGCAACGGCGGAACCGGCGTCGTCCTGATTTGGTACACGGGCGCGCAGCGCGGCACGGGCGGCACCGTGACGTCGGTGAATGGCGGCACGCTGCACACCTTCACGAGCTCGGGCACGTACACGCCCTGAGAAACTTCTGGCATATTGAAAGAACAATCGTCCAATTAAACTAACTTATGTCCTCCTTCTCCACCCGCTACCAATGGCAAGCCACCTCTGGCTCCGCCTCCCCCATCACCGGCAACACCGCCGTCACCGTCCAAGCCACCGCGACAGCGGCCCAGTTGGCTTTAGGCTACCCGACCAATCTTGCCCTCACCGACCTTGAGATGGTCAACACGAGCGCCACGGTTCCGACCGTGGTCAATCTGGTGTCCAACTCCGTCGTCTTGGCTACTTACTATTTGCCGGCCTCAACGGTCGCTTTGGTGCAGGTCCCCGTGCAGGCAAATTACACCACTCCGATTCAAGCCGGAAAGGGGAACGGATTCACGCTGCAAGCCGTGACTACGGGGGCCAACATCTACTGGAACGCCCGGGGCTTCTTCTTCACCAACTGATGGACTACGGGGATATATTTCAAGCTGGTTCTCTTGTCTGCCCTTTGGCCCCCGTGCCTGCTAAGAAATGATCCCATGAACCCGAAAATCCGAAATTCCATTGCGGAGGCCATCAGCCTCCTGTCCCTCGCGGCCACGTTCGTGCCCCAATTCAAGAGTGCCGGCGTCAACCTGCCGCCGTGGCTCGGAGTCCTGATCGCGCTGGTGATCACCGTGGCCAACCAATGGGTCAAAGACTCCACTCCCCCGCCCACCTCACCCTCAGCCTAATATCACCATGTCCGATCCTATCACCCTTCCCAAGCTCAACCCGATTGAGCAGGAAATCGTCAATATCGTGTCCATCCTTGCGGATACCCTCGGCACGCTCGCTGCGGCCAAGAATCCAGCCTACGCCAGTCTGATCCAGACCGGTCAGGGCTTCGTCGATGCGGCGAACGCCGCTGTCAACCCCTCGCAGGCCGCCCAAGCGGTGCAGCTTTCTTCGGACGCTGCCGCTGCGGTCCAGCCAGTCACCAATCAGGTCAAGACCATCACCAACGGGGCCGCTCCGGCTGCCGCCAAGGCCGCGGCGGTCTCGGGCCTTTTGAGCGTCATCGCCAAGGTTGGTTCTGACATCTGGGGTTTCTTCCATCCTTCCGCCCAACCGGTCCCGCCCACTTCCTGACCATGTTCGGCGCAATTGGCACCATTCTCGGTCAGGGTTTGCGACTCATCGCCGACTGGTTCGATGGGGCGAACTCGGCTGAGATGGTGGCCAACAAACGGGCGCAGAACCTCCAAGTGGTCAAAGACGCGGTTACGGCTGACGTAGCCAGCGGGGATTTGACCAAGGTGGAGCAGGACTTGTCGCAATGAGACTCCTGACAGCTATCATCATGCTGGCGCTGGCGGGTTGCACCCTTGCGCCGAACCCGGTGTCAGCGGGCGGTCCCAGTTTCGACGGCAATGCCCTAAATTCGGGCGTGGTGGGACGATTGCCTAACGGGAGCTATGAGATCACCCCCGCCAAGCTAGCGGCCTACAATGCGCTTATTTCAGCCGGTTACGGCAAGGGCATCATTCCGGAGATAAAAGAGAACGCTGGCGCCACCCAACTGCCGAATGGCAACTACGCCATTGATGACCAGCATATCGTTGATTTTGCTGTCATGGCCTCGCAATACCGCTCGGGGATAAAGCCATGAGCGAATTTATCGAAGCTCTGGACAAATTACCCTTGTCCAAAAAGGCGTCGCCGACTCAGATCATCTATCTGCTCCTGGCGATCATCTCGCTCCTCACCTTCGGGTGGGTGGCAAAGGGGTACTTCGATGCGAAGGAAGCTGAAATCGTGAACGCCATCAACATGGTCGGGAAGTCCACGGAGGATCAGGCCAAGGAAATCGACGCGGTTAAGCGGTTCTATTGGTCGAATGCCGATCAGCAGTCATGGGCACTGAAGCTGGACCGAAACAACCGGGCTCTCCTGCCGGCGCTGCAAGTGCCCGAAGTTCCGCCACCCGCTCCCGCCCATTAACGAAGGAGCCCGGAGGAGGCTCTTACCTCTCCCCCGGGCTGGAAGGACTGATGCGCGCACTATTCGGACAGGGTGACCGTTACCTGCCTAG
>CAIYDY010000042.1 GCA_903925015.1 uncultured Acidobacteriia bacterium
GCGCGCTCAAATTGGATGGCTCCGGCGAGGAACGTAGCTCACTGGTCGTCAACCAGAGCGACGTCACAGACCCCGCCACCGGGCGTTTCGGCCAAACCGTGCCGCTCGACAGCATCGAGACTGTCAATGTGCTCAGCACCCCGTTTCTTGCCCAGTACGGCCGATTCACCCAGACCGTGGTGGCAGTCGAGACCAAGCGCGGAGGCGACAAGTGGCACTTCGACCTCAACGACCCCTTCCCCGACTTCCGGATCCGCAGCTACCACATGCGCGGCATCCGCAACGAAACCCCGCGCGCCTCCGCGGGAGGCCCCGTCGTCAAGGACAAGCTCTTCCTCATGAGCTCCCTGCTCTACTTCATTGAGAAGGCCCCGGACCGAACACTTCCCTTCCCCCACAATGAAATGAAGTCCGAGCGCCTGAACTCTTACACGCAGCTGGATTACATTCTGAACCAGCGCCAAATCATCAATGCCTCGTTCCACTACACCCCGGAACATGTAAATTTTGTCGGCCTGAATTTCTTCACGCCGGAATCGGTCGCCCCGGCCCTGCGCCAAAAAGCGGAAATCGGCACCGTATCCCACCACATGGGGATCCTCGGCGGCACCATCGACAGCTCGCTCGCATTCCAGCGGTTCCACACAATTGTGGGTACCCAAGGCAGTGGCGAAATGGACATGACGCCGACCGGCAACCGGGGCAACTTTTTTGGCACCCAAAACCGCGATTCAGGGCGCAACGAGTGGTTGGAACTCTGGTCGCCCGCCCCGCTGGGAGCTGCCGGAACCCACTTGCCCAAATTCGGGATGTCCCTCACGACGTCCACCAATGAAGGTCAGTTCTCCTACCGCCCCGTCAACATCCTCAATCCAAAAGGGGCACGGACGGACCGGATCGAGTTCACCAATCCCCTCCCATTCAATCGACAGGATCTGGAGTTCACCGCCTACGCGCAGGATCACTGGGCCCCGCATCCTCGGATTTCCTTCGACTATGGATTGCGCGTCGAGCACCAGCGCCTCGCCGACAGCCTTCGATTCGCCCCCCGGCTGGGAACAGCTTGGACGCCTTTCTCCGATGGCCGCACCGTTGCCAGAATCGGTTTTGGACAGTTCTACGACCACATTCCTCTGGACGTCTACACCTTTGCCCGCTTTCCCAACCGCATTGTGACCCATTACGACGCCTTCGGGCAGCCCGACGGGCAGCCTCAGCAGTATGTAAACGTTATCGGCGATGCCAACGGCCCCCGATCGTTCTTCGTAAGGTCCGAGCAGGTTGCGGGAGCATTCTCCCCGCGCGGATCCACTTGGAACGTCCAGATCGAGCGCAGGTTTGAGAAGCTTCTCAGAGTTCGTGCCGTTTACACCGACAATCGGTCCGTCGGCCTGATCGCACTGCAGCCGGATGTGCTTGGCACCACCCGCGAAGTAGTATTAAACGCCGATGCGAAATCCCGTTTCCGCCAGTTGGAACTCACGGGCCGGGTGGTTTGGGGAGACGGCGAGGAAA
>CAIYDY010000043.1 GCA_903925015.1 uncultured Acidobacteriia bacterium
CGGCATCAGTTGCATCAGTCCCAAGGCATTGACCGGCGAGCGCGCCGCGGGATTGAACTCCGTCTCTTGGCGAATGAGCGCGGCGACGGCATAGGGATCCAAGCCACGCGCCGTGGAGTGCTTGATAACGTCGTCCTTGTACGGGAGCGGGAACAGGGTTGTCCAGAAGCTGCGGGGGGCTTGCTCGAAGGGAATTGCCAGGTAGTCCGAGCTGAAGCTCTTCATCACGCGCATGGCGTGGAAGGGGCTCGGGAGACTGCGGGCGAGTTCCAAGGCCAGGATCGCAGTCTGTTCGTTGCCAGTCTTGGCCCCGAAACGCAGCTCGGCGTCGGCCAAATCGGCCAACCCGGCGGTCATCAGAAGCCTACCGCGCTCGACACGAAACTTCGTGGCGGGGTTGGGCGCCAAGGCCAGCAGGTTGCGGCGCTCGGGCCACGCAATCGTTTCCAGCCACGCTTTGGCTGCTGCTGTCGGTTTCGCGGACAACACGCCCGCGTCCTCCATTCGTTCCCGTGCAAGTGTGCCGTAGAAATAGTGGGGATAATGCTGGCTGAGACTCTCGTAATATGCCCTGGCGTCTCCAAACCGCTTTTCCTGCTGCGCAAGACGGCCCAGGAAATACAAGGCGGTGCCCGCACGGGTGTCTCCGGTGCATTTTTCAACGTGCTGACGCAGCAGATCGCCACGATCGGGCTGGTCCGCGAGCCAGGAATCCCAAGCCAAGCGCCAGTGGGCCGGGCAAACGCGGCCGTCTTCGGGAAATGCGTCGAAAGCTGCGCGGAACAGGGGTACGTACTTATCGCGGTCCCCTGTCTTTGCGTGGAAGTTCCCGGCCGTCAGCAGCGCCTTCAGCCGCCATGGGGACTGCGGATGGTGCTGGTTGAGTTCGGTGGTGGCGGCGGCGATCGAGATCCAGTCGTCGGAGCGGGCTGCAGCCTCGGTCAGATAGTACAGTCGCCGGGCCTCGGCCTCGGGATCGGACGGGGCGAGCGCCTTCAGGTAACGGACGGCACCCACGGAATCACCACCCAGATACTGGGCTGCTCCGACCGATGCCGCGGCATGGTCGGCAAACGGTGCCGGAAGGCTTTCAGCCAATGCGGCGAATTCCGTGCGTGCCTTGTTATACGCACGGGAATCGAGAAGTTTCTCCGCCCGGGCAAGGCGCGTCGCTGCGTTTGCATCTGGAAACTGCGCGCCAAGCGCAGCTCGAAGGCGTTCGATCGCTGTGGCGGATTGTTCCGCCAAGTCGGATTCCGGCCAGGAGTACCAAACCGATTGGTAGCTTTTGGCGGCCAGGACCAGATCCCCGGTGGCCTCGGCGGCACGGGCACGGGTGAATGTGGCATCTGGCTCGGGAAGAGTCTCCGGATCGGAGCGCAGCAGCGCCAGTGCCTTGGCGTCGGAGGCAGCGCGCTTTTGATCGAGGAGTGCGCGCGAATAGAGGAGCGTTAGCTTTCCGGCGAATAGGGAGGAGGCAACTGGCTTTGTTTTGTAGGCTGCAAGCTCGGCAACGGCGTCGTCGACGGCCCCCGTCTGGATTTCCGACGACGCCAGATAGTAGGTAGCGTAGTCCGCCAACGCCGGAACCTGGGTTCTGAGACCCCTCAAGTGTGAAATTGCGGATGCGTAATCTTTGAGGTTGTAGGCGGCAATTCCCTGCCCCAGACGCAAAGCCGGCGTTTCCACGGCCAACCCAACGCCGGCGAGGGCGAGAACCAGGAGTGGGGTCCTAAACCATGGGGCCAGGGTAATCGCTCCCGAGAAGGCGCTCATCCTCATTCGCCAAGCTCCGCATGATTTCGAGGTGGAGGTAGTCCACCATGGTTGCCGACTTCGACAGATACGACTGGAGAAACTCGGTACGTGCGGCATCGATTTCGCTCCTCAGCGTGCCGTAAATATCGCCCACGAAGGTTCCCTTGCCAAGAGCGGCGGCGTTGTAGAGCCGAATTTCCGCAATTTTCACGCGCGCCACCCGCTGGGCCTTCAGATGGAGTCGCTGCTCGTCGGAGGTGAGTTGGTCCCAGGACCTACGGTCCGCGCGGGCGGCTGGAAGAACGGGGGTGGATTCGGACCCTGGATCGGACCCGACCGACGGAATCGAGGGTACGGGTACCGGGGTGGAAGCCAAACCGGAAATGTGCACAAGGCCGGCACTCTTGAGCGGTGCCAACTGCGCAGTGGCTTCCGGCAACAGAGCCTCGATTTTCAATCCCGCAGCCTCGCACAACAATTCCAACGGGGCGGCCGAAACCGGACCCACGGCCAGCATCACGGCGAACACCTCGGAACGGCACAAAACCGGGAAGAGATAGGCCTTGGCATCGTCATCTCCGGCCTCCATAGACACCAGACGCGAGAGCGGTCCGGAGAGTTCCGATTCTGTTGCGAGGGCCACAACCGGATCGCGGCTCTCAATGGTGGCCGCCACCGCAGCTGCGTCGGCGATCGGCCAAGCGGATTCGATGGCGTCGGTTTCCGAGCCGGGCAGTCCCCGGGAAGCGACGACCCGGAAGGTATCGCCCTCCACCACGGCCACCGCCACTTGCGGGGCATAGGGTGCGCTGGCGTCCACAAGCAACTGGTACACGGGCCCCTGGGCTGGCAGGTGGCGGAAGCGGCGCAAACTCTGATTCAGGGATTCGGCAGTCAATCGGCGGGTTTTTTCGACAGCCTTTGCCGTGGCCTCCCGCTTTGCGGTCTCCACGCGCTCGACGGCGATCTGACGCTCTGCTAGTACCGCACTTGCCACCGCGTCCCGAATTTCGGTATCGAGATGGGCCGCGAGGTCATCCATCAAGGAGGTGCGGTGCCGTTCGACTATCTCACGCCAGTTGGCGACACCCGAAGCGCTCATTCCCCTCCATCGTAACGCGTTTGGGGAGATACGTGCAGTGGACTGGCCGAGGAGAATTGAAACATGGCACACAACGAGTTGACGGGCAAAGCGGCCCTGATCACCGGCGGTACCCGCGGCATCGGACGGGCAATCGCCGAACGGTTGCTGGAAGAGGGCATGCGGGTCGCAATCTGTGGTACTAGCAAGACATCTTTGGACGCAGCGATGTCGAAATTGAGTCCGATGGGGACCGTACTAGGACTTTTGGGGGATGTGTCCAGCCTGCCAAGTGTGAAACAACTAATAGCGGAGACCCACAAGGCATTTGGAACCATCGATGTCTTGGTCAACAACGCCGGCATTGGAGTGTTCCGCCCAACTGCGGAACTGGACCCAGCCGACTGGGATCGGATGATTGCCCTAAATCTTTCAGGGGCATACTATTGCTCCCACGAGATTCTGCCGATATTCAAGCAGGCGGGAGGTGGGGACATTGTCAACGTGAGTTCGTTGGCGGGCAAGAACCCCTTCGCGGGCGGTGCGGGTTACAACGCATCGAAGTTCGGCCTGAACGGTTTTTCGGAAGCGATGATGTTGGACCATCGCAGCGATGGAGTCCGGGTGACATCGATCATGCCGGGCAGCGTTGCGACGGAGTTTGGCGGTGGACCGGCAGAAGCCGGGGCTGATTGGAAGATTGCCCCGGAGGATGTGGCGGAGGTTGTGGCTTGCATGCTGCGGATGCCGCGGCGGACAACCGTGAGCCGGATTGAGATCCGGCCGTCGCGACCAAAGTCGAAGGGTTGAGGCTGAAATGGCCTCAAGATTGCGGAATGAACGATCGAGAGGCTGAAGAGTGCACGACATTGTTGGAGGCGCCGGGGGATGGGCGCATCGGGGAAAAGGGCGGAGAGGCTCGCACGAAGCGGATTCCTCGTCGGAATTTGAGGAAACGGACTATGATCCGGCTGCATAAGAAACTGGACCCGTCGGTGACGGGCCACGAGGCGGAGAGGCTCCAAGCGGGGCTGTTGAAGAGAATTGTCGGCCAGGATGAGGCTGTCCAACAAATCGTGAATATTTATCAGATGTACTTGGCTGGCATGAACACGCCCGGGCGTCCGATAGGAAATTTCCTGTTCCTTGGTCCAACGGGCACAGGGAAAACCCGGTTGGTGGAAGCCACTGCGGAATGCTTGTTGGGGAATCCGAAATCGATCACCAAGATCGATTGCTCGGAATTCCAGCACAGCCACGAGATCGCGAAGTTGATCGGGTCGCCTCCCGGATACTTGGGCCATCGGGAGACCCATGCCCTGCTGAGCCAGGAAATGTTGAAGCAATTCCATACAGACCAAGTAAAGGTCAATTTTGTTCTTTTCGACGAGATCGAAAAGGCGAGCGATGCGCTGTGGAACCTTCTTCTGGGAATCCTGGATAAGGCGACCTTGACGCTGGGCGACAACCGGCGCGTGTGTTTTGATGACGCCATGATCTTCATGACCAGCAATCTGGGTGCAGCCGAAATGGGCGCACTGCTGACTCCGAAACTCGGCTTCGGGAGCGCCGAGGTCGAACGGCAGCAGCGGGCGGGCAACGCCGATCCCGACTTGGACCGCAAGATCGCCCGGACCGGCTTGGATGCCGCCCGGCGCAAGTTTACCCCCGAGTTCCTGAACCGGATTGACAAAACAGTGGTGTTCAAACCGTTGGGCAGCTGGGAACTCCAACGCATCCTGAACATTGAGTTGGGACTCCTCCAACAGAGAATTTTCAATGCGGGAAGCGCCATTCCGTTTGTGTTCGGACTGTCGGCGGATGCCAAGAGCCACCTGTTGCGCGAGGGCACGGACCTGAAGTACGGTGCGCGGCACCTGAAAAGGTCGATGGAACGATCCCTGGTGCATCCGATGTCCAATTTGATCGCCTCCGGCCAGATCCGTCCCGGTGATTTCCTGAAAATCGAATACGACCAGGAGACGGACGGCCTCACCTTCATCAAGGAGGCAGAGGAAGTGCCCCCATTGGAGATGATGGGGATAGCGGAAACCTCGAACCTGGCACAAGCAGCGGCGGCCGCCGTGGTCAAGGACATGGAGTACAGGGTCGTGAGCGCGCGCGTCGAGCGGAACCGGTAAAATCGGCTTGTGCTCAGAATGGTTGCAGCGACCCGGTATTTGGCCCCGCTGAGGGAGGGCGGGTCGCTGCCCGCTATCGTGGAATGCGACGACGACGGAACGTATGTCCTGAAGTTCCGGGCCGCCGGGCAAGGTCCGTTGGCCTTGGTTGCGGAAATTATCGCGGGTGAGATCGGCCGCCTGCTGGGACTGCGAATCCCGGAACTGGTGCTGATGGAGGTGGATTCAGCCTTGGGGCGCAACGAGCCCGACCAAGAGGTACGGGAACTAGTCCTTGCCAGTGGCGGATTGAATCTTGGGATGGACTATTTGCCGGGCTCGATAACGTTCGATCCAGGCACTAGGCCGGCAGTGGATCCGTGGGAGGCCTCGGCGGCGGTCTGGTTCGACGCGTTCGTAACCAACATTGACCGGACTGCTAGGAATACCAACCTTCTTTGGTGGCACCGGAAGTTGACATTGATCGACCACGGCGCTAGCTTGTACTTCCACCACAATTGGCAGGACGTCGAAAAGAAGGCCGTCGCAGGATTTCCGGGGATTCGCGACCATGTCCTGCTGCCGTGGGCCCGTGATCTGGCGAAGGTTGACGTGGAGCTTCGGAGGCGTCTGGATTCGGGACTGCTGGCGGGAGTGCTGGCCAAGGTTCCCGATGATTGGCTGCTGCCGGAGACCGGTGCGCCGACGCCCGCAGAAAAGCGCACCGGCTATGTCTCCTACCTGCTTCGGCGACTTGAAGCTGCACCTTTTGCGGAGGAGGCGATCCGTGCCCACGCGAACCTCAAGTGAGCTACGCCCGGCCAACCGGGTTGCATATGACTATGCGGTCATCCGCATCGTACCCCGCCCGGAACTGGGGGAATTCATCAATGCGGGGGTCATACTCCACTGCACCGAGCGCAAGTTTCTTGGGGCTCGGATCGAGTTCAGTGAGAGGCGTTTGACGTACCTGTGGCCTGATGCGGATATTGGACAACTGCGTGAAAATGTGGAGGTGATCCCCCGCATCTGTGCGGCGGCCACCGACGCCGGTCCGATCGCCCAACTCAGCGCAAGGGAACGGTTCCATTGGCTGACCGCGCCGCGAAGTTCCTCCATCCAAATGTCGCCCGTTCATTGCGGTATCTGCGAATCCCCGGAGGTCGCTCTCAATCGACTCTTCGTCAAGCTGGCGTTTGGGGGGGACTCATGAGACCCGTGTGCAAATGTCTGGCGATGGCTTTAGTGCCTTCCATCGCCTCCCTGGCAGCAGCACAACAGCCACCGGAGGCCCCTGTGCCCGGACCCAGTGGCTGGATTCGGCTCGCCAGTCCAAACTTTGAGCTCTACACCGACCAGAGCGAAAAGACAGGTCGCGACACGATCCAGTACTTCGAGCAGGTACGGGGCTTCTTCGTAAAGGCATCCCCAGTGAAACCTCCGTCGGAGTTTCCGGTCCGCATCATCGCTTTCAAGAACCGCGAGGAGTTCTCCGGCTATTCGCCAAATCCGCTCACCGTGGCCTTTTATACACCAGGCCAGAAACGGGATTACATCGTCATCCAGGATGTTTCCCCCGCCAGCTACGCCTACGCCGTACATGAGTACATGCACTTGGTGGTCCGCCACAGCGGACTGCGAATACCCACGTGGCTCAACGAGGGTTGGGCAGACGTTTATTCCTCACTCAAGACGGTCCGGGACGGGGTTGCGATTGGCGAGCTGATTCCCGGCAGGATGCAGATGTTGACCAACTACGCCGGAAACTGGATCGAGTTCGACACCCTGACAAGAGTCGACAACCGATCACCAATCTACAACGAGGGCGACCGCACGGGCCTCTTTTACGCTCAAAGCTGGGCGTTGGCCCACATGCTTTTCCTGGCACCGGATTACCGTGACAATTTCGGGAAGTTCCTGTTGGCCCTCCACCGGGGCGCAACCGCAGCGGAGGCCTGCCAATCGGCCTACGGCAATCTTCCTGTCCAAGTGTTTCTGGACTTGCAAAACTATTTCAACCGGAAGAAGATCTACGGTACCGTCTTCAAGACGACACTGGGAAAGGCCGAGTCCGAACCAATCGTGGACCACGTCGGGCCTTTCGACGCGCGGATCATGCTCGCCGATCTCTTGGCCGCCACCGGAAAACTGGCTCAAGCACGGGCGGAATATGAAGATCTGGAGCACCGCCAACCCGGCATGCCCGGTGTCACCCAGTCCCTTGGCTATCTGGCGTTGGCCGCCAACGACATCGAAAGAGCGCGTGGGTATTTCCGCAAGGCCTTCGCGGCGGGCGAAAGCGATGCTCAAATGTGTCTTGCGCTGGCCCTTATGGAGCGCGGCAACAGGGCAAGCCCAGCAGAGCTTCTGCCAATTCTTGAAAGGGCGGTCAAGTCCAAGCCGGACTATGCCGACGCCCTTCTACAGCTCGGCCTGGTCAGGGTCGCGGCAAGGCAATATACCGACGCGGTTGCTGCCCTGATGGCTATCAAGTCCGTGACGCCGGAACGCGCGCCATCGCTATTTTCTACGTTGGCCTACGCCTATTTGGAGACAGGGGACATTGCCAAGGCGGCCATGCATCTGGCAACCGCGCGCAAATGGGCCAAGACGCCACAGGAAAACGCTCCGCTCGACAATTTAGCGGCATTCATAGAGGCCCGTACCAGGAGCGCATTTCCGCCAACCCCTGGCGAAAAACTGGAGTTGATTGAGGCTTCCGTGGAAGCCCTGGCCTGCGGACCAGCCGGAAATTTCCTGCAACTCAACGTCGGGGGCCAGGACATGGCGGTTCAATTGCCCGAACCAAAAGCTGTGGAGTTCGTACGGCGGTCCGAAAGCGGTCCCACCGAGTTCAAGCTGACATGCGGCAAGTTCAAACCGTTCCGGGTTCTGATCGAGTACGTTCCAATTCCAAATTCAATCCCAGGCATGGCTGGAGTAGTCCGTAGACTCGAATATTGAGCTCAGCTCCCGAAGCGCGGATGGGACAAGTTCTCCAATTGGGCAGGCTTCGGCACAACCAATGACGCAGCCTTCGATGCTGTTGGCAATATGAACCCGCCGCTCGTTTCGCGACGTCCGTAAATGCGGTGCACCTCGCATTCTAACGCGGTCCGTTGGACCCAAAAGGGCTGGGGCGAAAATGCTGGATCTGCAGCAAATCTCAGATAAGCTGGACCACATCCCGTTCAGGAGCAGTCATGAAGAACTTTGTCATTTCGGCTGTAGCGTTCCTTTCCCTAGCCTGCCCGCCCCTGTTCGGACAGGATTTTTCCGGTACATGGCAGGGCATGCTCCAAGCAGGCAAGGAGCTCAGAATCATCCTGAAGGTAACCAAGGCAGATGGGGGAACCCTGAAAGCGCTCTTTTACAGCATCGACCAAACGGGCCAGGCCTTCCCTACAAGCGGCGTCACGATACAGGGATCGACACTCAAGGTCGCAGTTCCCTCCATCGGGGGCACCTTCGAGGGAAAACTCGGCCCAGAGGGGGATACATTGGCCGGCAATTGGACCCAAGGCCCCGCGCCGATAGCTCTCAACCTGAAACGGGCCACACCGGAAACAGCATGGACGATTCCCGAGCCTCCGGCCAAACTGAAACCGATGCGGGCTGACATCGACCCGGTCTTCGAGGTCGCCACCATCAAGCCCAGCCGCCCGGAAGCCCAAGGCAAGGGAATCCGGGTGAACGGAATCCATTTCTCCTCCATCAACATTTCCGTCAACGACCTGATTGGTTTCGCGTACGGAGTCCACCCGCGCCAGATCGCCGGCGGCCCTGCGTGGCTGGCCTCGGACCGGTTCGATATCGACGCCAAGCCGGATGGCGAAGGCCAGCCCAATGACCGCCAGCTCAAGATCATGGTCCAAAAGCTCCTCGCCGACCGCTTCAAACTTGCCTTCCGCAAGGAAAAGAAGGATTTGTCGGTCTACGCGCTTGTCGTCGGCAAGAGCGGCACAAAGCTCACACCCAACGAGAGTGATCCCAACGGGCTTCCCGGGCTCGGCTTCCGCGCGCTGGGCTCCATGATCGTGCGCAATGCCAGCATGGCGGACTTCGCCAGCACCATGCAGGGCACCGTTCTGGACCGCCCTGTTGTCGACCAGACCTCACTGCCGGGCCGATACGACTTCACTCTCAACTGGACACCGGACGAGTTCCAATTTTCGCGCCTTGGCGTCAAGGTGCCCCCGGTCCAGGAGAACGCACCGAATCCCGACCTGTTCACCGCCATCCAGCAGCAGCTCGGACTCAAGTTCGAGTCCAGCAAGCTGCCTGCCGAGATTCTTGTCATCGAGCGCGCTGAAAAACCGGAGGCAAACTAGGCAATGTCTCTCGACCCAAATTTGACCAGTGTCTAAAGAGAGAGCTATTCTAAGAAGATGGAGCCGGATCTAGAACAGCATCTCCGCGACAGCGGTATCCGTCGCACAGCGCAGCGATACGGCATCTTGGAATATCTGTGCCAGTCAGCGGTCCATGCGACGGCGGATGAAATCTTTGCAGCACTCAATGGCAGATTCCCGCTGGTCTCCCGGGCAACTGTATACAACACCCTGCGGGATCTGACGCGGGCCGGATTGGTGCGCGAGCTGCCGTGGGAAGGCAAAGCCGCCCGGTATGATGCCAACCTCCATCGCCACCACCATTTCGTTTGTGATGGTTGCGGCGTGGTGGAGGATGTTCCGTGGTTCGACATTCCGGCGCAAACGGGTCCCGAAACAGGCCATGGACGGGTTGTACGTGCCTACGAAGTGACACTGCGCGGCAACTGCGCCAAATGCGCAGTCAACTAGCGCAATCCGAGTTCGTCGAGCCGCTCAAGCGCCCGCGACAACATGGGACCCGAAATCTCCTGAATAACTGGGATCTTAATTCTGGTGTGCGAATACACGAACTTGGCCCGCACCTGATCCACCCGGTAGCGCCCTGACGCGGCATAGCCAAGGAACAGGTCAATGTTCACATCCAGAAAACTGAGGCTATCCGCAGCTTGGACCTTGTCGGCTTCGGGCCATCCGCCAAATTCGTGGACACGGATAAGTGATTCCACGTCGGAAATGAGGGATTCTTCCGCATTCCGGGATCGCAGCCAGTCCCCCACGATCCGGGCACTGCGGTTGGAGTGCGCCACGTAGTAGTCGTAGTCCTCGTCGCCATTCCAAACAGGCTGGTCTGGGCCAGGAAACGCCCGCTCCATGTCATGTGTCAGGGTGGCTAGACGGGTGGATTCGGGGGAGCCGGGGGCGATGCGGTCCAGCCACTCCAAAGAATTCACCATGTGGAGACTATTGTGTTTGTAGTTTTCAAGCACCCAGTTGGTGGCGGGCAGGATAAGGGGGTGGTCCAAAGACCATTCTATTCGGGGCCACTGAATTCGACGACCACGAGCGTGAGATCGTCATGCTGGTCCGTATTGCCGATGAATTCCCGGACGTTGGCCATCACTGTCCTGTACATCTCTGCACATGTCCGGCCCCTTGCGGCCCGGACGGCGTCCCGAAGGCGCTCGATGCCAAAAAATTCGCCCGCAGGATTGGAAGCCTCGGTGACACCATCGCTGTACAACACCAGTTTGTCGCCCGGCTGCAGACGCAGGGTCTCGGTGCGGAAAGGTGTACCGTGGACCAACCCCAAAGGCATGGAAGTCGCAGCCAAGGCGATTAGTCCCGATCGCGAAACGACCAAGGGCTGGCAGTGGCCCGCATTGGCATAGGTGAGGAGCCCGTCACGGTCCAGCGAGCCGTGGAAAACCGTTGCGTGGCGGGATTCCGGCCCCCGATCGGCTAGGAATTCATTGATCCGGGACAGCACGCAACCGATTCCAGACTCGGGAGCCCCGGCAAGGAACGCGCCCTGGAGGAAGCTCGCCACCAAGGCGGCGCTGACACCCTTGCCAGCGACATCCGCAATCACAAACACCCAAACATCGGGCGATGCGGGAACAAGGTCGAAGTAGTCGCCGCCAACTTCATGGCATGGGGAACTGGAGCCCTCGGCCTGGATCCAGCCCGTATTGGGAAGTTGCCGGGGTAGCAACCCTTGCTGGATGCGGCGGGCGACTGCCAATTCGTCCTCCATTTGCTGGCGGGAGCGCTCATCGGCCAGGAGCCGGGCGCTTTCGAGCACCGTGGAGGCCTCCAAGGCGAAGGCCTGCAACAATTCCCGATTCCCGTTGGCCAAGTCGACCGTCCCTGCCCTGGAATCGAGATACAGTACGCCGATACTGGAGGACTGGTCTGTTTCTGGCTCGGGTTTGGCTGATCCACCCAGATTCACACGCACCAAAGGCAGGCAGCAGACGGAACGGAGCGCCAGATCGGCAATCGTTCCCACGGGCAGGTCCCCCGTTATGGCCACCGGATCGAATGACATGGAAAACATGTCGCGCCGAGTATCGAGAGCCTGTTGGATGAGTCGGCGGGGAATCCTCAAATCGGACTCATGTAGGCGTTCCCCGCCCCGGCTCCGGGATGCGCGCACCACAAGGTCCGGGGCATAGCCCCATTCCGGTTCGCCCAGCAGCAGGAGGAAACCACGCTCGGCACCCGTAACGGAGATTGCCGCGTCGAGCACGGTATCCAGAACATCGGGTATCGAAAACGACGACTGGAGGGAGCGTCCGATGTCGAGAACAGCCCGGAGCTTTTCAAGACTTGTGGCCGTCGGAACCGTGGCACCAGCCGGTTTTGTGGGAGGAACACTGGCGGAAGGTTCGGAGGAAAAATGTAGCCGGTAGCCGTCCGGCACGCCAAACTCGATGCGCTCCCCGCCCGTGAGCACGCGGTTGCCCCGAATCCGCTCGCCGTTGACCCAAACACCGTGGCGGCTATCCAAATCCTCAATTACGAACTGGCCGTTGATGCGGGAAAACCGGGCATGGTCGCGTGAAACCCGGCTGTCATGGAGCACCAGTTGGCTGTCCGGGGCGCGGCCGACGTGAAAGGGAAACGGCCGAATAGCAACCGTGGTCTGGCGTCCCGCCGGATCCACCACAAGCAACTGAGGTGCGACCGGGAATGGAATCGGATTATTCGGCGTGCCGGTTGGCATCTCCTGATCAGGCCTTCCGGGGCGAACGGGCTTTCCTTGGTGCCGGATCGGACGAGGTGGAAGCCGCCGCAACCTCCACCTCGCGGGCCCGGAGCATTTGGCACTGCTCGCAATAGCCACCGACCTCGGTGCGCGCAAGCACGATTTGGAACCCGAATTGGCTTTCAATTTGCCGCCGCAAGCGTTGGAGCGGTTCCCCGAAAAACTCCTCGACCTTGCCGCAGCCGAGGCAGATCACGTGAGCGTGTTCCTGTTTGCGGCGAGTTTCGTAGTAATGTTGCTCGCCAGCCTGGTGCATCAGGTCGAGCTCGTCCACCAGGCCGCCCTCCTTCAACAATTTCAGGGTGCGGTAAACAGTGACACGATTCAGCTTCGGGTCCAGCTCCTGGGCCATGTGGAACAGGCTTTCGGCGTCCAAGTGACGACCAGTCTTGTCGATGAGATCGAGCAGAATTTTGCGTTGCCTGGTGAGACGGACACCGCCTCGGGAGGCACTGCCGGTCGGTGTTGCGGGCTTGCCGGAAATGGTGGATGACGAAGGCATGCTCGTCTTGTATTGTAGCGTCGGCTGGACGGGTTGCCGAGTTGTGCGCTAACCTGATCGAAGATGTCAGCACCCCAAACTCCGGCACAATACTCATCCGGCATCCAAATGGGGCAGCGGGAAGTTTTGGCGATCGCCGCACTCCGGCGACTCACATTCGCACAACTGGTCAGCCTGTTTGGCGATCTTGTTGCGATTTTCGGCGTCTTCAGCATCGTCTCGTTCCGGATGCACGGATCACCGGCGGAGGTTTCCAGCGTCTTGCTGGCCTACATGCTGCCGCAAGCGTTTGTAAGCTTGGTCGCGGGCGTGTTTGTGGACCGTTGGGATGTAAAACGGACGATGGTGGTCAGCGATCTGATTCGCGCGGTCCTGGTGCTCGCGCTTCTGCAGGCCACAGCACTTTGGCAGATCTACGCGGTGATGATCAGCCTGTCGGCAGTGGGAGCGTTCTTCATGCCGGCACAGGCAATTGCACTCCGGTCAGTCGTTCCCGCCGAGGGCTTGGTCGCAGCAAACGCGCTGATGATGCAGACTTACCAAGTCACGCAGATCTTCACGCCGGGTATAGCGGCACTGTTGACCAAGTGGATCGGGGAGAGCGCCTGCTTCTGGCTGGATTGCGTGAGTTTCCTCTTTTCCGCCGGGATGGTAATGACATTGCCGATTGCCCGCAAGGCTGCGGGTACCGGCAAGGCGATGGGTACCGTGGTCGCCGACCTGCGCGAGGGCGTGCGGTTCATCTTCACCCACGCGACTTTGGCGTTTACAATCGTCTCGATGGCTGCGGGCTTGTTTGCGGTCCGCTGCTACAGCGCCTTGATTGCGGTCTACGTGCGGGACATCCTGCATGCTTCAAGCGGCCTGTTCGGCACGCTCGGAACTCTGATTGGCGTGGGAATGATTCTGGGAACACAGGTTGTGACCCGGTTATCCAAAAATCGGTCCAAGGAGCATCTCATGATGGGCGGCCTATTCATGGTTGCGATGGGAATTTTGGTACTCGCCTTGGTCGGGACCGTGTTGACGACAGTTCTGGCCACATTGTGGATGGGCACCGGCGTGGCGCTGGTGAAAATTTCGGCCCAAACCCTGATGCAGGGCCAGACCCCGATGGAGATGCTGGGACGGGTTTCCAGCAGCTCCATGTCGGTGATGTCTTTCGCCCAAGCCGGGGGCTTGATCGTTTCGGGTTCCATCGCGCAGATGATCGGAATCCAGCGTTCCTATTTGGCCACGTCCGCGCTGCTGACGGTCATTGCCGCTGTAGGTTGGCGGGTGGTAGACAAACGCGTTGCGGACCGGGCTGCGATTAGCGCGTAGCGCGAAGTTACTACTGCTTGGCGGCCATCTTGTCCATGAGGAGATAGCGACCCCGGTGCTGCTCGGTTTCGACGCGGGTATCGACGTCGATCCTTAGATACTGCACCTTTTCACCCTTGTTTGCGACAGGCCACTGGGGCAGCCCGGCACCATTCGGATTCCCGGTCTTGATGAAGTTGGCGAAATAGGCCTGCATCGTGTTGGAAACCTTGTGGTCGTCGGCGGTCCAATCGTAGAACTTGTTGGAGTCCAGGTTCCCCAGCGCATACTCGATCTCAGCC
>CAIYDY010000044.1 GCA_903925015.1 uncultured Acidobacteriia bacterium
AACACCATCTTCCTGTCCTTCGCACTGGCCTGGGCCGAGGTGCTGGAGGCCTCCCACATCATCATCGGCGTGAACGCGCTCGACTATTCCGGTTACCCCGATTGCCGTCCCGAATTCATCGCGGCCTTCGAAACCATGGCGAATCTGGCGACAAAAGCAGGCGTGGAAGGCCGCACCAAGGTGCAAATCCACACTCCGCTCATCGAGCTTTCCAAGGCGGGCATCGTTCGCCTTGGCCAGGAATTGGGAGTGCCGTTCGGCTTGACCCATAGCTGCTACGACCCGGATCCCGCAGGCCGCATTTGCGGCCAGTGCGATTCCTGCCTGTTGCGTGCCAAGGGTTTCAGGGAGGCCGGCGTTGAAGATCTCTGAGATTTTCTACTCCGTCCAGGGCGAGGGCACTCTGGTCGGGGTTCCGTCGGTCTTCGTCCGCACCAGCGGCTGCAACCTGCGATGCTCCTGGTGCGATACCCCATATACGTCGTGGCAGCCCGAAGGCGACGAAATGTCGATGGCGGAAATCCTCGATCGAGTGTCGGCATACCCGGTGGCCAAACACGCGGTCCTCACCGGAGGGGAACCGATGATCGCACCAGGCATCGTTCCGCTTTCGAACGCTCTTTCGCAACGGGGGATGCACATTACCTTCGAGACCGCCGGTACGGTTTTCACGCCCGTAGCCTGCGATCTGATGAGCATCAGCCCCAAGCTATCCAATTCCACCCCGGAGGGGCCGTTCCAAGCCCAGCATGAAAGGCTGCGGATCAACTCCGACGTCCTGTGGCGGCTAACCAGGGAATACGACTACCAGCTGAAATTCGTCATTTCGAGCGCATCCGATTTGATCGAAGCCCAGCAATTTATCGCGAAACTGGGAGCGCCCGCCGACAAAATAGTCCTGATGCCGGAGGGCACCAGCGCGGAACTCTTGAACGAGCGGGGTGCCTGGATCGCCGAGCTCTGCAAAACCTACGGTTACCGGTTCAGCCCACGTCTCCACGTTCACTTGTACGGGAACCGGCGGGGGACGTAGCCGGACCACCGAGGCCTAGTTTCGCCGCTCCCTTCACCAACGCTTCCCAAGTACCCTCGGGAATCGGTATACCAGACACCGAGCGCTTCCGGTACATCCGGAGCTCGGGCTCGTTCGCAACCAACACCTCGTCGAAACCGACTGCCGGCTTGGCGGACTTCACGTGCCCGATCAGCCACTCCACCCGCTCCTCGAATTCGGGCTGCATCCGCTTCACGTCAATTGCAAGAAACAGCTGGCTGGCCCGGAACCGCTTGCCGCGAACACGCAGGCCACCCAGTTCCGTGCTCATTGCGCCCCCGCTGAGCGCTCCGCAAAGGATTTCGACCATCATCGACAGCCCTGAGCCCTTGTAGCCTCCAAGGGGCATTAGAAGGCCAGCGTAGGCCGCAGGAGTATCGGTCGTCGGGACACCGTCCCGATCCATCGCCCAGCCAGCGGGAATGGATGGTTCCTGGTTGACATGGGCCTTGAAAATCTTGTTGGCCGCAACCGTTGTGGTCGCCATGTCCAACAACCACGGATCAGGCGCATTCTCCCCAACCCGCCAAGGTACCGCCATGCAAATCGGATTGGTCCCGAAGCGGCCCTCCCGGCCCTGCCACGGAGCGACAATGGGCGAGGCGTTGCAAAACACCAATCCAATCTGACCCGCGCTGGCGATCTTCATCGCCCAGTACGCGGCGGCTCCGAAGTGGTTCGATTCCCGCGCCGAAACGATGCCGACGCCGAATTCGGATGCCATCCGGATGCCATGGCCCGTACACGCATCGGCCACCACCTGGCCCAAGCCGTTACGTCCGTCATAGACCATTGTGGCCCCGGACTCCGATACGATCTCCCCGGCCTGCGACGCATCCACATCGCCAGCCTCGATTTGCTCCAGATAACTGGGCAGGAGGTGTATCGCATGGGAATCCACGCCCCGTAGACTTGCGGCCACCAGGGAATCTGCCACCAGTAGCGCATCCGGTTGGGCCACACCTGCCGCGACCAGAACGCGTTCCGACCAAGCGCGCAGCTCCGGCGCAAAAACAATCGGCATCCCGCTAGCCGCGCAATTCCGCAGCCACTTCAGCCGCGATCCGACGGGCCTCGTCGACCTGCCCGGGTTCCAAACTGATCGCGCCCACGCGCGCATGCCCGCCGCCGCCATAGCGCTCGCAAATCGACGCTAGGTTGTGCGTCGGTTCCACTGGCGCCCAAGGATTCGATCCCACTGAAATCTTCGTACGGAAGGACGACGGGCTCACGGCCACCGTATACACGCCGGTCGGAAACAGGTAGTACGGGATGAACTTGTTGTAGCCCTCAAGGTCATGGCCAGTGAGGTCGAACGTGATCACCCCGCCCGTCTCCTGGGCGTTGTCACGGATGATCCCCACCGAGCGCAGGTGGCGCTCATACAGTGGGCGGAATATCTCCTGGATCTCCGGCTGCTGGATGATCTGCCCCAACGGCATGCGCGTCATCAATCCGATGATCTTTTGCACCGTTTCCGAGCCCTTGGAGCCCTCAATTGCCAATGTGAGCTGCATGGCCGGTGCTCCGAGTTCGACTGCCGTCTTGGCGTCCGTGTACTGGGCCCCGTCGATGATGTTGGCCCAGTGGACCAGCTCGTCCAAGTCCGGAGCGCTGAACCCCCAGCCCTCCTTCGCCTTGGTGCAGATGTAATTCGTGCACGACTTGAAGGACGGGTCGAACATCTTCCGTGGCGACGGGTTGGCTTGGAAGTGCCGTGCGTCCTCCGGTGTTAGGAACGCGCTCTGGTGGTGGTCAAACCACCAAGTCAGCCGCTCGTTGTTCGAGTACTTGAAGTCGACGATGGCGTTTTCATCGCC
Source organism: uncultured Acidobacteriia bacterium (assembly GCA_903925015.1). Taxonomy (GTDB): domain Bacteria; phylum Acidobacteriota; class Terriglobia; order Bryobacterales; family Bryobacteraceae; genus BOG-234. The sequence goes on from CAIYDY010000044.1 coordinate 2,875, forward strand.
GTCGAACAACGAGTCTTCGAAGATCTGGGATGCCCGGTGCGCCATTCCGGTGTACTGGAATTCGGCGTCGGGGTGGACGGCAGCACGGATGAACCGGCTGAAAAACGCGGCCGAAGCGGCGCCGTCAAAGCAATGGTCGTGATAGAGGACTCTTAGCCGCATTCGTAAAAGGGGGGAAAACCCTTTATGTTGCCTGAACGCGACGGGAATTGCAACTGGAAAATTTCGACCGCCCTGTCAGGACGCCAAACCGGCGTCCGGGGTCTGCTGAACAAAGCCTGAATGGGACGCTAGAAGACCAGTCGCGCACCCATTTGGACGGTCCGCGAGAGGTTGTTTTGGCCCGTGATCTTGCCGAAGGCCGAAGACGTCACCGACAAGCTGGGGGCACTGAATTCCGCATGGTTGAAGGCATTGAACGCCTCGAAACGCAATTGGAAGTTCAATTTCTCCATCAACTTGGTGTTCTTGAGCATGGAGAAGTCCACGTTGTTGGCCCCGTCGGAGCGCAGGTTCCCGAACTGCGTCGGGAACGTGCGGACGTTGCTGCCCAGCTGTTGGGAACTGTTGGTCACGAAGCGGGTGGTATCGAAGGCGGCACCATTGACCTTGCGCGGATCCATGTTCAGTGGTCCGCCCAGGTAAATCACGTTGCCCCAGGCACCCAACGGTGATCCCAGCTGCCAAGTATAAATCCCGTTTATAACCCAGCCGCCGACCGCGCGGTTCATCCAACGGTTGCCGAGCGAAAGTGCCTTCCCCTCGCCGATTGGCAATTCGTAGCTCATGCTAGTCACGAGCCGCTGCGGGCGGTCGTCGTTGGCCACACGCTTTTCCGGGCGCGCGTCGAAATCATTGAGAAAGGATGCCAGCATGGCACCGCGAACGACGTTGTTCATTTATTTCCCCCCGGAAATGAATCGCCACGATGATATCCGTCCCGGGGTGGCACGGTCAAGCACGGTGGACGCCGCGTCGGCTACGCCAAGGCGGAAATCACTTGGTGGTCGATGTAGTCCAACATCGCAGCCGGGGCGGCGCTACCGTCAATGGGGATTCGCAGAACACCCAGGGGCGTAAACTGCGCGCCCTGTGTCCGAGCCACCAAATCCATCAGTTTCTGCGCATCCACGTTGGTCTTTTCGTGGAACTTGATGTTGAGCATGGAGTGGCGGCGGTCAACAGCCTCGATGCCCAATTTTTCGGCGATGCACTTCACTGCCGAATACTTCAGCAGGCAGATGACGTCCGGCGGGACCGGGCCGTAGCGGTCGGCCAGTTCCTGCTCCAGCTTGAGCCGGTCCGCCTCTGAAGCCGCCTGCGCGATCCGTTTGTAGGCCCGCAACCGCTGGTTTTCATCGGTGATGTACGTAGGCGGGATCCGGAGGTCGAGGCCCAGATTGAGGGCCGAGTGGATTTCCGGTGCCACTTCCTCGCCGCGCAGTTCCTTCACGGCCTCCTCCAGCATGCGGATGTACATGTCGAAGCCGACGGCGTTGATGTGCCCGTGCTGTTCCCCTCCCAGCAAATTGCCCGCGCCGCGCAACTCCAAATCGAGGGCCGCGATCTTGAACCCCGCACCCAAGTCGCTGAATTCCTTCAATGCGGCAAGGCGCTTGCGTGCCACCTCGGTCAGTTCAGTGTCCGGCTCTACCAGCAAATAGCAGTAGGCGCGCCGGTTGGACCGGCCCACGCGTCCCCGCAATTGGTAGAGTTCCGAAAGGCCGTAGTGCTCGGCCTTCTCGATGATCATCGTGTTGGCGAGTGGGATGTCGAGGCCGTTTTCCACAATCGTGGTCGAGACAAACACGTCGAACTCGTGGCTCATGAACTGGAGCATCACCTTCTCCAGTTCGGCTTCCGGCATCTGCCCGTGGCCAACGCCAACCCGGATGGTCGGGAACATTTCCTGGATCATCGCCGCCCGGTGGAAGATGGAATCGACGCGGTTGTGGACGAAATACACCTGTCCGCCGCGGGCTAGCTCCAACTCGATCGCGGGCTTGATCAAGGACGCTGCGAACGGTGCCACAACCGTGTGGATCGCCAGCCGGTCCTTCGGCGGCGTCTCGATCACGGACATGTCGCGCAGTCCCAACAACGACATGTGCAGGGTTCGCGGAATCGGCGTCGCCGACATCGCCACCGTGTCCACACCTTGGGAAATCTCCTTCAGGCGCTCCTTGTGCTTGACGCCGAAGCGCTGCTCCTCGTCGATCAGGACCAGGCCCAAGTCCTTCCAAACAACGTCCTTGGAGAACAGCCGGTGGGTGCCGACGACCAAATCCACCTTGCCCTCGGCCAAATCGGCCAAAACCGCAGTGGATTCCTTGGCGCTGCGGAACCGGCTCAGCATTTCAATGCGCACCGGGAACTGCTGGAACCGCTTCTTGAACGTGTTGAAGTGCTGGAAACAAAGAACGGTGGTCGGGGACAGAACCGCAACCTGCTTGCCGTCGCCCATGGCCTTGAAGGCCGCGCGCATTACGACCTCGGTCTTGCCGTACCCGACGTCGCCGCAGAGTAGGCGGTCCATCGGTTGCGGACTTTCCATGTCGCGCTTGATGTCGCTGATGGCGGACCGCTGGTCCTTCGTTTCGGTGTAGGGAAACGCGTCCTCGAATTCGCGCTGCCAGTTGCTGTCCTTGGAAAACGCGAAGCCTTCGCACATCTTGCGGCGGGCGTAGAGCTTGAGAAGCTCCTCCGCCATGTCGCGCATCCGGGCCTTGATCTTGGTCTTGGTTTTGATCCAGGTGGCACCGCCCATGCGGTCTAGCGAGGGCTTGGATTCCCCCTCGCCCCGGAAACGCTGGACCAAATCGAGGCGGGTGAGCGGGACGTATAGCTTGTTGCCACCCGCGTACTCGATCAGCATGTAGTCGCCCTTGGCGTCACCCTGCTGGATCTCGCGGAGGCCAAGAAACTGGCCGACTCCGTGATCGGCATGGACGATGAAGTCGCCCGGCTTGAGGTCGAACTGATCAGCCGAAAACGCCCCGCGTCGGCTGGAGATGCCGGGCTGCGCGACGGATTCGACCGCGTCGAAGAGATCCTCGGAGCCGAAAATCGTCAGGCCGGTCTCGGCAAAAACCGTGCCCTTGGTGATATCGCCCCGGATCAGGGCAACTGCGGAAGCACTGGATTGTGCCCGCTGGCGAAGATGCTCCGGCGGACGCTCGCCCGCCAGATCGATCTGGTACGGCACCGAATACTCGCTGAAGACATCGGCCAGGCGTTCGATCTCGCCGAGGGTTGGCGCAAAGAAGGCCAGGCGCCGACCGGCTTCCAGCAGGTTTTTGGCCTCCCGGATCGCCACTTGGAGATTGCCGTGGAAGGCCATCGAGGGGCGGGTGGAAATTTCAAAGCCAATCCGAGCCTCGTCGATGCCAATCGGATCCAGCTCCCGAACTTCCAGCGTGTCGCCTTTGTGCGACCGTTCGAGAAACTGGTCCCACGTGAAAGCACCCTGTTCGGGTTTTACGAAAACGGCACCCGTGGAGCCTTCGAGCCTGGTCCAGAAGCGCGTGGCCGCTCCCGAGGTCATTTCGGGTTCATCGATCACCAGCAACGGGCGGTCGAAAAAGTCGAGAATCGTCCCTTCGCGCGGCCTGAAAAGGGCCGTCATCAATTCCCATCCGGGGAACGGTTCGCCACCAACGGGCAGATCCCGACCGCGGACACCGAGGTCCCGCATGTGGTCGGCCAGTCGGGCCAGAAGCTCGCGCGAGCGCTGGAATTCGGTGAAAGGCTGGAGGACGCACTCCTTCAGCTTGTGGATGGAACGCTGGGTCTCGGGGTCGAAGCGCCGGATTTCCTCGATTTCGTCGCCGAAGAATTCGATGCGGACGGGCTGGGACTGGTCCGATGGGTAGACGTCCATGATGCCGCCCCGGACCGAGTATTCGCCGACCATCTCGACCGGGTCCCGGCGGCTGTAGCCGATGCTTTCCAGATGCGAGATCAGATCGTCGAGTCCGATTTCATCGCCGATCTTGAGCGTGAGCGTAAGCTGCCGATAGTACTCCGGCGGCTCCAAGCGGGTCATGGCTGCGGTTACAGGCAGAACCACGATTCCGCCCAGGCCATGCGCCAGTTTGTCCAAGGTAGCCGCTCGGGAGGAAAGGATTTCGGCGTGCGGCGACATGTTCTGGCCGGGCAGCGTGTCGATGGCCGGGAGCATGAGGGGGGTGGTCCCCGCATCGAAGAGATCGCAAAAAGTGCGCAGGGTGGGGTAGAGAGCTTCGGCCTGCTTGTTGCCGTCCGTCACGATGACCAGCGGACGACGGGTTTCCTTGTGCAGGAGGGCGGCGTAAACCGCCTTGGCCGTCAGCGTGAGGCCTGAAAGGCGGAGGGTGCCGAAGTGGTCACGCGACGCAAGGCGGCTGGCCAGCGCCTTGAACGAGGAGCCATGGGAGAGTCCGAAGAATAGTGCTTCAATCTGGGGGTTGCGCACTCAGGCCTTGTATCGGTCGCGGCAATCATTGGAGCAGAAGTGCAGCACCTTGCCGTCGACAATCCTTTTCAGTGAGGTTTCGGTGGGAACGTAGGTTCCGCAGACCGGGTCCTGCTGCAGAACCGTGGTTCCTCCATTGGCAGCTGGTGGTGGTCGCCGCTGGGTTGCTTTGCCGCCGGTGAGGTCCATCCAGAGGCCCTGTAGAAATGCCACGGCCGACCGCAACACGGAAAGTGCGATCACCAACATCACCAGTCTGGAGAGGAACACGAACATGAAAAAAGGGGATGCCGAGGCATCCCCTTTCAGTGTAGTCGAGTTGGGAAGTAGGAACTACTTCTTCTTCGGAGCGGCCTTGGGCTTGGGAGCGTTCGGGTTGACGAAGGTGGTGCTGATGGTTCCGCCGAGAGCTGCGATCATGTCCTTCGCTGCGGCGGCGTTGACGCCGTCCGGCTTCAATTCGAGGTACTTTTGAAGTGCTTCGACAGTGCCGGGCTGCGGGATCACATTGCCCTTCGCGTCCGTGCTCGCTTTGCCAGCCAGTGCCACACCATACTGATACTGGGCGTCGGCATAGGTTGGGTCGAGTTCAATCGCCTTCTTGAAGGTGTCGGTCGCTGCGTCGTTCTGACCGCTGTTCACGAGGAGTGCGCCCAGGTTGTAGTAGTACTTGCCGGCACCGGGGGGGTCCAGTTCGGCGGCCTTCGCAAGGTTGACCTTGGCGTCGTCGATCTTCTTGTCCTTGGCGAGCGCTAGAGCGTAGTTGTTGAACAGGCCGGCGTCGGTCGGGGTGATTTCCAAAGCCTTCTTGAACGCGTCAAATGCCTTGTCGTAAGTTGCGGCAGCTTCGGCGGGGGTTGCTTGGGCCTTGCCCACGTATGCATCTGCCAGACCACTCCAAACAGCACCCTGCTTGGCGTCCATTTCGGCAGCCTTGTTCAGGCTTTCGATGGCCGCATCCCACTGTTTGCCTTCAAGAGCGGTTTTGCCGGTCTGGTAGGCATCGTTGAGGGCCTTGTTCTTTGCGAGCTGTGCTTCGCGGGCCTTGGACTGCTTCTCGAAGGCTTCCTTCTGTTCCTTCGACATGCCACGTTCCTGTTCCTTGCTCAAGGTGCCGGTTTCGGCCGCCTTTTGCAGGGCCTGCTGGTCGACTGCCGCGGCTTTCAGGTCGAAATTCAGAACCTTCGGCTCGCCCAAGCCGGAACGGAAACCCTTCGCGGTATCGCGGACCTTGCCGTCCACTTCAAGCGTAATCGTGTAGGTGCCGAGGGGCAGACCGTAGTGGCCGTAGTGGCCCTTCTTGTCGGACTTGACCTCGTAGTGGCCCTTGATATCGGTGCGTTCGAAGACGACCTTGGCCCCTTGGAGCGGCTTGCCCGTCTCGTCCTTGACCATGCCTTCGATGGCTGAAGTCTGGGAGAATGCGGGGACGGAAAGCAGCAGTGCTGCGAAGGCGGTGAGTGTGAAGGACTTCAATAGGGACGACATGAGCTGCGCTACCTCGAAAAATTGGGCCTGGGCCCGCAAAGGACCAGCATACTACAAGGACGCCGGGGCTGGCTTCAAGGTGACAGTCCCTGACAAATTAATGATCGCCTGCCCGGGTCCGGCCCGGTTCGATATCATGTGTTTTCCATGAAGCCCTTCGCAGCCTTCCTGCTCCTCGCCGCCATCGCCTTCGGCCAAGCCAACAACAAGCCGCTCCCGCAACCCGGCATCCCGGTGCCGGAAGCCGACCAGAAGCAACTGAAGGCCGGCCTCGACCGGCTCGGTGCCCGCATCGAATCGCTGAAAGGCAATCCTAACCTCGCCGACGTACTCGTCTTCCACAAAGCAGTGCGGTACGCGCTGGAGGGCAACGAATTCTTCCGGCAGGAGCAGATCTTCCGTGCCAAGGAACTGCTGCGGATCGGCATGGAGCGTGCGGATTCGTTGGCCAAGGGCGAAGCCCCTTGGACCCGCACACCCGGACTGACCGTCCGCGCGTATGTTTCAAAGATTGACGGGTCCGTGCAGCCCTACGGCCTCGTCCTTCCCCCGACCTTCAGCCCCGACAAGCCGCACCACTGGCGGGTCGACTCCTGGTTCCATGGACGCAGCGAAACTTTGAATGAGGTCGACTTCATCTTCGACAGCCTGCGAAGTCCGGCCGAATTCCAGCCCACCGATACCATCGTGATCCGGCTCTATGGCCGTTACTGCAATGCCAGCAAGTTCGCCGGCGAAGTGGATTTCTTCGAGGCGCTGGATGACGTGAAGAAGCATTATTCCGTGGACCAGAACCGGATTCTCGTCCGCGGCTTCAGCATGGGCGGGGCCTCCGTTTGGCACATCGCGGCGCACAACCCGACGGAATTTGCCGCTGCTGCGCCGGGTGCTGGTTTCGCCGAGACTCTGGAATACCAGAAGGCTGCAAAATATGAGCCGACATGGTGGGAATCCAAGCTCTACCACCTGACGAACGCAACCGACTATGCGGTGAACTTCTCCCACCTGCCGATCATTTCCTATGCCGGGGACCAGGACCCGCAGCGCCAATCGGGCGACGTGATGGCGCGCAACATGGAAGCCGAGGGGCTGACCCTCGCCCGTGTCTGGGGCAAGAATATCGGCCACGCGTACACTCCGGCTGCCAAGGTCGAGATTTCCGAAAAGATTGACGCCATCGCCGCCAAGGGGCGCGACCAATGGCCCCGGCGGATCCGATTCACCACTTGGACATTGCAGTACAACCGCATGCGCTGGGTGGTTGCCGAGGGCTTGGAGAAGCACTGGGACCGCGCGCGGATCGAGGCGTCGGTCGAAGGCGACCATGCCGTGAAGGCGAAGACGGAAAACGTATCCGCGCTGGCATTTGAGATGGGAACAGGCGCGTTCCTGTTGAATCCGGCGTCGAAAGTGACCGTGGATCTGGACGGCCAGTCGGTCACGGTTCCGGGCCCCCTTTCGGACGGCTCCTGGACCGCCCGCTTCCGCAAGACCGCCGGGAAATGGGCCTTAGCGGGTGAACCATCCGGCCTTGCCAAGGTGCATGGCGTCCAAGGGCCCATCGACAACGCGTTCATGGACAGTTTTTTAATGGTGCGCCCGACCGGAGCGCCTGCGAATGAGGCCGTCGGAAAATGGGTCACGTCGGAGCTGGAGCGGGCGATCCGCCAGTGGCGCGGCCTGTTCCGGGGCGACACGCCGGTGAAGGACGATTCCGCAATCACCGATGCCGACATCGCCGCCAGCAACCTTGTTCTCTGGGGTGATCCCCAGAGCAATAAGGTGCTCGCGCGGATTGCCGACAAACTGCCCGTGAAGTGGACGAAGGACTCGGTGGTAGTCGGTGCGCATACATACGCGGCGGGTACGAACGTGCCGGTCATGATCTACCCGAATCCGTTGAATCCAAAGAAGTACGTGGTGCTGAACAGCGGATTCACCTTCCGGGAATCAGCGAACGGAAGCAATTCCTGGCAGGTGGCCGAGCTGCCGGATTACGCTGTGATCGACGTGACGCAGCCGCCGGACCGCCGCTGGCCCGGGAAGGTTGCGCTGGCTGGATTCTTCGGGGAGAAGTGGGAAGTGTTGGCTGGCGACGGAAAGTAGGCGCTGCCCAAAACCGAATGTGTTCCAAAGCCATGACTACAGGAGGTTTCTGAACTGGAGCAGGCTAACCCCGAGCTGCCGAAGGATCTTCTGGAAAAGTGGTGCCCCGATCTCCCGGCCACCGTGAATCGGGATTGTTACAGAACGTCCGTCGGGGTGAATCCACCGCTCGTGGCTACCAACTTGGCGGATTCTCGAAAACCCCAATCTTGCCGCTGCCCGCTGGAATTCCTCAACTCGCGCGCTAGGCATGAACCAGTTCGGTGGTATCGACCGGTGCCTCCACGCCCCGATCAAGATACTCCGCCGCGATCGCGCCAAAGACCTCCCGCAGCTCCGCGAGTGCTTCGGTCCTCGTTGGCATTAGGGCGTAACAACCCTCGATCGCGGGGATTTCCGCCACCCAGCCCGAGGGTTGGTTGCGGTAGAGGATCACTTTATAGTCTTTCCAGTCCATCGGCAACACCATTTTGTCACAAAAAGGGCCTACCGGCGCCGCAGTGCCAACCGGTATTCCCGCCGCTCCCCGGCTTGGGCGTACCGTCTATGCTCGTCCGCGCTTTCGGGAATCACCTGAGGCACCGGTACCGCCTTGCCCTCCGGATTGATCGCCACAAACGTCAGATATGCGGAAGACACGTGCTGGACGGTACCCTTCACCGGGTCCTCCATCCACACCTTGACCCCGACCTCCATCGATGTCCGGAATGCCCGGTTGACGCTGGCTTTCAATCGCACCAACTGGCCCAGCTTCACCGGATGGATGAAATCCATGTGGTCCATCGACGCCGTCACCACCACGTTCCGGGCGTGGCGCATCGCCGCAATCGCCGCCGCGAGGTCCACCAGGTGCATGATTTTGCCTCCCAGCAGGTTGCCCAGGGAGTTGGCATCGTTTGGAAGCGCCAACTCGGAGTATTCCGAAACCGATTCACTGACGTAACGGCCTTGCGGGGTGTCCATATTGGAGGTTTACCAGACGCCGCCCGTCCGTCGCAGATACGCCGTCACGGAGGCCCTTGCCTGGCGTTCCAAGGGCGTGGCGGACGGGTCATTGGGGCGAATTTCCAAAGTACCCACGGCGACGGGCGCATGGTCGGATTCCCCAGACCATGCCACTCGGAAGGTACCGTCGACATGGGACTTGATCAGGAACTGGTAGGCGTCCTCCGGCACGGAGGACGCCCGAACGCAGAAAGACCTCGCGTAGCCCCGGTTGCAGCCATTGGAAAGCAGGTCGAACGGGATGTTCCACGCCGGATCGGCATCGCAGCAACCGTGGAAGGGCTCCCCGATGGGAGGCGCTTCGGTGTCGGGAACAAACAGCGGGCAGGGCATTCGGGGCTAGTAAACCAAGCCCTCGGTCAACTCGATGCGCGTGCCCCAGGGGTCGGTCAGAAATGCGAGGGTGAGTTTCAGCTGGGGCATGGCGCGGTAGGGGATGTCGAGCTTGAGTCCGGCATCGGTCAGCTTCTTGCAAAACGCTTCCAAGCCTTGGATCTCAAAGCCGATGTGGTCGAGTGCGCGGCCGACGGTCGGTGTTGGATCCTTGAGTTCCGCATATGTAAGGTTGGAGCCAGGCACATCCCCCGCATCCCACTGGGCGCGTTTGCCCACGGTGGCTCCGAAATGGGTGGCGTACCAGGATTGGATCGCCTTTGTGTCCGGCGAATTGAAATGGACGTGGTGGAACTTGAGCGGAATTTTCTGACTCTTGTCCTCCGTCAGCTCCACGCGGAGGCCGTCGGGGCCGTCGATGATGGCTTGGATCGTGGCTCCGGGCTGGGTGCGCTTGTAGCCGGCGGCGTCGATCTTCGGCAGATACGGGGCCAATTCCGACACCGTGAAGCCGATGTGGTTCACGCTGGAGCCCGCCATGCCACCTTTGACGGCAGTCTTGCGGATCAGAACGATGATTCCCGGTGCCTCCACGCCGCTGAGTCCGTTTTTCGAATACGGTGTGGCTCCAATGATGTCGACCCAGAATTTGTTCGCAACATCCAGGTCGGCCTCGTTCAAGTGCATGTGCCCGATGGCGACACCGGCGGTATTCGGAGCCGCAAGCTGGGGGAATGCGGGTAGGGTACAGGCGAGGCTGGCGAGGAAGAGGCGGCAAAGGAGGGTGCGATTCATGGGACCCGATTTCTATGGTGTGACGCTATAGTATCAGGTGAATGCCGAATGGACGCTTGGAAATCTTGAAGTCGATGGTGGAGCAGAGGCCCGAGGATGCCTTCTGCAGGTACGGGCTGGCGATGGAATACGTCCGCAGCGGGGATCTTGCCGCGGCCGTACCCGAATTCGCCGAACTGCTGAAGTACAACCCGAACTACGCCGCCGGGTACTTCCACGGGGGACAGACGCTGGAGAAGCTGGGGCGGATTTCCGAGGCCCGTGCTATTTTTCAAAAGGGAATTGAGGTAACGACGGCTACGGGCGACGACCATACCCGGAGTGAGTTGATTGGCGCTTTGCAGATGCTGGGGTAGCGGCGGAACCCACACACGACACCGGCATTCTGAAATAATGGTCCTGCCATGCCGCTCCATCCACAAGCAGGTCAACCCGCCCCCCAAGATTTCCTGATCGACCCGGTCAAACTCGAGCGCGCCTACTTCGAGAACAAACCCGACCTGTCGCAACCCGCCCAGCTGGTGTCCTTCGGAACCAGCGGCCACCGCGGGACCGCGACCGACAGCACGTTCACGGAACGCCACATCCTGGCGATCACCCAGGCGATCTGCGAGTACCGGACCATCAACAAAACCACCGGCCCCCTCTTCATGGGCAAGGACACCCACGCCCTCTCCGGTGCCGCCCAACGGACAGCCCTGGAGGTTCTCGCGGCCAACGGTGTCGAAACCGTGATCCAGGCCAACGACGGTTTCACCCCCACGCCGGCCATTTCCCACGCGATTCTGGGCTGGAACCGCGACCACACGGCGCTCGCCGACGGCATCGTCATCACCCCGTCCCACAATCCGCCCCAGGATGGGGGTTTCAAGTACAACCCGACCGACGGCGGCCCCGCCGACACAGATGTCACCGGCTGGATCCAGCGCCGAGCCAACGGCCTGCTGCGCGACGGCAACAAGGACGTAAAACGGCTTTCGTACGAGAAGGCCCTGGCCGCCCCCACCACCCGCACCCGCGATTTCGTCCGCGGCTATGTGGAGGATCTGGCCAACGTCATCGACATGAAGGCGATCCGTTCCTCCGGTAACCGCATCGGCGTGGACCCGCTGGGAGGCGCTTCCGCAGCCTATTGGGAACCCATCGCCGACCAATACGGCCTGAATCTCACCGTCGTCAACAGCTCTATCGATCCCAAATTTGCGTTCATGACGCTCGACCACGACGGGAAAATCCGCATGGATTGCTCCAGCCCCTACGCCATGGCGAGTCTGGTCGGCCTGAAGGACCAGTTCGACATCGCGTTCGGCAGCGATCCCGACGCCGACCGGCACGGCATTGTGACCCCATCCGAGGGTCTGCTGAATCCCAACCACTACTTGGCCGTGGCCATCGAGTACCTGCTCGGGCACAGGCCAGGCTGGCCCGTGGACGCCGTCGTCGGGAAGACCTTGGTCAGCAGTCGCCTGATCGACAAGGTGGTAGCGAGTCTGGGACGGAAACTCTGGGAAGTACCGGTCGGCTTCAAGTGGTTCGTGCCGAAACTCTATGACGGAACCTGCGTCTTCGGTGGCGAGGAGAGCGCCGGGGCCAGTTTCCTCCGGCGCGACGGCCGCGTTTGGAGCACCGACAAGGACGGACTGATTCTGGGCCTGCTCTCGGCCGAGATCACGGCAGTAACCGGCAAGGATCCCGGAATCCACTACCGAAACCTGACGGAGCGTTTTGGAACCCCGTTCTACAAGCGGATCGACACCCCGACCACGCCGGAACAAAAGGCCGCATTCAGCAAGCTGACCCCGGCTTCCGTGACCGACGCGGAATTGGCCGGGGACCCGATCACGGAAAGACTGGTGACGGCACCCGGGAACGGTGCCGCAATCGGCGGATTGAAGGTGGAAACCAGCGCAGGATGGTTCGCAGCCCGCCCCTCGGGTACCGAGAACATCTACAAGCTCTACGCCGAGAGCCTCACCAGCGCCGAACATCTGGAGCGGATTATTACCGAGGCGGGCGCGCTGGTGACACGCGCCCTGGCGGCTTAAAACGGAAGCGGCGGGGACGGGTCTACTCGTCCTCGTCCTTGTACATGTACTTGATGTTGCTCTTGTAGAGCAGCAGGTTCGGCGCGCCAATCCGGTTGAATTTCAGACACCCCCGGTCATACCATTCGATGACACCCCTCAGGACTTCGCCGTCCTTGAGGGTGACCACCATGGGGGTCTTCGACTGCATCTGCTTGACGTAGTAGAAATTTTCGGCGTTTGTTTGATCTGGTGGTACGGGGCGCTTCTGGGCGGCCGCTTTACGGGGGGGCTCCATTTTCTCCTTGGCGTCGTTGAACGAGGGTCGGATCAGTTTCCGGTTGGTGGGTTCCACGGGCATTCCTTTCTGCACGGGGAAGCGGTGCTGTTCAGGCACGGGGTGGCCAGGGTTAGGCCATCGTGGCAACAGAAGCGAGCAGGGATGCTTCCAGCCTTTTTCTCATTGATATCACATTGGTTTTAGCGGCACCAAAACCCATCGCCCGGAACCCCGGTTATAGCACGATCCTTTCGTCCCCTTCGCGCCGCGTGACGTGTTCGCGGTCCAAGTATTCCAGCAGCGGGATGGCGTATTTCCGCGAGACCCCGGTTGCGTCCTTGAACACCGGAACATTGATCCGTTGCCCCCGCCAACCTTGCATCATGGTCCGCAGCCCGGCGACGGCGAACGCGTGCAGCACCAGGTCCTCCGAAATTCTCGTCAAGCGCTGGTCCCGCAGCAGCATCTGCAGGATCGACTTGGCCCGCGCGGGCTCCAACCCAGATGACTTCAATACGTCCTGAACCCCGGGTGCGGCGAGTCCCGCGGTTTCGAATGCGGCCTCCATCGCGCGCTTCGCCTCCTCCTCGTCCAGTTTCAGCACCACCTTGTGGCTTTTCAGCCGCACCACTTGTCCGGCCTGCAGGATTTCCGGCGCGGCATCCAGAATGTGCTCAAAAATCTCCGGCGTGGCGTCCGGCACGATTCGACCCTTCAAATCCTGCTTTTGGATGCCAAGGAGCAGCGGTTGCTCCTTGTGGAACTGTCGGACCACCGTTACTACCCGGCGCGATGCCGCTGCGACGTGCTCCCCCGAGATCCGCCATTTCGCCACCAAGTGCAGGGACGGTGTGGCCGGAAGTTCCTTCAAGCCTGTCAGCCGGATCAGTTCCGCCTCCGATACACCATCCGGGCGCTCGCCAACCAGCAATTCGACACGCTGCCGGGACGTTCCCTCCATCAGCGTCTGCAGGCGGGCCGAAAAATCAAACCCGCGTCGGTATTTGTGTCCGGAGATATCCACCACGGTTCCGCCGCCAATTGTCACAACGGGTGAGAACATGCGGATGATGAACCGGTCGCCGGTCATGACCAGAACCGGCTCGCGCAGGACCAATCGGACCCAAGCGGATTCGCCGGGAGCAAGGGCTGTGCGCCGGTCCAGTAGGCGCACCTCGGCCTCGATCTCCGACGCGCCCAGATGCAGGTGCACCGGTGCTTCGTGCTTGAGAGGTTTGGCGGAAGCCAGCAGGTCCAACTTCGCGTCGAAAACGGTCACGGACGAAAACCGGCCCGGCTCTGTGAGGACCATCCCGCGCGACAAATCCTCCGGGGCGATGTCCGCCAGATTGATCGCGGTCCGTTCCCCGGCGCGCGCCCGATCCGTCTTCTCGCCATAGACTTGGAGACCGCGAACGCGCAGCCGCCGTCCCGAGGGGTGCAATTCCACCTCGGAGTCAGCCCGAACAGTACCGGAAACCAGCGTTCCGGTGACCACGGTGCCGAAACCGCGCATGCTGAAAGCCCGGTCAATCGGCAACCGGAACCATCCACCGGCGCTCTTTTCGCGAGTCCGCCGCGCCGCCGCCTCCAACTCGCGCCGGAGTTCGTCCAGCCCCTCCCCGGTAACGGAACTGACGGCCACTTTCGGGGCGTTCTCCAGAAACGACCCCGCAACGAAATCATCCACTTCGAGGCGCACTAATTCCACCAAGTCCGGATCCACCATGTCGGCCTTGGTCAGTGCGACAACGCCGGACTGAACGCCCAGAAGACGGCAAATTTCAAAATGTTCCCGCGTCTGCGGCTTGATCGACTCATCGGCTGCGACGACAAACAGCACGACATCGATTCCGGCGGCGCCCGCAAGCATGTTCCGCACAAACCGCTCGTGCCCCGGAACGTCGATAAACCCCAGCTGAATTTCGTCGGACAGGCGCAAGTGGGCGAAACCGAGGTCGATGGTGATGCCGCGCCGCTTCTCCTCCGCCAGCCGGTCGGCGTCGGTTCCAGTGAGGGCCTTCACGAGCGAAGTCTTGCCGTGGTCGATGTGGCCGGCGGTACCGACGATAATGTTTTTCATGGGCCCGATTTCATCGTACCTGGTCGCGGTTCCCCTCCTGTGTTTGCTGACGGGCTCGCTGGTCTACTGCGTGCTGGCTATTCTGGGGGCGCGGCGGTACCGGAAATCAAGTGCGACGCCTTTGGCGGCTTGGCCACCGGTATCGGTGATGCGACCGCTGGCGGGTGCCGAGGACAACACCGAAGACAACCTCCGCAGTATTTTCACCCAGGACTACCCGGATTTCGAGGTCCTTCTATCGGTCCACACAACCGATGACCCCGCCGCAGCCGTGGCGCGCCGTGTGATGGCGGAATTTCCGCAAGTTCGGTCGCGGCTGGTGGTTGCCGGGATCTCCCCCATGCCGAACGCCAAGGTTTGGAGCCTGCGCGCCCTGATGCTGGAGGCCCGTCACGAAAATCTGCTGATGTCGGACAGCGACGTGCGGTTGGACGCGGACTGCCTGCGCTTGGTGATCGCGGAACTATCCCAGCCGGGCGTCGGATTGGTCACCTGCCCCTACCGGGCCGTCGGCGGTCCGAAACTCTGGTCCCGCGTGGAAGCCCTGGGCCTGAACACGGATTTCCTGGCCGGAATGCTGACCCAACGAATGCTCAACGGCATGGATTTTGCGATCGGACCCACCATCGCGACCCGGAAGGCGGAACTGGAGGCGATCGGAGGCCTCGTCCACCTGCAAAAATTCCTAGCCGAGGATTTCGTGATGGGCAACCTCATGTTTGAACGCGGTCGGACCGTGATCCTGTCGCGCAGCGTGGTGGAGCACCATATCGGCAATGACGATTTTCTAAAAAATTGGCGGCACCGGCTGCGCTGGGCCCGCAGCACCCGCCGGTCGAGGCCATGGGGGTATGTGGGGGAGCTCTTCACCAAGCCGGTGGCATTGGCTTTGATTTGTTGCGCGGCGGCACCGCGTCTGTGGCCGGTATTGCCGCTTACGATGGCGTTCCGGGCCGCGGTCGCTTGGAATACGGCAACACAAATCCTCAGTGACCCTCTGATTGCGACCTACTGGTGGTTGGTTCCGGTTGAAGATATCTCCACCTTCGCTACTTGGGTGCTGGGATTTTTCGGAAAGACAATCCTGTGGCGGGGTCGGGAACTGGTGCTCGCCCGAGATGGTAGTTTCGAAATGACCGCGCCCGCGCCGGACTAGCGTGGATTGACTTCGCCGCTCCAAACGAGTAGAACTGAGGACATGATGCGGCGAATCCTGCTCGGCCTCCCCCTGTTGCTTGTCGGAACACTATCAGCCCAGACCTACCAGCCCACTTGGGATTCCGTCGACAAGCGGCCGACCCCCACTTGGTTCACCGACGCCAAATTCGGCATTTTCATCCACTGGGGTGTCTATTCCGTTCCCGCCTACGCACCGGTGATTCCCGGCAAGCTCGCCTACGCCGAGTGGTATTGGAACGCGATGACCAAGGGCAGGGACGACCCCAAGGCCACTGGCATCCAGACCGGCACCTGGGCCTACCAGAAATCGCAATACGGAGCGGACACGCCGTACCAGAATTTCGCGCCCCAGTTCCGGGCTGAAATGTACGATCCCGCACATTGGGCGGATGTCTTCCAGCGATCCGGCGCGAAATATGTCGTCCTGACTTCCAAGCACCACGAGGGATTCGCGCTTTGGCCCAGCAAAGAGGCCTCGGCGACCTGGGGGAAACCGTGGAACGCCGTCGATACCGGTCCGAAACGCGATATCCTCGGCGATTTGACCGATGCTGTCCGCGCCAAGGGCCTCAAGATGGGCTTCTACTACTCGCTTTACGAGTGGTACAACCCACTCTGGCTCAGCGACAAGCCCCGCTACATCCGGGAACACATGACTCCGCAGTTCAAGGACTTGGTGACACGCTACAAGCCATCGCTGATCTTCGCGGACGGCGAGTGGGACCTACCATCCACCGATTGGGGCTCCCCCGCGCTGCTTTCGTGGCTATTCAATGAGTCGGCGTCGAAGGACGACGTCGTCGTAAACGACCGCTGGGGCAAGGATTCCCGCCACAAGCACGGCGGATACTGGACAACCGAGTATACTGCCGGGGCCAGCGGCATGGACCACCCGTGGGAGGAGAGCCGCGGCATGGGGTTCAGCTACGGCTACAACCGGGCCGAACGACTGGAGCACTACCATACCGGTCGGGAGCTGGTGACGATGCTGGTGGATCTGGTGAGCCGTGGCGGCAACCTTTTGCTCGACATCGGACCCAATGCCGACGGCACAATTCCGGTGGTGATGGAACAGCGCTTGGCAGAAATCGGTGGGTGGCTCAAGGTGAACGGCGAGGCGATTTACGGCACCAAGCCATGGAAGAACACCCGGCAGTGGAGTGCGGGAGAGATTCCTGGGCAGGATTACAACAAGCAGTTCGAGGCGGCCTACGACATCAACAAGCTGACGGCGAAACCCAGCGGCGGGAAAGCCGGGATCGAGGCATTCTTTACGGCCAAGGGCCAGGATGTCTATGCGATTCTGCCCCACTGGTCGGGCGGGCGGTTCACGATTAAGGATGTAGCCGGAGTGAAATCGGTGTCCCTTCTGGGTGGCAACGCACCCCTCAAGTTCCGTGCCGAGAATGGCGGCATTGCGGTGGAACTTCCATCCATGCCTGAAGAGTTGATGGGCCAGCCCGCTTGGGTGCTCAAGCTGGCGCGATAACCAGCGGGCCAAGACCCTGACAGGCGATACTGGGATTAAGATTCCGTGTGGAAAGTCCGCTCACTTCTGATCTCGTTCCCGGGCATCATTCTCGCCACCATCGCCATGGGGAGCATTTCGCTTGCCTGCTCGCTCTGGGATAAAACCGGCGTCTCGCAGCACCGTGTCGCCCAGTGGTGGTCTCGCATGCTCTTGGCCCTCGGCTTTTTGAAATGCCGGGCGATCGGTCTCGAAAAACTCGATCCGGCCAGGAGCTACGTCCTAGTTTCCAACCATGCCAGTTACATGGATACCCCTGCCATCATGGGGACCATTCCACTGGAGTTCCGCTTCTTCGCCAAACATGGACTGTTTTCCATTCCCTTCCTTGGATGGCATCTGCGGCATGCCGGGCACCTGCCCGTTGTCCGGGACGACCCCAGGGCATCCATCAAGGCCATGGCCGAGGGCGCAAAATTGATCCGCGAGAGGGGCGTCTCCCTGCTCCTTTTTCCCGAAGGCGGCCGGAGCGAGGTGCAGATTCAACCCTTCAAGGAAGGCGCGGCGTACATCGCGATCAAGGCCGGCGTACCCATCGTTCCGATTGGGCTGGTTGGCACCCGTGTGGCGCTGCCGATGCATTCGGCGATTGTCCGCCCCACGACCATCCAATTGCTGGTTGGCGATCCCATCGAAACCACAGGCCTATCCCTTCATGACCGTGGACGCTTGACCGCCGATTTGCAGGAGCGTGTGGCCAGCCTCATCGGGGAAAAAGTGCCAACTGCCGCGGTGCCGCCCGGTGAATAACCGTACGAGGTTCCTCGGGGGCCTCCGTTTCACCCTGACCGCCATCTACACGGGCCTCTTCACGCTGCTGCTGCTCGCGGTCAGCATCCTTTTCAGGCAGTACTTGGCAAAGAATCTCGATGAGCAGGGCTATGACGACCTCACCCAGAGCTGGGCGGTTGTCTTGGCCAACCTCCACATCGTCAACGATTCCGGGCAATCCAATTACCACCCGAAATGGTTCTTTGACACCGCAGACCCTGACGAGAACACCATCAGCGCCCGCATCCGCAGCGTATACGTCATCGCGGATGAAAACGGCAAGCCCGTCGAATATTCCTCCACCTATGAATCGCTCGGTTTCGACCCGCCCGCGCAGGTGAAGAAGATCCTGAAATCCAACCAGGCCGTCTGGGTCAATAAGCGCGACCCGGACGGCGTGCCCTACGTGATCCGGCAGGGCTACGTCACCAGCGAGGACAGATCCCGGCGTTACTTCGTGGCGATCGGTCGCTCGTTCGCCGACTCCGCACAACTGCTCAACCGCTTTACGTGGCTTTGCGTTGGCCTAATCCCGCTGGTAATCTTGGTCGGCTGTCTGACCGGATGGATTTTTGCCGGACGCGCGCTAAACCCCGTGCGGGAAATCGCCGCCGCCGCCCAACGGATCGGCGGCTCCAACCTCAGCCTTCGGATTCCGTCAAGGGGCTCCGGCGACGAGTTGGACTACCTTGTACAGACCTTCAACCAGATGATCGAGCGGCTGGAGGTCAGTTTTAGCCAGATCCGGCAGTTTTCCACCGATGTGTCCCACGAACTTCGCACTCCGATCACGGTTGTGCGCGGCCAGCTCGAAGTCGCCCTTTTCACGGCAAACACGGCTGAGCAATACCGGGAGGCGATCGTAAATTCCCTTGCCGACATCGAGCGTTTATCGCAGATTGTCCGCGCCCTGCTGCTGCTCTCGCAGGCGGAAACCGGCCAAGTCATTCTCCAAAAGCAATCCATTGACTTGGTCGAGCTGATCGACGGCCTGGTGGACCAGTTCCAGATTCCCGCCGAAGGTGCGGAGGTCACGCTGAAGTTCGAGGCCGCAGTCTATCGCTGCGTCGGCGATTTCGACCGCATCCAGATCGAGCGCATGCTCTCCAATCTGCTATCGAACGCCATCAAATTCACGCCCGCTGGCGGGAGCATTCGGGTAGTCGTCGGACGCGAAGGAGATTTGGCGGAGATACGCGTGGAGGACACCGGCCACGGCATCCCTGAACAGCACCTGCCGCACATTTTCGACCGTTTCTACCGGGTGCGTGGTGCCAATGAGCAGGCGTCACCCGAGAAGGGCTTGGGTCTGGGATTGAGCTTCGTCGCGTGGATCGCCAAGGCCCACAACGGCACAATCGATGTCCAGAGTACTCCAGGAAAAGGAACGACGTTCTGGATCCGGTTACCGCTGGCCACAGCTGGACCGGCAACAGGGGAGAACGTCGTTTAGATCTTGGAGTTTTGAGAGCGACTACTTACCGAAGAAGGCGGCGTTCGTTGCGGTGAAGCTGGACCACTTCTCTGGGAGGTCGTCCAACGCGAAGATCGCCGAAACGGGGCACACCGGCACGCAAGCACCGCAATCGATGCATTCGACGGGGTCGATGTACAACATTTCCGCCGCCTCGTAGCGGGCATCGTCCTTCTTGGGGTGAATGCAATCAACCGGGCAAGCGTCGACGCAAGCCGTGTCTTTTGTTCCGATGCAGGGGTCTGCGATTACGTATGCCATATGCGTTCTAGAAACTTCCAAAGTACCACACCGACCCTGTTATCCTGACGACGTGGCGGGCCGTCGTCGCAGGGTCCTGTCGCGGGACAATGTCACGCCCATTTAACCCACCACCCGGAACCTACATGCCCAATCCATCGCTGCACCACTCGGCCTCGCAAGTAAAAGGCGCCATCCTCGGGGCTGGCTTGGGTAAGCGCCTCGACCCGTTGACCGCGCAACTCCTTCCCAAACCCATCTTTCCCTTGGCTGGCAAGGTGCCTATCGCCGAACTTTGGGTCAAGCGCTTCGCGGATGCCGGTTTGACGGACATTTCGATGAACCTGTGCGTGCTGGCCGACGCCATCCGCAACCAGTTCCACGGCGGCGCGGGACCGGGCCGTTCGATGACTTTTGTCTCGGAGGAAACCCCCACAGGCACGCTTGGCGGTGTTTGCAAGATGGCGCTTGGACGTGACGCCAAAATGCTGGCTATCGACACGGCACCGGCGAATATGGTGCCGTTCCAAGGCTCCACCGTGATCGTGCCCAGCGGCGATATCGTCTCCGAATTCGGCACCGAACTGCTGGCCGAGATGTACGACCTCCATAAGAAATCGGGTGCGGCGGTCTCAATGGCCCTGACTGAAATCCCGTGGGATCGCCGCAAGGACTTCGGCACCGTGGTGCTCGAATCCGTTGAGAAGCGCCCCGGACAGCTTTCTTCGGTTGGCCGGGTGGTCGATTTCCGCGAGAAGGACCCGGATTCGCCCAGCTGCCTCAACAACGCATCGATCTACATGATCGAAATGGACCTCTTGCGGGCCTTGGACCCGTACCGCACGGAGGCGAAGGTCGGTCTCGACGCCCCCCTGTACGATTTCGGCAAACACGTTTTCCCCGCAATCCTCGGCCGTCTCCCGTACCTAAAACTACCGAAGGACTACTCCATCCTGGGCCTGCAATTCGACGGCGGCTGGTTCGATGTCGGTACCAAGCGCGACTATCTGGAGGTCAACCGCCACGTCCTCGACGGAGTTTTCAGCGTTGCCCTACCCTATGAGCGCACCGAATGGGGCTACCTGGGCTCCAACGTGACCATCGATTTCGACAAAATTCAGATCGAGGGGCCGGTTGTGATCGGAAATGACTGCGTCATCGAGCCGGGTGCCAAGCTCGGCCCGTATGCCGTGATCGGCGATGGCTGGCATGTCGGCCAAGGCGCGGCGATCCGGAATTCCGTGCTATGGGAGCGCTATCCCTGCTACCCCGACTGGAATACGCGCATTCCAGTCAGCGACCGCTTGACTGTTGACCCGCATGTGATCCGCCCCGGTGTCCAGGTGGACCGCAGCATCATCGCCGGTGGCCTGCTCGCAAACGACACCGTGGAGAAGACAGTGGACGTCCGGGCGGATGGCACCCAGGTGGAACTTTCCATAGACTATGTGCCCGGCGGTCCGAGGGCGTAAGTCAGAGCCGGGTTCCGGCACAAAGTCGTATAATTGTAGTCGGTGACCCCCTCCCTCTTCGATCTGCCGTTGAGGCTCGGCGACGCCGCAGCCTTGGCGTCCATTCTTCTTGATCTGCCCGTAATGCCCAAGCCTGTGGCGGACGATCTTCGCAACCGTGTGGCCGGAAGGGCCGCAAACGTGAAGTTCGACGCCATGGCTCCGGTCTATTCGTCCCTCGAACGGGACCCGGTGCATCCGGCGGCGTATTACATTTGCGTGGATGGGGTGGACGGCCAGCCCCTGCTCCTGCGGGCGGCACCGGCGACCACGCCCTCCAGCGGGCTATTTCCAAAGGCGATCCTGATTGGCCGTACCTTCATCGGCAGGCACGAGGCGGTCTTGAATGTCGTTCCATTCGGGCCTGGGGATGGCGATCGCATCCGGACGTTCTCCGAGCAGATCAACAAGAGCTTCCTGCCCAAGCCTTTCGGCTCCAAGCCGGTAACAGTCGTCCGCAGCACGGACCCCGGCGCGCAGTTCCCGTTCGCCTTCGACGCCTTCCGGAAACACTGGAAGGCGTCGGGACAGAATACCGCCGCTTTCCGCCTGCAGGAGGGTCAGGACCCGGAGGCGTTCTACCTCGCCACCGTGTGGTCTGCCATCCGCTCGGGCTGGCGCGAGGGGTACACCCTGACAGCCCCAGGGGAGCGGATGCCCATGATCCCGGGCCTGAAGTCCAGACCTTTCGAAGCCACTGTGAATGCGACGCGCGAAATCGTGCTGGAGCCCGGCCTCGGCGGCGATCAAATCGCAGACTTGTTCTGATCCCCCCTTGCGGAAACGGGTCCGGTTCTGACAACCTCTATTTAATGTCCATGTTGAAGCGTCTGGGCTGGCTCGCCATCGCGGCGGGGTCGGCCATTTGCCTGGGAGCGATTGCCACGAGCCGAGGGGAACAGATCAACAGTATCTGGCTCGTGTTGGCGTCCGCCTTGTCGTACATCCTTGCCTACCGGTTCTACGGCAGCTTCATCGCGGCCAAGGTGATGGCTCTGGATCCGGCGCGGGCCACCCCTGCCGAACGGCTCGAAAACGGCCACGATTTTGTCCCGACCAACAAGTGGATCGTCTTCGGCCACCATTTTGCGGCGATTGCCGGCCCCGGCCCGCTGGTGGGACCCGTGCTTGCGGCGCAATTCGGCTATCTGCCCGGAACGCTATGGATCATCGGCGGCGCGATTCTCGGCGGCGCGGTACAGGATTTCGTGATTCTGTTCGCCTCCATGCGACGCGACGGCCGCTCCCTCGGCAGCATGGCGAAGGACGAAATCGGCAAGACCGGCGGTTTTGTGGCGCTGGTAACTGTGCTGCTGATCATGATCATCCTGCTAGCAGTGGTGGCGCTTGTGGTTGTGAATGCACTTGCGGGCAGCCCGTGGGGCGCGTTCACAATCGCGGCGACGATGCCGATTGCCGTTTTCATGGGTTTGTATTTGCGCTACTGGCGTCCGGGCAAGGTCCTGGAGGTTTCGGCCCTCGGATTCCTCCTGGTGCTGGCGGCTGTGATTGGCGGACAGTGGGTGGCGACATCGCCCGAACTCGCCCCGGTCTTCACGCTCTCCGCGATGGCGGTGGCGGTCGCGATCATCATTTACGGCTTCTTCGCCAGTGCCTTGCCGGTCTGGCTGCTGCTCGCACCCCGGGACTACCTCAGTACCTTTGTGAAGCTGGGGGTGATCGGCATGCTGGCCGCCGGAATTCTTGCGGTGCGTCCGACGCTGCAAATGCCGGCCCTGACCAAGTTCATTGACGGCACCGGACCCGTTTTCGCGGGCAAGATCTTCCCCTTCTGCTTCATCACCATAGCCTGCGGAGCGGTATCGGGCTTCCATTCCCTGATTTCGTCCGGCACTACGCCGAAGATGATCGCGCGCGAGCCCCATGCGCTGCTGGTCGGCTACGGCTCGATGCTGCTGGAAAGTTTTGTGGCGATCATGGCGATGATTGCCTCCTGCGCGCTTGATCCGGGCGTGTACTTTGCCGTCAACGCACCCGCCGGGCTGGTGGGCAAGACGGCTGAGGCCGCGGCCGCCACCATTTCCGGTTGGGGTTACCCCGTTACCGCAGAAGCCATGAAGACGCTGGCCAAGGGGGTTGGTGAGGTGACCCTTTTCAGCCGGACGGGTGGCGCGCCGTCCCTGGCGCTGGGGATGGCGAAGATCTTCGCGCAATTCGGCGGTGACGCGTTGCTGGGTTTCTGGTACCACTTCGCGATCATGTTCGAGGCGCTGTTCATCCTCACGATCATTGATGCGGGCACCCGCGTCGGGCGGTTCATGCTGCAGGATCTGCTCGGCCATATCTGGAAACCCTTGGGCCGGACCAGTTGGATGCCCGGTGTGATCGGATCCAGCGCTGCGGTGGTTGCAGCTTGGGGCTACTTCCTCATCCAAGGCGTGCGCGACCCGCTGGGCGGTATCAATTCCCTATGGCCGCTGTTCGGAATCGCCAACCAGCTGCTGGCGGCGATTGCCTTGTCCGTTGCCACCACCATCCTGCTGAAGAAGCACGGCGCGAAATACATGTGGATCACCTGTGTGCCCTTGGTGTGGCTGGTGATTGTGACCTTTACCGCAGGCTGGCAAAAAATATTTTCTCCGATGCCGAGAATTGGGTTCCTGGCAGCGGCGAATGCGCCGCACACACCGGCGCGTGTGGTGTTCAACAACCAGCTCGATGCCGGAATCTGCGGCCTTTTCATGGTGTTGGTGGCCGTGATCCTGATTGATTCGGTCCGGGTCTGGATCGGTGTCCTTTCCGCCAACAAACGCGTCGAGAGCCGCGAGACTCCGTTCGTCCAGACGCGGTTTGCGGCGGAGGAATTTTGATGCGGCGGTTCTTGAATGGAGTGCTGGCCCTGCTGCGGGAAATCGGGGACCAGAATGCCTATTCGCGGCACCTCTCGGCACATGGCTTGACGCATTCCGGTGCCGAGTGGAGGCGGTTCTCGGACGCCCGCTTCCGGGATAAGTACGCGCGCGCCAAGTGCTGCTGAGCGCAACCGTCGGGCAAGGTAAACTTGTCCAAGCACAAACCATGCAGGCCGACCACATTTCCAGAGTCGTTTTTGAATATGCGGGCCGAATCGGTGCCGCGCACGACACCCACGACTTCCTAAAGCTGAACGCCGACATGGCCCGCGATCTTGTCGGTGCC
>CAIYDY010000045.1 GCA_903925015.1 uncultured Acidobacteriia bacterium
ACCCGCGACGCGGTGCGGCTCAAGGATTCCGGCGGCCTCGACCTGGTTCTCTCCGTGCGCACGATCCCGCCCCACAACGGGCTGGACCTGGTCGCACCCGGAACGCGCGCCGTCTCTGTGTTTCTGGTCAACAACCGTGATTCCATGACTGGTATCCGCCGCGATGAGGCTTATGTCTTCCAAGTAAAGCTGCAACTGGAATCCGAGACGCCCTTTGTGGCCCGCCCTGATCTTCGCGGCGTCATCTCCTCCGATCCAGATGAGCGAGTGGCTGATCTGCAGTACCGCGACGCATTCGAACACGCGGTGGGCCACGGCGTCTCGGCGCGCACCCTACCGGTTAAGAGCGGTGGCTGCCGTTTGGTCGAAACAGCGTGGATCCCGCGCGCCGAGGTGGAGCGTGTGGAGCACCGGCCCGCCCCGACCAACGCAACGCTCGACATGGAGAAGCTGGCCAGCATCAAGGACGCGGCCGAAGCCGAATCTCTGATTGAACCGCTAATCCGGGCGTATCGGGATTGGATCGAAAAACAGCCAATACCAGCTGGAAGCAGTCCGATGGAAAAGCGCCGGGCCGACGTCGCCACCAAAATGCTGTCACGTGCCGGAGTCGTCGCCGGGCGGATCGAACAGGGTCTGAAAGAACTCGCGGATCCGAACGTTCTGGAAGCCTTTCGTCTCGCCAACAAGGTAATGGCTCTGGTTGGGCGGCAGCGCAGGAAAGATGCGAAGGAACCGCCGAAGTGGCGTCCCTTCCAGTTGGCCTTCCTGCTTCTAAACCTGACGTCGATCGCGGAACCTGCGAATGCGGATCGCGAACTGGTTGACCTGCTCTTCTTCCCAACGGGCGGCGGTAAGACCGAAGCGTATTTGGGCCTCGCGGCGTTCACAATGTTCCTCCGCCGCTTGCGAAATGCCGGGTTGCTGCGCGGCTGCGGGGTGGCCGTCATCATGCGCTACACCCTTCGGCTGCTCACGCTAGACCAGCTGGGCCGCGGCGCGGCGCTCATCTGCGCCATGGAAATCGAGCGCCAGAAGGACGTCGAAAAGCTGGGGAAATGGCCGTTTGAGATCGGGCTCTGGGTCGGCCAGGCGGCGACGCCGAATCGGATGGGGAAGTACGGCGATCGGAATGAGAACAGCGCTCGCGAGCGTACCATAAAGTTCGGAAGGGACCAGAAGACTTCCCCGGTTCCGCTGGAAAGCTGTCCGTGGTGCGGGACGAAGTTCTCGAAGGGTTCGTTCCGGCTTTCTCCCACGGAGAAAGAACCGGTCGATCTCCACATCTACTGCGTCAACCGCGATTGCGTGTTCTCACAGAGCGCGCTGCCCATCGTTGCCGTGGATGAACCGATCTACCGACGGTTGCCGGCATTCCTGATTGCAACTGTCGACAAGTTCGCCAGCCTGCCCTGGGAGGGCCAGACAGGCAAGCTGTTCGGGAGGGTAGAGCGTGCGGACAGCAATCCTCAAAACGGGGGCTTCTACGGCCCCTGTGACCCCAACGCAGCGGGACAGCCGTTGCCCGGGCCGCTACTTCCTCCGGACCTGATCATTCAGGACGAACTGCACCTCATCTCCGGGCCTCTGGGGACGATGGTGGGCCTGTATGAAACCGCGATTGATGCCCTTTGCAGCCGGGAGGTCACAACGCCGGACGGGCAGAAAAGAAATATTCGGCCCAAGGTGGTCGCTTCCACCGCGACGGTACGCCGTGCCGAATCTCAGATCAAGGCGTTGTTCTGCCGGAATGGCGTCGAGATCTTCCCGTGTCCTGGACCCGACCGCCGCGATTCCTATTTTGCGGTCACGGTGCCTGCCGAGGAAAAGCCAGGCCGCCTGTACGCGGGCGTGGCCGCGCAAGGCCGCTCTCCCAAGGTCATCTTCCTGCGGACGTATCTGGCGCTGCTGGGTGCGGCGCAGAAGGCCTTCCTCGCCAACGGAGGTTTCAATAATCCGCAGAACCCGGCCGATCCGTATATGACCCTGCTCGGGTACTTCAACAGCCTCCGGGAATTGGGTGGCTGCCGCCGGATTGCGGAGGACGAAGTGGCATCGCGCCTGAAAGACTATGGCAACCGTCTGCGGCAGGGGGAGACGACGGGCCTGTTTGCGAGGCGGAATCTGAAGGAAGTGGTCGAGTTGACTTCGAGAATTTCCACGTCGGCGGTTGCGAGATCGAAGGACCGGCTCACGAAGGCTTTCCTTCCGAAGACCGATTGCCTGGATATTGCGCTGGCCACGAACATGATCTCCGTCGGTCTCGATATTTCGCGCCTCGGTCTGATGGCCGTCTTCGGGCAGCCCAAGACAACCGCGGAGTATATTCAGGCCACCTCGCGGGTTGGCCGCGAAGAAGGCAAGCCCGGCCTGGTGATCACGATGCTGAACGTTCACAAGCCGAGGGATCGGTCGCATTATGAACGCTTCGAGGCGTGGCACGCGTCGTTCTACCGGTCTGTGGAAGCGACCAGCGTGACGCCGTTTTCGCCGCGCGCGCTGGATCGCGGTCTTGCCGAAGTCACTGTCGCGCTGAGCCGCCAGGGCTATACCGGGATGACCAGGGCTCAAAATGCGCTTCGCGCGATGGAGTTACGGTCAACGCTTTCGCCTGTGGTGGATGTTTTTGGACGCAGAGTCGAACAGTACGCGAGCCTTGAGAAAAAAGAGATGGAACAGCGCAGGGACGGCGTGCGGGGAAAAGTGGAAGACCTGCTGGACGATTGGGCGAAGATTTCCAAAGAGCAGAAGGACACGAGCGCCACCCTCCGCTATCAGCAATACGACGACAGCACGGGACCCTACCTGCTGCGGTATCCCCTCGATCCCGATCTGGAGCGGATGGAAAGCAAGAGGGCGCAATTCAAGGCGCACCGGTCGCTTCGTGATGTGGAGCCGGCCTGCAATCTGTGGCTGAAGGAACTGAGCGGAGCGGCAGTGGAAGCAGACGAGGAACAGAACTGATGGCGCGGCCAAATGGACAAATCCGGCGGGGCCAGATCATCAATGTCTTCGGCCCTGGCGCGCTGATGGACCTGCCGCAGCACGCGGCCATTGTGGGCGGCCTGGAGACGTGGAACTGGGGCGGTGACGACAGGAGGCGGAAGATCGTAGAGCCGCGCCTGCAGGCGAAGGTGGAAGTTGCGCTGCAGCGGCAAGGTCTGGCGATGTATGAGCCGCCCGCCGACAATCAGGATCCGGACGCGCCGCCCAGTGGTGTAGCCGTCTATCGTTTCCCCGAGTGGTTCACCGCGCAGATCGACATGAAGGGGCCGAAAGGACAGCGGACGCGGCCCCTGGTCCATCGGCGCAATTTGATCACCCAGACCAAGTGGCAGGGTCCGGATCGAGACAAATATGAGGTTGTGCCCATCCGCTTCGTGCAGGCCTGCCCGAACGGTCACATCTCGGATGTGGAATGGCACACGTTTGTTCACGGGGCTGGTGGCCAGGGGCCCCGCAAGCAGAATGAGGAAATCTGTCGCCGCGATCTGTTCGTGGATGAGTGGGGCACGAGCGGCGACCTGACTGAGGTGGCGATTCGATGCGACTGCGGTGCAAACCGGCGGTTGATCGACGCACTGGAGGATAAGACGGCCCTCGGGTGGTGTCGGGGCCGAAGGCCGTGGCTGGGTGGGAACAACTATGAGCCGAACTGCCGCGATCCGAAGGGTCAGCTGACCTTCAACAGACTTCTGAACCGCTCGGCTTCGAACGCTTGGTTTCCTCAGGTCCTTAGCGTAATTTCGATCCCGGATGAAGACGAAAAGCTGCAGGCCGCGGTGGAGAAGATTTGGGAAGACCATCTGCAGTATGTGGGTTCAGTTGACGATCTTCCTGCCGAGCGAAAGCGGGCGAAGGTCGCGGCCGCGCTGGAGGGCTACGCGAACGACGCAGTCTGGACGGAGATCGAACGCCGGCGTGGCGGCGATTCGGGTGGTCCTTCGAAAACCATCAAGCAGGCGGAAATTGAAACGCTGATGGGTAGTCGGGACGAGATCGGGAAAGACAAGATCGAAGGGGATTTCTTTGCGCGGCGCTGGCGGCCGGAATCGCCGCTGCAGCCCATTTGGAATAAGATTGATCGCGTCGTTCTGGTGCACCGGCTCCGTGAAGTCGTTTCGCTTGTGGGCTTCACTCGTTTTGAGCCCGCCACGAATGACATCGACGGCGAACTCGCAATCGGCGTAAACCGGGCTCCGCTCGCCGACGAAGTTCGATGGGTTCCGGCTGTCGAGAACCGCGGCGAGGGGGTTTTCATATCCTTCAAAACGGAGGAGGTGCGCGCCTGGCGCAAGCGCGAGGCGGTCTCAAAGCGGGAGGTCGAACTGGTGGAAGGCTTCAAGTTGTGGAAGAAGCAGTATCCCAATTCGAAAGCTGATTTTCTGGGCGCGCCGTACGTGATGCTGCATTCGCTTGCACACCTGCTCATCACGCAGGTTTCGCTGGAGTGTGGCTATTCCTCGTCCGCCATCCGGGAACGCGTCTATGCGGGGGATGCCGGGTACGGCATCCTGCTTTACACTGGCTCGCCGGATTCGGAAGGGACGCTGGGCGGCTTGGTCGAGATTGGCCGCAAGATCGACCAGCACCTGCGTAACGCGATTGAACTTGGCCGGCTGTGCTCAAACGATCCTGTTTGTGCGCAGCACTCCGCAAAGCAGCCGCTTGAAGAGCGCTTCCTGCTGGGCGCTGCATGTCACGGTTGCCTGCTGATCTCGGAAACCTCGTGCGAGCGGTTCAATCAGTATCTGGATCGGTCGCTGGTGGTCGCCACAGTCGGGGCGACTGGAGCGGAGTTCTTCACGGATCAGGATCTGGCGCTTCCATGAAGCTGATCCGGTCACTGCCGGTGGGCGTACTTGAGTCGCTGGGGCAGGCCTTGAAGTCCGGGCGACTCAAGGCACCCTATACGGGTTTTACGGTGGCGGAATGGGCACCCCAACCGATTCGTGAGGCGCTGGCTTCAGAGTTCTCGTCCCTTCAGGCAAACGGGTTCACCGCCGCCACGCTCGCCATGACCCTTGAGGCCCTCGCTGAAGAGGCAGCAGCGCGGCAGCGGGCAGTTGACCAGATCCAATTGGTCTGGACCAGCCCCGACGAGGAAGGTCCGCACGTGCGCGATACGAGCGTGGTCGTTGGGCAACTGCTTTCTGAAGCGCGCCGGTCGTTGTGGATTTCGACGTACAGCATCTTCAACGGCAGCCAGATCTTCCTGCCGATTCAGGAAGCATGGGAGCGGCGTCCGGAACTCGAAGTGGTCCTGATTCTGAACGTTCCGGCGGATGAGAAGAACAAGCTTTACGAGAAGGCCGCAATCGAGAGATACGCCAAGAGTTTCTGGACGTATCAGTGGGCGTGGGCAAACAGACCATTGGTTTACTTCGACCCGCGCGGCTCGGAGCAAACGCCGTCAGCATGCAAAGTGCGTTCTGGTGGACGGACTGACATCGTTCGTCACGTCGGCCAACTTCACCGAATCAGCGCACGAGCGAAATATTGAACTGGGAGTGCTGTTCCGGGACAATGCCCGAGTTGCAAATTCCATTCGCGAGAAGTTCGAAGGCCTCATTCGGAATGGATTTCTACAGCGACTACCGGATGCACGTTGATGCCCATGATCTCCCGGACATGGCGATTGCAGCAGCCCTGCAACGACTTTTTGGGAACTCCCGCTATTGGGGGCGGCGGCGGGGAATGTCCGCTATCTCAGGCTGCGACCCACCCAACGCGGCAAGCCGGCGTGCTGATTCACGGGCGATGAGAGCTTCCAGCCCGGCTCGTACCAACGCGGTCTTCTCCTGGATCCCGGAGAGTTCCCGGCAACGTTCGACGAGCTGTCATCCAAGGTTAGGGTAGTTCGCGTATGCATTGGGATGGCTGATTGATGTGGGTCGCGCAGTCCCTAGCCTTCCCCACCGCTACCGGCATCGACCAGATTCGGTCAGACTGACCGCCGAAGGCCAGGCCCGCCGAAGCCAATCCCATACCCCGGATGCGATGGCGGCGCGGAAACCGAATGAAATGAACACGTGGCCAATCGCATGCACTACAAACACGCATGCGTCCAATGACTTGCAGTTGCATCCTCCCCTTATTTCTGGGCGTCTTCCTTGCTCCCGGGAACGCTGCCGCCGGGACAATTCTCGGGTCGGCCGAGGAGTTCGCAGTCCTCGGCGCTTCGTCGCTGACCAATACGGGCGCCACGACGATCCACGGAGACGTGGGCTTGTATCCGGGCACGTCCATCACGGGGGCGGGGACCATCAGCCTGACCGGAACAATGCACAGTACCGACGGAGTGGCGCGGCAGGCAGAAACGGACGCAACAACCGCGTACACCATCCTCAGCAGTCTATCGGGAGCTACCGTCCTGACCGGGGATCTGAGCAACTTCACCGGCGGACCGGGCGTGTATAGCTTCAGCAGTTCAGCCCAGTTGACCGGAAGGCTCACGCTGAACTTTGCCGGAGCGTCCAACCAAGACTTCGTCTTCCAAATTGGCAGCACACTCACCACTGCCAGTGGCTCATCCATCCTCATTGAAAACGGCAATTCGACCGACGGCGTCTTCTTTCAGGTTGGCACCTCCGCGACGATCGGCACTTCGACGGCGTTTGCAGGCAACATTCTTGCACACGACAGTATTGCACTGGAAAGCACAGCAACAGTATGCGGCAGGGCGATCGCGCTGACCGATGCCGTCACGCTCATCGGCAATACCGTCTCCAACAGTTGCGGCAACGACTTCAATAGCGGCGGATTCAGTGGTGGAAATTTTGCCAGCTACGGCTACACTGGCGGTGCTTTCGACGGCGTACCGGTACAGACACCGGAGCCTTCGACAACCGCCCTTTCCGCTCTTGGCCTCCTGGGAGCTCTTGGATTTGCAGCGCGTAAACGCGGAATCCTTGCAACGAGCTTGATCATCCAATAGTCCATCTGTATAATAGGAATTTGAAGGGAGCCGTATGGCACACATCGCATTCATCGGACTACCGAGCCCGCTGGAAACCCAACTTGCGGTCGTCCTGCAACACCAGGGCCACCGGATCACGAACACACTGAACAACCGGCATTCGTCGGTTGCCCAGGTGGTGTTTGCGTGTTGCGACAGGTCCAGCGATCTTGCACTCATCCGGGCATTGCGATTCCGTTTGCCCGAGGTGCCCATCATCGCGGTTTCCTGTGATACCAACACGAATTTCGTGGAGGCGTTGGATGCGGGGGCGGAGGAAGTCGTGTGCCTCCCGTCGGAAGACGATTCTTGGCGGAGGGCCATCACGGCTCCCCACGCGCGGGATTTCGAAATCTCGTTCGACGCCGCCCGCATCCGATGGGTACTGTCGGCGTTGGATCGGGAAGCCGTGCATCAGGATGTGATGCTGCACGCCAAGGCCGCCTAGCTAGAAAATGGATAGACCGACGCTGGCGGCAAAAACCGCCGTTCAGCGTCGGTCGGGCATTCCGAAAACCGTTGTGGCCGGGTTGTACTCCCGCCAGTCGAACCAGTAGTCCTTGAGAATTTCGATGGCGGTGAGACACGAGCCTTTCAATGGCCCGTCGCTGGCGCATCCGCGAAAATCCCAGCGGCTACCGCCGATGCTGTCGACTAGAAATCCACCTTGCTCGGTGATGCGGTAGAAATCGGCTACGCCAGCGCCGCCCGGCAGTGTTCTGGAGAACGCCCGGACGGACTCGCCGTCCACTCCGAGCACAACCAGCACAGGTTCGGTGCCCACTTGGTCCAAGATGAGCTTTTCGCGCCGGACGATCTCATACGGAAACGCCTTTGCAGCCCCGCCGGCATGCACGCCCAGCATCAGATCGCGCGCGCCAAGTCCCGGCTCGGCGTGGCTGATCACTGTGCGTTGCCGCTTCATCTTTACGTCCCAGTCGTTGGGCGAGTATTCCGGAACGAACGCCGCCACGTCCTTCATCACGCTCCAGTTTTTGGATCCTGACAACGAAAGCTCCGTTTTCCACAGCGCGAAGGTCAGTTCGTCGCAATGGATCAGGCGCAGTGTCTTTCCCGCAAGCGGACCCGAAATTGCCCGCCCGCTGATCTGCTGCCAAAACGAGCCCGTTTCCTCGTCCCGCATGAGGAAGTTCTGATTGTTGATACCCGCCAGGTGGAACGTCAGAGTGACCCCGTCCACCTCGCGCCCCCACACCAGACCGGTGTGACAGAGCGTTCAATAGGTGGCCGCGATGGGAACTCCGCCGAGCCGGTCGTTCACGATGTGGTGGTAGGAAATGCTGCGAACCGGATAGGCGCGCGCCTGGTCGCCGATGCGGATGGCGAGAACCTTTTCGGTTCCGGCGAGTTTCGTCGCCGACACATCGACGAATTCGGGCCGGTCGACTGGATGGAACATCTGTTCATAGACGTTGACCCGCGAAAGCCCTGCAAACGCAACGACGAACAACCCGGCAGCGGCGGCCAGGCCACGGCCCAAACGGCTCTGCGCCGACCGCCAGTGCAAACACGCGGCAATCGCGGCCAGCACCGCAGCCACAACCATCGCGACTGGACGCAACCGCAACACTTCGAGCGCAAGCCGCAGCTCGGCGGCACCTTGGTGTCGGAACGGCCGGATCACGTAAATCGGATACGCCAGAAGGAACAGCGATGCTACGAAGCACGCTGCGAGGAGCACGGTGGTGCGGATGCGTCGGTCCATGGATTGGTTTCATCGTATCAGGATCGAGGAGCGGTAAAGAAAGCCGTTTGCGGCCCCGCAAGCAACGTCAGTTGCAGGAGAAGGCGGTGAAGAATGCGCCGCTCGACGCAGATCCCTGCGCAAAAAGTGCAAGCACGCTGCCAAGGCTCACGGCAGTCGATGACGTTGCGGAACAAGACGCGGGCGAACCCGAGCTCCATGCGGTGGTTGAACAGCCGATCAAGGTGGAGCCGGGCGACCACGAGGTGGTTCCCGATGCAGGCGACAACGGGAGTATTTGGAACGTCGTGGTGGCGCCCAGGAAGGAATATACGGTCATGCTTGGTTTGCAGGCCGTAGGCAGGATCACGCCCAGATCACTGGACAGTGAGGTTGCACCCAGTCCGCCGGTCACCAAGCTGTGCGCCGTGAAGCTGGAGTCGATGCTGTGTGCTGTGACGGTGTAGGGGACGCCGCTGGGGATAAAGGCGACTACGGCGGGACCGGTTGCGCCAGTGGCACCGATTGCGCCGGTCGATCCGTTGCTGCCGTTCGATCCAGTGGCACCGGTTGCGCCGGTCGATCCCGTGGCACCGGTTGCGCCGGTCGATCCGTTGCTGCCGGTCGATCCGTTGCTGCCGTTCGATCCCGTGGCACCGGTTGCGCCGGTCGATCCGTTGCCGCCGTTCAATCCCGTGGCACCGATTGCGCCGGTCGATCCGTTGCTGCCGGTCGATCCCGTGGTACCGGTTGCGCCGGTCGATCCGTTGCTGCCGGTCGATCCCGTGGCACCGGTTGCGCCGGTCGTGCCGTTGCCGCCGGTCGATCCCGTGGCACCCGTTGCGCCGGTCGATCCGTTGCCGCCGGTCGATCCCGTGGCACCGGTTGCGCCGGTCGTGCCTTGGGCACCCGTGATGCCGGTCGCACCAGTCTGACCTGCCGGACCCGACTGCACGATCTGCAGAAGCGGCTGATGACTGGTGGTAACAGACTCCTTGCTGTCTAGAAAAATTGCTGTCGATCCAGAACCCTCGACCACAATCCCAAGATTCGATGCAGGTGTAGTCAGCCACGACTGGAATGTGGACGTGAGATCGACGGTAACAAATGTCGAACCCGACGTGATGGTTGGCGATGCGATCAAGGTTCCGGAGGCGGGGGCGTTGGCGGAAGTGAGTCCTGTTTCGGTCCAAGCGGAGCCGACTTGGGAAATCTTGATGGTGCCCGCAGTGCCCACCCGGTTCACCCAAAGAACGAGGTTCGCCTTGGAGATGGACGTCACCGCGGTGCCTGCGGGCAGAGCCGAAAGGTCGAATAGGATGAACGACTTGGTCGTACCCGAACCTGTTGTCTGGCCGACCTGCAGGAACGTGGCACCGCCGAAGTTGAGCGATGGGTATGCGGTGGAGACGTGCGCATCCTGAGACGGGGACAAGGTTTGGCCGTAAGCCAACGGGGTTGCCGCAACGAGCACGCCAATCAAGCACAATCTGTTCACTGGGTGAATCGCTCCAATTCCCTCTTTACGATAGCAAGGGAGGGAGGCGCGAGGCATCAAGACCAGCGCCACACGGTGTCAGATGGGCTTGAGCCAGTTGATCCTACAGGCAAAGGACGGCACGGCAACCGTGTTGGAAACTGCGTCTTCTGGTGAAAGCTTCCAGTTTGCCGCCGCCCAGCCGCCGGAAACACTAAACTTTTGATAGGATCGTAGGAACCATGCATCGTTTACTGGGGACGGCGATCCTGTCCACGATTGCCATCGCCACCCAATTCGTACCCCTGCTAGCCGCGGTCGAAACGCCCAGCTACTACCGCGACGTCCGCCCCATCCTCCAGCGCAACTGCCAGGGCTGCCACCAACCAAGCCTGAAAAGTTCCGGCCTCGACGTGACCACCTTCGCCGATTTCGCCAAGGGTGGCCGACGCGGTCCCGCCTTCATGGCTTCCGACGCCGCCAGCCTGGTCCTCAAATACGTCAAGGGCGAACTGCAGCCGGTGATGCCGATGGGCGCGCCCCCACTTCCCAAGGACCAGATCGACTCGATTGCGGCTTGGATCGCCGCCGGAGCCAAGGACGACACGCCAGCGGAAGCCGTAGACACCATTTCCGCCGCCCACCCGCCCATCTACAGCCAGCCCCCCGTCATCGGCGCGCTCGCGTTCTCGCCCGACGGCCAGACCCTCGCCGTTGCCGGATACCGCGAAATCCTGATCCACAAGGCCGACGGCAGCGGCTTGGTCAAACGGCTGGTGGGGCAGTCCGAACGCCTCAACAGCCTCGCCTTCAGCGCCGACGGGAAACAATTGATCGCTGCTGGAGGTTCCCCGGCGCGCTTCGGCGAGATCCAAGTCTGGGACACAGCCGCCGGGACCCTGAAGAAATCCACCACGCTCACCAATGACACGGTTTTCGGCGGCTCCATCACGCCAGACGGCAAGACCATCGCGGTCGGGGCGACCGACAACAGCGTCCGCATCCTCGAAACCGCCACGGGCAAGGAACTGCAGAAGATCGGCAACCACGAAAACTGGGTGCTATGCACCGTGTTCGGAGTCGATGGCAAGCGGCTCGTGTCGGTCAGCAAGGACCGCGCCGCGAAATTAAGCGACGTGGCCAGCGGCGGATTCCTGGAAAACGTGAACCTGCTGCGCGGCGAACTTTCCGCTATCGCGCGGAAGCCAGGCAAGGACCTGGTGGTAGTCGGGGGCGAGGAACGCGTGCCCTATATCTATATGATGGACCGCCCGAAAGTGATGAAGATCGCTGACGACACGACGCTGGTCCGCAAGCTGCCCCGGCAGGACGGAAATATCGCCGCGCTTGCTTGGTCGGGTGGGGCGAAAGAGAAGATCGCTGTGGCCGGGCTCGCCCCGCAGGTCAACATCTACGACCCCGAAACCGGCACCATGGTCGCCGCCTGCACCGGCCATACCGCCGGAATTTACGCACTGGCGTTCAATCCCGCGGGTGACCGACTCGCAACAGCCGGTTTCGACGGCCACGTCCGCATCTACAGCGCCGACACCTGCCAACTGCAGAAGGACTTCATCCCTGTACCACTTCTGGTGAGCCGCCAATGACAAAAACTGCGCTTCTCGGACTCCTTGTGACTTGCACTGCGGCATCCTTCGCCAATGCCGCCCCCGCGTTGACCGAAATCAGCCCGCGCGGCTCGCAACAGGGCAAGACATTCACCCTCACGCTCACCGGCCGCGAACTTCTGGAAGGCTCGCAGATTTCCAGCACCCTCCCCGCGGTGTTCACCCCGATGACGGCCAGCATGAAGGGCCTCCCCTATCTGGTGGAACTGAAGGCTGACGCAGCTCCGGGAGTTTATCCTATCCGCATCCGCAACCAAAACGGCATTTCGAATATCCTCTTCTTCACAGTCGGCACCTTCCCCGAGGTGGATGAGGCCGAAACACCAGAGCACCCCAACAACTCCATCGCCACCGCAACCCCGGTCAAATCGACGCCCATCACCATCAACGGAACATTGGTCGGGGCGGACCGCGATTTCTTCCGTATCGCCGCCAAGTCGGGTGAACGCAAGGTCTTCGAGGTGGAGGCACGCCGCTGCGGTTCCGCCATCGACCCCGTTCTGGAACTCTACGACGCCCAGGGCGAGCTGATCGCGCGCAACGAGGATGCCCCCGGTATCGGCGTCGATTCCCGCATTGACCACACCTTCTCCAAGGAAGGCAGCTACTACATCGCCGTCCACGACGCCCGCCTCAGCAAGCAGGACCAGAATTTCTACCGCCTCAAAATCGGGGCGTACGCGTATCCCGAATGGGTCTATCCCTTGGGTGGCCGCCACGGCGAAACCATCGACCTCGAATTCGGTGCAAAGGGCGGTTCCGCGCCAATCGTGAAATCTCATGTCCGGTTGCCGGATTCGGGAGATTTCATGATGGTGTCCATGCCCGGGTCCCCCACGCTGCCGATGCGGATCGCGCTAACCCACAGCGAATCAGTGATCAACGGACGGCTGACTAGACCCGGTGCCGTGGAAAAGCATACGGTGAAGGTCTCGCCGGGCGAATCCCTCCTGGTGGAAGTGCAGTCGCGCGAAATCGGGGCCTCCCGCTTGGACGCACTGGTCACCGCTTACGGCGCGAAGGGCGTGAAACTCGGTTCCGCAGGAGACACGGCACCCGCACTGGACGCCACCGTCGCACAAATTGTGGGCCGAACCCTCGGCGACCCGTTCCTGAACGTGAAAATCCCCGCCGACACGAAAGAAGTCACGGTCGCGGTGGAGGATTTGGCCGGACGCGGAGGTCCCGAGTACGGTTACCGCCTCTCCATCCGCAAACAGGCCGAGGAGTTCATCCTCGCGGCATCGCCGGCGTTCCTCAACGTCCCGCGCGGTGGTACGGCGATCGTTGCGGTCTCGGCGGACCGCCGCGGCTATGACGGGGCAATCCATGCGCATATCGAAAACCTGCCCAAAGGCTGGACGGCGGAGGGAGGCTTCATTGCCCCCGAATTGGTGGATGCCAGTGGAGCCCGCCTCGGAAGCCGCAACGGAACCATCACGGTGACCGCCACGCCGGACGCCGAGCCATTCGACAAGGAACTGGTGGTGGTGGCCGACGCCACGCTCGCCAACGGCGAGAAAATCCAGCGCCGAGCCGCCGGATCCGGTGCGGTGATCGACATCGCGGCAGGCACGGGCCTCCCCGACGCAACTTCCACCGACCGACAGAAACCGTTCACCGCGCCGTGGCTCAATCTGACGATGCCCGCCGCCGTCGCAGCCGAACCGATGGCCACGATCGCAGTCAAACAGATCAATAGGACACGCATGTCCGAAGGCGACGCTTTCGACTTCGAATGGATCATTTCCACCAAGGACAAGTCCATCCCGATGCCCGCAACCATCAGCGTGAACGCCCCCGGTGCCCGCGATCTGCGGGTGATCGACATGAAACCGGCGTCGAAGGGTGCTCCCACAGGCACCTTCCGAGTCACCACCACGAAATCCACCGCTCCGGCCACCTACGACCTGGTGGTCAACGCAAATCTGATCAACGGGACACTGCGCGAAAACATTGTTGGCCGCGCCATCCCGTGGGTGGTCACGGCCCCCGAGGAGTCCAAATGAAATCGGCTTTGATTTTTCTCGCACTCGGACTCACCGCGCAGGCGGCCGAGCCCGTCACGTTCCTCCGCGACGTGGCCCCGATCCTCAACAAGGTCGGCTGCACCTCCGGCCCGTGCCACGGCGCGGCCAAGGGGAAAAACGGCTTCAAGCTCTCCCTGCGCGGCTACGACCCCGAATTCGACTACCAAGCCTTGCTCTACGACCTCTCGGGACGCCGTTTCAACCGGTCCGACCCCGCCCGCAGCTTGATGCTCGCCAAGCCGACCCAGCAAGTGGCGCACGGCGGCGGACTCCGCATCGAGCCCAGCTCCAAGTACTACCAGACAATCTTCAACTGGATCGCCCAGGGAGTGCCCTACGGCGACCCCGCCAAGGACAAAATCGCCTCCATCGCTATGGAACCGGCGACCATCGAGATGGACAAGCCCGGCACCGAGACCCAGATCAAGGTCGTGGCCCACTACCTCGACGGGGCCGTCCGCGATGTGACCAAGGAAGCCGTAATCGCCAGCAACATCCCCGATACCGCCGACGTCAACACGGACGCGGTGGTCAAGGGCATCCGCACCGGCGAGGCCACCATGCTCGTCCGCTACGAGGGCAAATTCGGCACCGTCCCGGTGACGGTCCTCAACCCCCAGCCCGGTTTCGCATGGAAGCCCCTGCCCCAAAACAACTACATCGACCAACTCATCGACGCCAAACTGAAGCGCCTCAAGATCCAGCCCTCGCCCGCCATTGACGACGCCGGATTCCTCCGCCGCGTCTCCGAGGACCTGACCGGCCAACTCCCCACCCCCGCCGAGGCCAAGGCGTTTGTGGCCGATCCGACCCCCTCCAAACTCAAGCGGGCCAAGATGATCGACACCCTGCTGGCGCGTAAATCCTACGTGGACCACTTTGCGCTCAAGTGGGGCGACCTGCTGCAGAACAACCGCAAGTTCCTCGGCGACAAGGCCGCATGGGAGTTCCGCGAGTGGATCCGCGATTCCGTCGCCACCAACAAGCATTACGACCGGTTCGTGCGCGAAATGCTGGAATCGCGCGGCAGCACCAACGACAACCCCGCCGCCAACTACTTCCGCGTCACCCGCGACCCCAAGCCGACCATGGAAAAGACCACCCAGCTATTTCTGGGAGTCCGCATGGTCTGCACCCAATGCCACGACCACCCGTTCGAGCGCTGGACGCAAAACCAGTACTACGAAATGACGTCGTTCTTCTCCGGGGTCGGCCTGCGGCCGGGCTTCGAGAGCGGTGAGGAAATCCTGTTCGACAAGCGTGACGATTTCGATGTGCGCCACCCGAAGGACGACCGCGTGATGAAGCCGAAATTCCTGGTCGCCGCAACAACTGCCAGCCTTGCGCCGGTAGCTTTGCCGGACGGCAGCGACCGCCGCAAAGCCTTCGCCGATTGGATCACCTCGAAGGAGAACCCGTTCTTCGCGAAATCGATGGCGAACCGCATGTGGAGCTATTTCATGGGCAAGGGGATCATCGATCCCGTGGATGACATCCGTGCCTCCAATCCGCCGTCCAACGAGGCGCTCCTCGATGCGCTAACGAAGGATTTCAAGGACCACGACTACGATTTGAAGTCCCTGATCCGCACGATTGTCAATTCGCGCGCCTACCAGGCCGAGATCACAACCAACGAGTGGAACGAGACCGACACGGTCAATTTCTCGCACCAGACGCCCCGCCGCCTCAACGCCGAGCAGTTGATGGACGCGCTCACCCAGGCCACCGGCGTCCGTCCCGATTTCCCGGAAGCCCCGGCCGAATCCACCGCCGAGGCATACGTCGATCCGCACGTGGGCCGCGATGGCTTCCTGGATCTCTTCGGACGTCCGGCGCGCGATTCGGCGTGCGAGTGCGAACGCAAGACCGACCTTGCCCTGCCCCAAGCCCTGAATCTGGTCAACGGCAAGACGATTTCCGACGCCATCGCCGACCCGACCGGGCGCATCGCCAAAGCTTCCATCGCCGGGGTCTCGGACCGGGCGCTGCTGGAGGAACTTTATCTTTCCACACTGAGCCGCCAGCCAACCGCGGTGGAACTCGACAAGGGCATGACCTACCTGCGTGGCGGCGAAAGCCGCGCAACGCGGGCCCAGGATTTGCTCTGGGCATTGGTCAACAGCAAGGCATTTTTGTACAACCGGTAGGAGGATTTTGAAACCATGCTAGTCATCCCAGGACGCAACGGACGAAACTGCGAAGGGTCTTTTTCAGAAGGACCCACCCGCCGCGAAATGCTGCGCGTAGGCTCGTCGGGCCTGCTCGGCCTCAACCTCGCGAACTTCCTCCAGTGGCAGCAGGCCCAGGCCGCCGCCGCGACCGGCGTCAGCCCCCTTGCGGGAAGCCGCGGCTTCGACACGGCGAAGTCCGTCATCATGGTTTTCCTGCAGGGCGGACCCAGCCACATTGATATCTGGGACCCCAAGCCCGACGCCCCCGCCAACATCCGCGGCGAGTTCAAGGGCATCAAGACCAAAATCCCCGGCACACACATCAGCGAAACCATGCCGATGATGGCCGACCAGCTGGACAAGGCCACGCTCATCCGCTCGATGAGCTACACCCCGAACGGCCTCTTCAACCACACCGCAGCCATCTATCAGATGCTGACCGGCTACCCGCCGGACAAGGTCTCGCCGTCGGGGCAGCTGGAACCGCCCTCGCCCGCCGACTTCCCCACCGCCGGCAGCCACATCTCCAAGCGCAAGCCGCCGACCGAGCCCGTGCTGCCGTTCGTCGAAATGCCCCGGCCGCTGCAGGAATCGGGAGTGATCGGCAAAGGCGGAGCCGCAGGATTCCTTGGCAAGGCCTATGACCCCTACCGCCTCTACCAGGACCCGAACAAGCCGATCCAACTCGACGACCTAACTCTCCGCAAGGAGGTCTCACCCCAGCGACTCAAGGACCGCTTCGAGCTGCTGAAGGGGATCAACGGATCGATGCCGGATCTGGAAAAGGCGCTGGGGAGCTACGCCATCGACGAATATTACGGCAAGGCCTACGACCTGGTCCTCTCCGGAAAGGCGCGCGACGCGTTCGATCTGAACAAGGAATCCGACAAAATCCGCGACCGCTACGGACGGACAACCTTCGGCCAAGGACTGCTCCTTTCCCGCCGCCTGATCGAGGCTGGAACCCGTTTCGTCCAGATGAACTGGCCGGCGGTGGCGAACGGCAACCCGGAAGTGGATTCCTGGGACACCCATGCCGCGAACTTCGGGCCGCTGAAGAATCTGCACTGCCCGGTGCTGGACCGGGGCCTCTCGGCCTTGCTCGAAGACATGTCCCAGCGCGGCATGCTGAAGGACACGCTCGTGCTAGCGGTGGGCGAATTCGGCCGCTCCCCCCGGATCGGCGTCAGCACCAGCGGCAACTCGAACGCCCCCGATGGCCGCGACCACTGGCCCTATTGCTACTCCGCCGTCATCGCGGGCTGCGGGATTGCTGGCGGGATGCAGTACGGGGAATCCGACCAGACCGCGTCGTCGCCAAAGGACAAGCCGGTGCATCCGAATGATTTGCTGGCAACGGTATATTACGCCTTGGGCATCGACCCGGATACGACGGTGCTGAATCATTTGAATCAGCCGAGAGAGTTGGTGAAGGGCAAGCCTGTGGTGGGGTTGTGGGGGTGACGGGCGAAATCAGGGTAGTCCTGACTGAAGAAGAATTGCTCGTCAAGCAGGGACACGGAACACGACTTCGTCGAGCGGAAGCCGCTCTTTCGCCAACTCAGCTCCCGTAGGCTGGCCAGCCGTGCTGTTTGTGGGCGTGGACGACGAGGGCAACCGCAATGCCCGCGAGGCCAGTTGGAGACTCTGGCGACAAGCATCACCGACATCCTTCGTCACGCTTACCCTCCACTCTATGTTCATCTTATTCCAGTTCACGTTGACGCCAACAACGGTTGCATCGCCGTAATCGTCCCCGGTAGTGCCAATCGGCCACACTTTGCAGGAAAGGCGTACATCAGATCAGGTCCGGCGACGCGTGAAGCGTCCGAGCAGCAGTTCGAAGAACTCATTGCCTCTCGGTCATTGAAAGGGCGGAAGCTCTTGGAATGGGTGGGGAGGGAGATCTCCGTGACCCGCGACGCGAACGGCAGTTCATCGGAAATATGGACGACGATTGACAGCTGCAATTCGCACTGGGTTACTTTTCTCCAAGGGCCCGAGAACAATAGAAATCCATTCTCGGAGCCCCTTTCGAGGATCGAATTGAGCTATGACCATCACAACGATAGGCTGCTCGTTCACATCCTGCACACACCACCGCTCGGCAAGTTTTACTAGCGACGAATCCGCAGCGCCTGCCTGGTTTAATTGGGCCGGGCGGGTATCCCTGTGTATGATTGGAATGAATAAACCA
>CAIYDY010000046.1 GCA_903925015.1 uncultured Acidobacteriia bacterium
CGACCAAAACCTTCCCGGACGTCGGCTTATAGAATGCCGAGATGAGGCCGATCGTGGTCGACTTGCCGGATCCGG
Source organism: uncultured Acidobacteriia bacterium (assembly GCA_903925015.1). Lineage (GTDB taxonomy): Bacteria > Acidobacteriota > Terriglobia > Bryobacterales > Bryobacteraceae > BOG-234. The sequence goes on from CAIYDY010000046.1 coordinate 76, forward strand.
AGGGGCCAACAAACGCGGTAACGGTCCCGGGCTTGGCGTCAAAGGAAATGCCTTTGAGAACCGTCTTGCCGGTTTCGTAGGCGAATTCCACCTTGTCGAAGACTACTTCGCCGACGATCGGGCCGCAATTGCGGACGCGCTCCGGATCTTCATCCTCCGGCCGTTCCCGCAACACTTCCCGTGTACGCTCCATACCCGCCAACGCTTCAGTCAACTGCGTGCCGATGTTGACGATGCCGATGACCGGTGCGACGAGCAGGGCGAGAAATGCGATAAACATCGTATACCCGCCAAGTGTCAGAGTGCCTGCGAAGATCTGCTTGGTGCCCAAATACATCACCAGAGCACCAACGATGCCCATCAGGACAGTTGCGGAGAGCGACATGGCGGACATCGCGGTAAGGCTCTTGCGCACGTTCTCGAAGATGCGCTGCACACCGGCTGCGAAATTCGCTGCCTCGCGTTGTTCGGCGTGGTAACCCTTGATGACCCGGACGCCGCCCAGGGATTCGGTCAACCGACCGGTGACTTCGGCCTGGATCTTGCCACGCTCGCGGAAGATGGGGCGGATGGTGGAGAACGCCTTGCTCATCACGGCACCGAAACAAAGGACGATTCCGCCGGCAAGGAGGGTCATGACGGGGCTGATCCTCAGTAGGATGAAGAGTGAGATGGCGGCCGTGAACAGTCCGCCGCAGAATTCGATCAGGCCCGTGCCGAGCAGATTCCGGATGCCTTCCACGTCCGCCATGATCCGGGAAACCAGCTGGCCTGTCTTGTTGGCGTCGTAGTAGGTGATCGGGAGCCGTCCGATGTGCTCTTGTACTTTGCGCCGGAGTTGCGCGATCACTTTCTGCCCTTCGATGGAGAGCAGTTGGGAAAGGGTGAACGATGTGATGCCTTGTAGCACGGTCGCGCCGATGACCGCGAACACGATCTTCACAAGCATCCCGTCGTTGTGTTTGGCGATGACGTCGTCAATCAGGTAGCGCGTGGAGAGCGGCAGCACCAAGCCGCAAAGGCGGCTCATCAGGATCAGTCCGAATCCGGCCAGTAGCAGGTTGCGCCGGGGTGCCACCAGCTCGCGGATATCCGGCCAAAGAGCCTTGAACCGCTCCGATGGCGGGGCTTTCTTGACGTCTTTGCCGGGTTTTCCGGACGCAATCGCAGGATGCATGTGACTACTTCGATGCATACGGCCCTCGCCGCGACTCATGCCTCCGGTCATCCGCATTCATGGCTCCTTTTCGGTCTCCCGGTCCGAATTTGCTGGACTAGGCCTGTCTTCAGGGTAACCGGCGGGTGATGGCTGGGGTGATATGCTCTTGCGATGGTTGTTTGGCTACGGCTGGCGCTGGGCATCGTCGTGCTGTTCGCTCCCTTGTTGGCGTACGGTGCAGTCCGCGGCGTGGTCCCCCATTTTTTCCATGCCAGCCTCGCGTACGGCACCTTTCTATTGGTCGAATTCGGCGCTGCTGCAATGCAAAAGCGCTTGGAGCGGTGGTTTCTAGTCTTGGCGGCGGGGTCGGTAATGGCCGCAGGGGTTGGCGTTTGCCTTTTCATCGTGGGCATTGGGCTCATCTATATGTTCGAGGGGCCCTCGATGTCCCACTACGGCGGGTTCGACCGAATGGGTGCGAGCGTTTCCGGCGTGATCGTGATTCTGCCCGTCCTCCTGTCCGGCTTCTCGCTCTGGATGGATTCGTCGTCCGAAAACCCGAGCGGGGCCATCGAGGCACTCCTGGAATCGTGGATTCCTTGGGCCGCACTTGGTCTTGCCGCCTCGGCGATGGTTGCCTAGCTGCGCTTACACGATCTGGTCAGCGCAGAGTTCCAGCAATTCAATGGCGTGGAGCGCGGCCTGCGCGACGCTGTTCGTGGATACACCCGTCGCTTCCTCGATCGGATTGAGAACTTCGGGTCCTTTGATCTTGGTCAGTGCGAGACGGGGTCGGTCCGGCCCGGCACCCGCCAGCTGCTGCAGGGCTTTCCGGGCAAACGCGGCATTCCCCGTCTTGGCGTAGACGTAGCCCGAGAGTCGCCCCGCGCCGCCATACTGGGCATCGCCGCCTTCGGTCCCGGTCGCGTTGTCGCGGAGGACCACGTCCCGGCGGGCGGAGATCAGGCGGCAGTATTGCAGCCAAGCCTGCTTCCATCCGGGATGGTCGATCAGTTCATTCAGTTCGAAAACTACCTCGGCACCGCCCATGATGGTGGTCAGGTTGTAGCCGCCGAAGCCGTCTTCGCTGAGTGGAAACAGTTTCGAAGTGGCCGGGTCGTAGCCCATCAGGCTGTCCGGACCGGTGAAAAACCGGTACTTCATGTTTGCAATTGAGTCGAAGCCGGCCACGATCCTGTCGCGGTACTTAGTGTCCCCGCTACGTTCCCATTCCGTCAGCCAGTTGCCGATGAAGGCCAGCCAATCGGGACCGCCGCGCACCCGTCCGGGGAAGGGAAGAGGTGCCCGCAGCGGGGAAGCCAGGCGCATCGGGTCGATCTCGATGGTCTTGCGGTCCACATCGAGCACGGCGCGCATCAGGTCGCCGGTCCGCTCGTCGGTCGTCAGGTAATAATGGAAGCGCCTGTAGGCCGCCTGGCTGATGCGCGGTTCCTTGGCTCCGCACCCCCAGTGGCGCACGTTGTGGCGGGACCCTAGACCGGCAAACCGGCCAAGGTGGTAGACGTCGACCTCGCTGGTATGCCGGGTCATCGCCTCCGCCATGCGGAATGCGTCGGCGCGGCCCGTGCGCAGGAACGTGTACCAGAGCCACATGTCGGTCCCCAGCTCGGTGTTGTCCCACGCGAAGCCGCCCACGTCATACCGCCACATGTGTCGGGGGCCGTCGTGCTGGTGCATCACGTCGCCGTAGTTCCAGAATCCGTACCAACGGCGCTGGTCCACCTCCTTGTGGTATAGCTCGAAGCTTGCATCCAACTGTTCTTCGATGGCCTTCTTGGCTGGTACCGTGCGGTCCGGCAGGCTCCAAACTCCGAAGGCCTTGGTGGAATGCAAGTGCGAGGGAGTGGCAGCGAGCTGCGGCGCGCGTGCGGAATGCTGGGCTTGGGCTGCGAACTCGCTGCGGGATGGCAGGTTGGCGGAGGGCCACAACGTGAATTCGCTGGTCCGCGCGACCCCGTGGGGCGTGCTGAAGCCGGGCTGAACATCCTCGTAGCTGGAATCGAGGTCGTGGGCGCGGGTGTCGTAGTGGCGCATGTCCATGGCCGGTGCGTCGGGCGACCAGAGCCAGGCCCGGATTTCGGCCTGTTCGGCGGAGGCACCGGTGATCTCGAAGCCTGTCGGGTAGGACTGCCAGAAGTTCTTTGTGGATACGCCGAGGCCGCCCGAGACATCGCCTACGGAAGCCATGCCGGTGGCGCGGGTGCCCGCCGCGGCATCGAGCCAGCAGCTTTGGGGATTGGTGCGCTTGTGAATGGTGAATGCGTCCGGGGTGGGTTGGACCAGTTTGTACTCGTCCCAGATGGCCCAATCGGCGAGGAGTTTCTTCCCGCGCGAATCGAAGTCGGTGCGGTTGGGCAGGCGTTTTCCGCCCAACTGTTCGATGAATAGGTTTCCGCGTCCCGGTGCCGTGAGGGGTCGGCGGCCAGTGGCGGGTTGGACGGGCTCTTCCCAGAGACCGTCGGCTTCCCCGGAGAATCGCACGTGCCGGTTGTGCACTTCCTCGCGCATCGGGACGGAGACTGCGAGACCGAGCGCCCGGATGAAATCTTTTTGGTCGTCCCCGTCGAAGACGATTGTATGGACGACGCGGATCTGTGCGCACCCGGCGTGGAAGTAGAGGCGAACGGTGAATGGGAGCCATTCGCGGGGGCCCTGTTCGGCGCGGTGTGTCCCCTCGAGTTTGACCACTGCGCGAACGGGACCCATTTGTTCCGCGATGACGCTGGTGAGCCGGCTGGTATAGTCCTCGAAGCGCACCGTGCGCGGGGTGGAGCGGTCTTCGAGGATGCAGACGAGGCGGGCTTGTCGGGCGACCTCTCGTCCCTCCATGGCGATGGACTCGATCAGGAATGGACCCTGTTTCGGGATTCGGCACTGCATCCGCCCGGTGTCGATGGCGAGTCCGGCGGCGTCCAGCTTTACGGTCAAGCCAGCGCTTGCCGGTCCTGTGGTTCCCGATATGCGCAGGCCGGTTGCATCTGTTCCCGCGACGGTGGCGAAACCGGTCCATTTCATCGAGCCGTCGGGCCAGTATGCCAATGGCCAGTGCTGGAGCGGCAGCGATCTGCCTCCGGCGTTTGACAGCGAGAACCGCTGGGCTGGCCGTACCTCGCCCCGTGGCCAGGAAACGCCCCAGCTGACGCCGGTTTCGAGGTTGGGTGGTGCTCCGTCGATCCAGTTCAATTCCACTGGTCCACCGTTGCGGGTTGTTTGGGCACTCGCGACTTGCGCCGCTATTCCGGCAGCGCTGCCGAGCAGTTCCCGTCTGTTCAGTTTCATGCTGGGTTGTCCAAGAGGTTTGAGCTATAGGATATGGCGAGGGCCAACGATGTTACGACGGGGCCGCGCCGGGTACGGAAATGGGCCTGTCGGGTTTGTTGGGCAAAAATGGTTTTCTGCAACCCAGGGAAAACGTACGTGACGATTGTGTTCTTACGGCGGGGTGTGGCGTGGCCGTTGGTCGGAACGTCCGCGGGTTGGGGTTGGAGTTGCATCCGGAGTTATTGTACCCCGGCCAAGCTGCGATACTGCGGCCGGAAAGGAATCCAGCGACTTTGGGTCGGGCTCGTCTGCGGTTGATTGCAAGTAGCTTGGCGATTCGGCGAACTAATTTGCGCGGGCCGTGACCGTTAGGCCCGCCCGGTGCTAGGATGGGCGTGACGGACCGAGGAACCATCCCATGCCGCTGGCTGCGCCTGCCGATCCCGTTTCAACTCTGCTGCTGTTCGAAGGCGACTCGATGACGAGCGAGGAATTCCTGCGCCGGTGGGAGTAGATCCCGGACCGCAAGCATGCGGAGCTGATCGATGGAATCGTCTACATGCCTTCTCCCGTAAGCCGCGACCACCAGGACGTCCACCTTTTCCTTGCTGCATGGCTGGACCACTAAGCGGCTTGGACACCGGGTTGCAGCCCTGGCCTCGACGGGACGTGGCTCATGGGACAGGATCAAGTGCCGCAGCCGGATGCGGAGATGCGAATCCTGCCGGAGTATGGAAGCCAGTCGGGAGTGACTGGCTTATATCCGTCGGGAGCACCGGAGTTGATTGTTGAGGTAGCGGTGACGAGCCGATCCCGCGATTTCGGGCGAAGAAGCGGCTGTACGAGCGGGCGGGAGTCCGGGAATACTGATCGCGGTGCCGCCCCGCCAAGAGTTCGGCATTTTCACTCACCCAGTTTGGCTTCCGGCCCTGTGAAACCGATGCAGACGGCATCTTCCGTTCCGAGGTTTTTCCGGGATTGTGGCTGAATACCAAGGCGCTGTGGCCTCGGGACCGCAAAGGCAGGAACGCCGTGCTCCAGCAGGGTCTGGCGACGCCCGAACACGCGGAGTTCGTAGCGCAGTTGTAAGCTCGGAAACCTTGAGGCCTTGAGGCCAAGGCCACGGTTCGTACCGTGATGTCACCGTTCGAGCCTGACCTCCGTGCGTTCCCCCGCACATTCTGTACAATCACGGCATGGAGAAGACGGTTCGAATCTTCACGAACTTCGCCGACGCCGAGGCCGCCGACATCGAAGAAGACATGCGCATGAACCCGGAGCAGCGAATCTCCATCGTTCTCGACCTCCAGAAACGGATCTATCCCAGTGCAGCTGAGCAAGGATTTGAGAAAGTTTGTCGAATTACTCAATTCCAACGGGGTTGAGTACTTGGTGGTTGGCGGGTTTGACCGTCTCCCTTTGATCGCTGCCGACTTCACCCGCCCGGACCAGATTGTGCAATTGGGTGCCAAACCCAACCGAATCGACCAGCTGACTTCCCTTACCGGCGTCGAGTTTGAGGCCGAATGGCTCCACCGGGAGCAGGCTGGATCGATGGTCTTTCGGCAGCATTCGTTGGCTTCGAGGATCTAATTCGTAATAAGGAGTCAACCGGGCGGCCCCGGGACCTGACCGATGCGAGGGAATTACGGAAACGACGGGGGAACAAAACGTCGGGACCGTCGATCATTATGGCACTCTCTGGACTGTGACTACCGTGATGTATTCGTTCTGGCCCAGGCCTGCCTAGGCGGAGTCGGCATCGTTATGCCCGAGGGGGAGTCACGCTGCTGGCAGTGGTGCCGAACGGCGCTCGTTCAGGTGCCCTCAATGCCTAGGCTGGGGGCACTATTCCCCGCATGAGTATCAATCCCGGTGGGAATCCGCTCCATGTGGTCGATGACCAGTATCCGGAGCGGTAGTTCTTTCGACGTTTCTTCGATTGTCCTGCGATGGATTCAGCCCGGCAGACCCTTGCCGGCCACCCGCCAACCGGCATGCAATTGGAGGGCAAGACTTGCTTGCAACCCGTGGGCATCCTTTAGGCTCGTGTTTTCCAATGGATCGCGCTGGATATCGTACAGTTCCGTTGCCACCAGTTTCCGGTCCTGCCACCGGTACCACTCCACATAGCGGTGGTGCTCGGTGCGGATGCTGTAGCCCATGTAGACGACGCCGTCGGGCGCGACCCAGATGCCGTCGCGCAAGAACTGGCTGAACACGGCCGGCTTCCATTTGCGGCGGGGATCGCGGAGCAGGGGAACCATGCTGGTGCCCTCCAGTTCGGGTCGCCGCGCAATCCCCGCGAGTTCGCAAAGTGTCGGATACAAGTCCACCAGTTCGACCAAACGGTTGCAGGTCTGCCCGGCGGGCATGCCAGGTGCACGGATGATCAGGGGCACGCGCGTATCGATCTCGTAGTTGGTCATCTTGCCCCAACCATTGTGGTCGCCAAGTTTCCAGCCATGGTCGCCCCAGAGGACGACGATTGTGTTGTCGGCAAGCCCTAGGTGGCCCAGTTCGTCCAGCAGGCGGCCGACTTGGGCGTCGATGTAGCTCACGGACGCAAAATAGCCGTGCCGGAGGAGCCGGGCCTCGGCCTGCGAAACCGATCCCTGATGCGGAGTCGGCGCATTGGCGAAGTCCCGGTAGCCGCGCAGTTCGCGGTTCATGTTGGCGGCCATCGGCGGGGCGTTCTTCGGTAGGAAGGGATTTGGGGATAGCGGGATGGTTGACCGGTCGTAAAGGTCCCAGTATTTCTTCGGAGCATTGAAGGGCAGATGCGGGCGGTAATAGCCGACGCCGAAAAAGAAGGGCTGGTTGCGGTCGCGAAGTTGCTTGAGCTTGAGAATCGCCGCGTCGGTCTGCGCGCCGTCGTAATAGGCATTGTCGGGGACGTCCGCGCTTTCGGTGGCCGAACTTTTCAAATACCACTGGCCGAGCTGGTCGATGTGCCGCTTGGCCTCTCCCGCCGCAATGAACTGTTCCTTGCGGTGCTCGATCCAGACGGTGTCTTCGTCGCTGCGGTAGACCGCGTCGGGATCGTAGGGGAAGCCTTCGAGGTGCATTTCGGGCTCGCTCCAGGAGGCGGGGTCGGGCAGGACATTGTGGAAGATCTTGCCGATGGTGGCGGCTCGGTAGCCGTTGGCCATGAATGCTTGGGTTACAGTGACCGCGTCCGGCTTTGTTTTGCGGAAATCGGTCTGGAGATTCCAGACGCGCAGGGTGTCAGGGCGGAGTCCGGTCATCAGGCTGGCGCGCGAGGGATTGCAGACGGCCTGCTGGCAGTAGGCATGGGTGAAAACAGTGCCGCTGCGGCCGAGAGCGTCGATCCTGGGGCTGTGGACGTGGGATGCCCCGTAGATTCCCAGCTCGGGCCGGAGGTCGTCCACGGCGATGAAGAGAACGTTGGGTTGTTTGGCTGGTGCGGCACCTGCCAGTACCCCGAGGCCGAGCGTTTGCAGGAACGCCGCGCGGGTCATTATTTGGAGACCTTCATTCGTTCAGGGTACCGGATCGGGCTTGCAACCTGCGGTATTCTGTGGGACGTGCAGGACCACCATCCAAGCGCGACCGCGGTCGCTCACCCGAAGACCCTCCACTGGATTCAGGTGTGCCGAGCAGTTGCAGCTCTACTCGTTGTCGCGGCGCATGCCCAGATGGTTTCCGACGATGCTCCGATCCTGTTTTCTTTTGGCAACACGGGCGTGGATTTTTTCTTTGTACTCAGCGGTTTCATTCTCTACTACACGTACAATTCAGGCTTCGACAGGCCCGACCGCTTGGTGCCGTACCTGAAAAAGCGGTTTCGAAGGATCTACCCGGTCTACTGGGCGGTGATGTTGTTTGTACTGCCGACCCTGCTCTGGATGCCGACGTTGAGCAAGGCCCATAAGCAGGCACCCGGTTTCATTCTGGCGTCGTTGCTGTTATTGCCGCAAAGCAACGTTCCGGTTCTAGGCGTTTCTTGGAGCCTCTCATACGAGGTCATCTTCTACTTGGTGTTCGGCATCTGTCTCTGGCGTCGAGCAGCAGGATTGGCCGCCATGGCAGTGTGGGCTGGGCTCGTGGTGGCCGGAATTCTCGTACCGCATCTCTACCACGGGTGGTTCCTCGTCTCTTGGCTGGCCCGACCGAGAACTTTGGAACTCTTTTTCGGGGTAACGGTAGGATTTCTTGTTGTTCGGCACCCGTTCGGCTACTCCCGCTTGATGCTCAGCGTCGGTGCGCTCGGCTTCGTGTGGCTCGGCGTCATGTCCTCGTACGTTTGGGGACGACCCGTCGGCCTCATCTGCTTGGCGTTCGGGTTGACTTCGGCAATGGTGATCTACGGTTGCGCCACGGGTGAACTTTCGGGGCGGCTGGGGCGGGCTCCCGGTTGGATGCTCCTCCTGGGGGAGGCATCCTATTCGATTTACCTGACCCACTATTCGGTAATCGCACTCCAAACGCGAGTCCTGAAACGCCTTGCCCCGCTACCTGCCTACCTGTTGGCGTTCGTTTTCGCAGTCGTGATCGGTGTCCTATTCCACATTTTGGTGGAGCGCCGTATTCTCAGAGGCCGACGCTTGACTACTGCTAGTTGATGCCGCCGCCAATCCAATAACCTGGCCGGGTTTTGCAGACCAGACTGGACCGGTCGATACCCACCTCGATGGTGTGGTACCCGCCCTCGCTGCCATTTGAAGGCTTGTAGCTGATCATGTAGTGGCTGTGGATCTCCGTTCCGATACGTTGGACAGCCTCCTCCAAGCCCTTCTGGCGAATGAAAAGGAACTCGTGGCCGCCGCTGGAGCGGGCAAACTGAGTTGCCGGATCCTTGACGAAAATCCCCTTGGCGTCGGTGTAGATTTCCTTTAGCAATGGGATGAACTGGGCACG
>CAIYDY010000047.1 GCA_903925015.1 uncultured Acidobacteriia bacterium
GGATTGCTCTCCAGCAGGGTCCGCTTCCGCTTCGCCAACCAATGCCATTTTGCGGTAATGTAGTTCTTCCGGTCGAGGAAGTTTCATCGAACGGGCTGTAGTGTCTTAACCGGTTGTCTCAGCCTTGGGGGCCAGTCCAACCCGATTGCGTGAATCCCTCGGCCATGTGCCTAGCAAAGGCCATGGCCGCCCAAGGTGCTGAGCGGCCATCGAGTGCGGGCGCAACTAGTTGCGGCCAAGTCGTCCGCGAGTTGGTTAGAACCGGAAGTGGGCTGAAACCTGCATCACGCGGGGTCCGCCCAGCGTTTGCTGGATCAATCCCAGAGTTGCCGATGGAGCGCGTACCGTGACAGCCTTGATCGCATTCCCCGACTTCGTCACACTGTAGAGGCTGGTGCTCGCACTGGGGACGTCGAAATCCGGATGGTTCATCACGTTGAAAATGTCCAGCCGCACTTGCATGCCGATTTTTTCGGTCAGCCTGGTGGACTTGCCGAACGCGACGTCGAAGCGGGTCTGGAAGGGTCCGCGGAAAGTGTTGCGTCCGGTGGCCGAGTAGCCGCTTTCATAGGTGTCGCAGACCTGTGCCCCGTTCACGGTAGCGCAAGGGGGAACGCCGTTCGTGCCGGGTGCAAGCGTCGGGATGTACAGCTTGGTGGTGTCGAACAGCGGCTGGAGTACATTCACGCCCCTAGTTCCCTGCAGCTTCAGTTGTGACATGGTCACGCCGGGGGTGAAACCGATGATCGGATCGGCGATGTTGATGGTGGTGCTGTTGACCTGCCCGGCGACGGCACCGGAGAAGTCGTACACGTTGTAGGGCTGGCCGCTTTGGAGGCCGACTACGCCGTTGACGGTCCAACCGTTTGCGAAGGCTGCAAGAAGGCCGCTCTTCGACTTCACACCGGGAATCTCATACATGAAAGTCGAGTTGAAGACATGGGTGCGGTCGTAGGTGGATGAGGCGTAGGATTGGCTGGGCTCGAGGGGGTTGTTGCCGTTGAAGAACAGCCCGAGGTTGGACTGGATGTCGAGCGAGTGCGACCAGGTATAGGAAGCCGACGCCTGGAAGTTGTGGCTGAAGCTCTTCTTCACGCTCGATTGCAGCGCCTGATAGTTGGAGAAGCCGATGGCACGGTAGAGCACCGAGTTGGTGGAGTAGCCGAGGTAGGGAACGCGGATGTCGCTGTTGCCGCCCTCGAAAGTTGCCACGGACTCGGCAGGCACGATGTTGAAACCGTAGCTGGAGGTCTGGCCGTTGATCGGACTGGAAGCCGTAGCGATGCCGGCCTGGTTAAACGGAATCGGCAGCACCTGGTTCGCTCCGTGATTGCCCACGTAGCCGAGCGTGACCACCCAGTCGTTCTTGGGCTGGTACTGGAGGTCGAAGCTCCAGTTCATGGTGTAGGGGAGGCTGTTGTGTGCGTCATAGCCGCCAAAGATGTAGGGCGCGGTGCCGTTGGTCGTCTGGGCTAGGTTGGGGAGCTGCTTGGCAAGGACCGCCGGGTCGCCCGGAGTTCCGGGAGCGGTGGGGCCGAACGGGTTCGAGAGAGTGGCACCGGTCGGGGGGGCGATCGGCACCGTGAAGGGCAATTGCATGGTGACGCCAAAGGGTCCGCTGAAGCCGCGTCCCGCGCCGGGCGAGAAGTAGGTGAAGAGTTCGCCCCGGTCGAAGTAGAGGCCGAAACCGCCGCGCACGGTGAGGTGCTTGACGAAGGTCGGGCTCCAGGCGACGCCCAGCTTGGGGCCGAAGCCGTCCTGGCGCTTCTGGAGGGTGGAGTTGGAGGTGCCTGCCGTGGCGTACTTCGAATTGCCCGCAAAAACCAAGCCGCTGTTGGTGATGGTGTCGGTGGTGGCGTTGTAGGCGTAGAGGTCGGAGTTGAAGTTGACGAGCGTGCCGTGCTTTTCAGTCATCGGCCCTTCGTAGTCCCAGCGCAGGCCGACGTTCAGAGTCAGGTTGCTCTTCATCTTATAGTTGTCCTGAACGTAGGTGCCGATCTGGTCGGCCCTGTAGTAGCGGTTCGCCGCACCGTTATAGAATGTGCTGCTCGAGGTGTTTTCTGTTCCGGTTAGGAAGGTGGAGAAGTTCGTGAAGGCGATCGAGGCGGCTTGTGTTCCGTTGTTGATCACGTTCAACTGGGTGTGGTTCCAGGAAACGCCATAAGACAAAGTGTGGCGGCCGAAGACCTGGTTGGCGGTGCTGCTGAGATCCCACTTGTTCTGGTACATGCCGACGTTGGCGAAGTTGCCGCTGGGGCCGAAGCTGAGCGTTTTATTGAGCGCATTGTCGACCGTGCCCATGTTGATCTGCGGGAATAGCGAGATCCCCCAGAGGTTGACGCCGAGGTCACCCGGGGTGAATGGCTGCTGGGTCTGGGCGTAAGAGCGCATGCGGACGAAACCGGCTTTGTTTTCCCAAGTCAGGTTGGGGGTGACGATGGTGGTGTTGTCGATGGAGGCCAGTTGCGAGCCCGAGTTGAGGCTCTTACCGAAGCCGTTGATCGCGGTGCCGCCGCCGTAGGGATTGTAGTTCGGGGAGTCCTGGTAGAGGTACTTTACGGCGAGGCGTTCGCGTTGGCTCCAGTTGTAGTCGATGCTGCCGGTGGCGATATCCGCCTGCGAGGTGCTGGGCGCGCCGGTCACTGTCACGTTGTAGCCAAGTTGCTTGGCTGCGACGGGGTCCTTGATGGTTGGGCTGGGGATGAAATAGGTCCCGTTCACCTTGGCCGACATGATCTTGAGCGCGGCCGGATCAATCTGGCTCTGTGCGACGGTCACCCCAAGATCCTGCTGGGCGACGGCGACGAGCGCAGCGGCACTGCGGTCGTCAGTGAGGTGTTGGGGTGCGGTGGTGTTTTGGGTGCCGGCGAGGTTGTCACTAACACGGAGAGACTGGTAGGAGCCAAAGAAGAACAGCTTGTCCTTGATGATGGGGCCGCCTACTGTAGCACCGGGCCGGTTGTAGTGCAATGGAGGCACTTTCTGGCCAACCGGGATGGAGGCGTTTGCGTTGCGGAAGAACTGGGCGGCGTTGAGGGCGCTGTTCTGCAAGTACTCGTAGACTTCGCCGTGCAGGCTGTTCGATCCCGACTTGGTGATCAACGCGATGTGCGCGCCGGACTTGGCGCTCTGGGTCGCGTCGTACATGGCGGTGTTCACGCGAACTTCCTGGAGGGTTTCCTGGGGCGGCGAGGGCAGGGCTTGGCCGATGCCATCGTAAACCGACGTATTGGTGCGGACCTCGCCAGCCACGGTGTTGCCTTGGCCGGTGTTGAGCGTGAACCGGCTGGAAGCGACTTGGCTGCCCGACTTGCCGTTGAAGATGTTGTCGGAATTGACGCCGTTGACGACGAAGCTGTTGGAGGAATCGCGCTGGCCGTTGGCCCAAATGGCCTGATTGCCAAGTCCGGCGTTGGAACCCGTACCAGCCAGGAAGTCGGCATTCACGCCCGGCGAAAGCAGTGCCAATTGGGTGAAGCTTCCCGTGCCGAGGGGCGTTTCGCGGATGGTGCGTTCATCCAGCACATAGCCGTTGGTGGGATCGGTTTCGTTCAGAAGCGGTGTGCCGGTAACTTCAACGGTGGTCGCGACGGCACCGACCTTGAGCGCCGCGTTGACTGTGGTGGCTCGCTCGGCTTGGACAAGGATCTGGGGGTGGACTTCCGTGGTGAAGCCTGCCTTCTGGATCGTGACGGAGTACGCCCCGATGGGGAGGTTGGAAATTTGGTAGAGGCCGTTGGCTTGTGATTTCGTTGTCGCCTTCAGGTTCGTGGCGTCACTTTTGATCGAGACCGTGGCGTCGGCGATAGAAGCGCCGCTGGCGTCCGCAACGTTGCCGAGGATGGTTCCGAGAAGGCCTTGGGCGTTGGCGTTGATGGTGAGGAGTGTTAGGCCCAGAATTGCCCGAAGCAGGTACTTTGTCATCGTGATGTTTTGAGCGTAACAGCGCCGGGTTAGATTCATATTACAGTTCGGTGTCAATTTCGCCACAAACCGTATCGGGCCACGCCAACCCCAGAACTAGAGCGGTCGTCCAAGACTCGTTCTGAAATAGGTATATACTCAGGCTGGTTATGACCCGCAAATTCCTTCTTCTCCTAGCACTTGGCGTCAGCACGGCATTCTGCCAGACTACGGGGTGGAAACTGTACTGGGCTGACGAATTCAGCGGTGCGGCCGGCAGCGCTCCCGATTCCAGCAAATGGGCTTACGATACCGGCGCTGGTGGCTGGGGCAACAACGAACTGGAGAACTACACTACCTCGACCGCGAATTCGTTCCAGGATGGCAGGGGACATTTGGTGATTCAGGCCTTGAACGTGAATGGCGGCTACACGTCGGCTCGCCTCAAGACCCAGTCGACATTCTCCTTTTCCTACGGCAAGGTGGAGGCTCGCATCAAGATGCCCTACGCACAGGGGATTTGGCCCGCTTTCTGGATGCTTGGAACCAACATTGACAAGGTCGGCTGGCCGAACTGTGGCGAAATCGACATCATGGAGAATTTCGGTGTTACAGCCAACGACGCCGCGCTGAACCACGGCACCATCCATGGGCCCAACTACGCAGGCGCGGGAGTCGGAGCGAACTACACCCTCCCCGGTGGTGCCAAGCTCGCAGATGATTACCATATATATGCTGTGAACTGGGGGCCCGGCAGTGTTGAGTTCCCGGTCGATGGCGTCTCCTACTTCAAGACCACCCCGGCGTCCCTGCCCTCAGGCGGAACGTGGGTATTTGACAACAACCCGATGTTCCTGTTGCTCAACTTGGCCGTTGGCGGCAGTCCAGCGCCGGTCGGGTATCCGAACGCAACCACAACATTTCCCCAACAGATGCTGGTGGACTACGTTCGGGTTTACCAGCAGGTCGCGCTGGCGAGCGGGACGCCGAACATCAGCCCGAATGGGATTGTGGACGCTGCGCTCGGTGGTGTGAATCTGGCGGCGGGCGGGCTTGCCACGGTCTATGGCAGCAACCTGGCCGAGGGAACGTATCCGTCGACCTTCAATGCCCAGACGGGTTCCTTCGCCACCTCAACGCCTTCGGGGGTGGTCATTGCGGTGAACGGGGTCCCCGCGCCGCTTACTTACGTATCGCCAACGCAGATCAATTTCCAAGTGCCATGGGCGACGCCGGCAACCGGCAATCCGGTGGGTGTGACTGTGGCTCGAGGGGCAAGCGCAAGTTTTGCCGAACCGGTTGCTTTTTCGGTGGCAGCCCCAGGGATCTTTCAGGACTACTCGGCGGGGACGGCATTGGTGACTGGGCGCATACCGAAGTCCGGTGCGGCTTGCGTGATGTGGGGCAACGGATTTGGCCCAGTGGCGACGGGCCTTCTAGACGGGACACCAGCACCACTCGTGGCGAATCCGGTTACGGGGTCGTGCCAGTTGACTATCGGCGGAGTTCCAACCCAAGTGGGTTATTGCGGATCGGCACCTGGGTTGGTGATCGACCAATTGAACTTCAGCTATCCGCTCACGATTCCGGAAACCGGCGGAAAGGTTTCGGCAGTGCTGGTGGTGAACGGGGCTTCGATCAACCTTGCCTTGCCGGTCGTTCGGTAGGCGCAGCAAGAGTGCACTTCGCATCAGCATGGTACCGTTTTCCCATGGACGTCCTCCCTCCCGTTGAACCAGATCGCCAGGCGGAACCGGAACCTCGCCATGGGCTACCGCTGACACGGCGGCAACTTTTCTCCACGATGCTGTTGGCAGTTACCGGAGCCGTCCGGGCGACGCAAAGTGCCAGCGGGGCAACCGGACCACGCCCCAACATCCTGTTCATCATGGCGGACGATCACGCGGCCCATGCCATTTCGGCCTACGGGAGCGGGATCAACAAGACGCCAAACATCGACCGGATCGCGGGCGGGGGCATGCTCTTCCAGAACTGCTTCTGCACGAACTCGATCTGTACTCCCTCGCGGGCCGTGATCATGACCGGACAGTACAGCCAGCTCAACGGCGTCAAGACGCTGGATGACAGCCTCGATCCGAGTAAGCAAAACATCGCCAAGTTGATGAGCGCTGCCGGATACCAGACTGCGATGGTCGGAAAATGGCACCTCGCGAAAGACCCTTCGGGTTTCGACTATTGGAATATTCTACCGGGCCAGGGAGCCTACCACGATCCAGTTCTGATCGAAATGGGAACGCGGACCAAGCATACGGGATACGCCACGGACCTGATCACCGACATATCGCTCGATTTCATCAAGAAGCGGGATCCCGCCAAGCCGTTCTTCCTGATGTGCCACCACAAGGCGCCGCACCGGCCCTGGCAACCGGACGCCAAGCACGCGCACATGTACGAGAACGAGACGATCCCGGAGCCAGCCAACCTCTTCGACCACTACGAAAACCGTTCCCGCGCCGCCGGAAACACAAAAATGCGCGTGGGCGAGGACATGACCAAGACGGATCTGAAGGTAGACATACCGGCGGACCTCAAGGGCGACGCACTGCGGAAGTGGGCCTACCAGCTTTACATCAAGGATTACCTGCGGTGCATTGCAAGCGTGGACGACAATGTTGGGCGGATGCTCGACTACCTCGACTCATCCGGGCTGGCCTCCAGCACGATTGTGGTTTACACCTCGGACCAAGGTTTCTTCCTGGGCGACCACGGGTATTTCGACAAGCGTTTCATGTACGAGGAGTCCCTGCGGATGCCACTATTGGTGCGTTATCCAGGCAAGGTGAAGGCCGCTACGGTGAACCGCGACATGGTGCTGAATCTGGACTTCCCGGAAACGTTTCTCGACTACGCCGGTGCCAAAGTGCCCGGCGACATGCAGGGACGAAGCTTGCGGACGGTCCTGGAGGGTCGGACACCCGCAAACTGGCGGAAGTCCATGTACTACCGGTATTGGATGCACCTGACCGAACACAATGTTCCGGCCCACTACGGCGTGCGCACCCACAGATGGAAGTTGATCTACTACTACGGGAAAGCCTTGGGCACCTCAGGATCGGTGAACCAGGACACCGAGCCCGAGTGGGAACTGTTTGACATGGTGGCTGACCCGCACGAGATGCGGAACGTGTACGCCGAACCCAGGAATGAAAAAGTAGTGGCGGAGCTGAAGGCGGAACTGAACCGGCTGCGGCGGGAGGTCCAGGACACCGATTCCTAGGTGCCTACCGCACTTTTCCGTTTCACGATGGGAGCAACCAACTTGTACCCGGTCTTCAGCAACTCGGATACTTCCTCCCAGTCGGGTTCGCCCACATCCAGCCGCAGCGCCACCCACCCGCGGTGTGCCATGTAGGCGGGCAGGTAGAACCTGGCTGGATCAGCCTTCACCAGAACCTCGTTGTCCCCCGGATAGACTTTGCAGGTGACCGATACGATGCCGTCGCCGTGGTGGTTGTCGAGAAAATAGGCGAACGTCTTTTTCTTGACCAGGAACTGCGAATGGCTACCGTGGTCCAGCCGCGAAGTATCCGGGAACGATAGGCAGATTTCCGCCACGCGCTCTTTCATTTGTTTGGCAGCTCCCACAGGAACTTGCGCAGGAACGTTTCCATCCTCCCCAAGGTGTAGATCCAACGGCTGTGCAGCAGAGATTCGTGGACGTCATCCGGAAAAACAATCAGCTCCGTGTAGACGTCCCGCTGCCGAAGCATCTGGACCAGCCCGGTCATCTGCTGGAACGCCACATTGCGGTCGTCGTCGCCCTGGATGAGTAGCACCGGCGACTTCCAGCCATCCATGGCGCTGATGGGCGACGACTTGTACGACACCGACGCTGGGTCGAGCGAGCTTCCGAACAAATGCACCCCGGCCAGATCCACACCGGCCTTGAAAACGTCCGAATTCCTTGCCAGCGCTTGGGCGGTGAGCAGTCCGCCGTAGGAAAGGCCCCAGATGCCCACGCGGTTGGGATCGACATCGGCACGGGTCTGCAGGTACTTGCCGCCTGCAAGGACGTCCTGGTATTCGCTGTTGCCCGCCGCGCCCGCATTTGCGGCCGCGCGGAAGCTGCGTCCGTAACCGACGCCGAGGCGGTAGTTGACCGACATCACGATGTACCCCTGGTTGGCGAGCCACTGGTTGATCCCGTACGCCCAGTGGTAGAACTGCATGTAGTGGTAAGCGGGCATCATCTGCCGCTGCGGACCACCGTGCACGAAGACGATCGCGGGACGGCGTTCACCGGGCTTCAAGCCCTTCGGAAGGAATAGTTGGTTGTGGATCTCCATGCCGTCCGGGGCCTTGGTGATGACAATTTCCGGCTTCACGTGCAGATCCTGGGGGAATCCGGCCAAGGAGGTGGGGAAAACCAGCTTCTGCGCCGGAGCGGCGGCGGTCGTGGAATCCGTTTTCCAGATCCCGATTGACTGCGGTAGATTCCAGTTGGCGCTGATGGTGGCCAAGTGTTTCCCGGATGCCAGTGGTGCCGGATAGGTCTCCGCTCCGTCGCCGGTGGTCAGTTGTACCGGCGTTCCGCCCGCTACAGGCACGGCCCAGATGTGCCGCCGCTCGATGTCCTTGGCGTTTGTGCAGTAGAAGAATGTCTTGCCATCCGCCGAGACTTGGCTGGCGGTGGCGTCCTCGATCATGCCGTCGGTAGTCGTCAAGAGAACCGGACGCGCCGACGGATCGGCCAGGTTGAGGGAGTAGTAGCGGTCCCATTCGTCGGATATTGGTGTCGCGGCGGGTGCCGGGCCACCGCGGCCCCGCCCACCGCCACCCCGGCCACCACCGGCGGCGAAGGGAAAAATGAGATGTTCGCCGGCCATCCGGAACTGACCGCTGTTGGAAAGGATGGGATCGTTGGGGAGGGCGTGCCAAATCTCCTTCGCCTCGCCGGTGGAGACATCGGCTTTGTAGAAAGCCAGATTGTATCCGCCCTTGAAAGTGGCTTGCATTACGCCGGGGGTGTTGTTCAGGGCGGACGATGGAGCTGCGGTTGGTGTCGCTGCTGCCTGGCCGCCCCGGCCGCCGCCGCGCCCACCCGGAACCGCAGCCTGGAGCGCCGGACCACTCGGCAATCCGACCCCTCCCCCGCCCTGCTGAGCCTGCTGGCCGAACGGCAAACCGGGGCGACGCACGTAAACCAAGTGCATGCTGTCGGCCATCCACAGGGGCGTGGTATCGAAATCGACGCTGGGCGACATGTATTTCACGGTCCTGGTGGCCATGTCGTAGACGACGATGAAGCTGTGGTCGGTGCGGGTGCTGACGAAGGCGATCTTTTTCCCGTCCGGCGACCACTTCGGGCCGCTCTGCACACCCCATTCGGAGATGAAGGGCTTCTCTCCCCGATCCACGTCGGTCGCAGGCTTTACAGGTGAGAGCTTCGCCCGGTAAATTTGCCCGTTCTTCACGAACAGAATCGAGCTGCCGTCCGGGGCAAGCTCGGGATTCGCCGTGTCGACAACGCGCCAAGCACCACCCCCGCCGGTCTTCGCTGCCCAGATGGCGTGTTCGGGACCGCTGGGGTCCGCCGACGGGTTGGCCGCCCAACCGTCGCGGTTGGGTGCTTCACCGCGCAGGAATACAACGGTACTGCC
>CAIYDY010000048.1 GCA_903925015.1 uncultured Acidobacteriia bacterium
CCGTCGATCTTGATTTCGCTGCCGGAGTACTTGCCGAACAGGATGCGGTCGCCGACCTGCACGTCGAGTGAAACGACGGTGCCGTCTTCGAGGCGCTTGCCCTTGCCGCAAGCCACTACTTCGGCTTCCTGCGGCTTTTCCTTGGCGGAATCGGGGATGAAGAGGCCGCCGGCCGTCTTTTCGGTGTCGTTTTCAAGCCTTTTGACCACGATGCGGTCGTAGAGCGGACGAATGTTCATATGATTTGCCTCCAACTGGGAATTGTATGGAACTGGATTCAGACTTGGAACCGCGCCATCAGGTACTAGCTCCAAGCTCTATTATTAGCACACTCTGCCGGTGAGTGCTAATGAAGAAGGGCTAACGTGTTGATTCGAGTGCGAATTTAGTTCTTGACAGGTGTTTAAGTTGACAGTATCGGACTCAGATTATCCGATGCTTCGGCTCGCCCATTCGCGGAACCATGGCTCGAAGCGGTCCAAGGCAATCTGCGTTTCCGGACCCAGGGGCACCGATGGCACACCAGACTTTTGGCCCCGCAGTTGCACGGCCCGCTTGATGCCAACCGGAACAGGGAACTGCTCGATTTGCTCCACAAACTCCATCAGGGAGCCGTGGGCCGAATCGGCACCCTCGCAGTCGCCAGCCACGTGGGTCCGGTAGAGCCTGGACAGGATTTCCGGAATCGCGGACGCGCAACCGGAGAGCACACCGTCGGCACCGGCGCGAAGGGCTTGGAGAGCGATACGGTCGTTGCCGGCAAACAACGCGAACTCCCGTTCCCGGCGCAGGGCGAGCAGTTGCTCGAAGTAATTCCAGTCGCCGCTGGAATCCTTGATTCCGGCAAACAGGCCCGTATCCAGCAGCCGTTGGGCTGTCTCGATGTGAATCTGGGACGTGAATTGCGGAATGTTGTAGAGGAGAACCGGAACGGCGGTCCCCAATTCGGCCATGAATGCCCGGTAGAATGCCTCAATCTCCGGTTGCCGATAGGGGAAGAAGTACGGGGGCATCAGCAGGAGGCCGTCGGCTCCGGACGCGATTGCTTCTCCCGCGAGGCGCAGTGCCCCGGTAAGACTGGAATGCGCCACCCCGACGACGACTGGAACGCGGCTTCTCTTGGACGCCAGATGCACTGCGCGCTGCCGCTCATCCGACGAATAGTTCACGAATTCGCCGGTCGAGCCCATCAGGCAGATGCCGTCCACGCCGCCATCGGCAAGAAAGTCCATCAGTTCGAGCAGCGCCGAATGGTCCGCTTCCAAAGTTCCGGCCCGGTTGGGAGTGACTGCCGCCGCGAAGACCCCGGAAAGTTTCAACGTCCTGTTGCCGCGACCCATCCTTATTGCGCCTGTGGCTGGAACAGCGGTGTCAACGTGATGTTGCGGAATGAGACTGGGCCGTGGTCGCCCTGCAACTCGATGGAGCCGGGCTGGCCTTCCCACGGGTCGTAGGCGATAGCGGTCAGGCCCTCGATCTGTTTCTTGGTGATGACGGGTTTGCCGTTCAGCGTTACGGAAACATCGCGGCCTACCAGCCGAATTTCGACGGTCTGCCATTCGCCAGCCTTCTTGGAGGCGTTGACTGCGGGCGGGATGCGGCTGTAGAGGGCACCGTTGATGTGTGATTCGATCGGCTTGCCAAAATCATCCTGGATCTGGACTTCGTAGCGTCCGCGCAGCCCGATGCCGCTGTTGCTCTTCTCGGCGACGTTGTATTCCAGTTTCAGGATGAAATTCCAGTACTTGCCCGTGGTCACCAAGTTCTTGGCGTGGCCGGTACTTTTCAGGATGCCGTCCTCGACGGTCCAGCCGAGATCCTTGTTGTTGCCGAGTCCGGTCCAGCTTTGCAGATCCTTGCCATTGAACAATGTCAGGGGCGTAGCCTTGAGCCAGGTTGCGTCGTCGTGGTCGCGGATGGCGGGCGCGCGGTAACCGGTGAATTTGATTGGACCGCCTGGACCCGTCATTTCGCCGTCTAGATGACCGCCAAAATACGTAACAGCGTAATCCCGCTTGCCGACCTTGTTTTCAAAGGAGAAGAGTAACTGATGTTCCTCAATCCGGAGATCCTTGATTTCATTCAGGTCGCCGCCCGGGAAGCCAATGAACTTGCCCTTGATGCCGGGCGTCCCGGCTCCCGAGACTTCCATCCACCAAGCCTTGTCGGGGTTGTCGCCCCACAGCATGATATCCCAGCGGCCGTTGAAATCGACGTCGGCGGCCTTCAGTAGCGGCGACATGCCTAGTACGGCGATTAGCGGCAAAAGTTTGAAAGAAGTTCGCATCGGGTCTCCCTCCCCGCTAGCGTATCAAAGGCAGCCGGGCCGGATCGTGTACGTCGGACCCGGGCAATCCAAAGTTCACGGAACGAATTTGTGCCGGACGCATGTGCATCCGTGCCGCCGGGCTTCGGAAACGGTCTTTCATGGTCTCGCTTGGCGGCTTTCGCAAACGCCCCCGTACCAATCCCGACT
Organism: uncultured Acidobacteriia bacterium; assembly: GCA_903925015.1. Lineage (GTDB taxonomy): Bacteria > Acidobacteriota > Terriglobia > Bryobacterales > Bryobacteraceae > BOG-234. The sequence continues at coordinate 2,477 of CAIYDY010000048.1, forward strand.
CCCTCCATCCACCAAGCACCGAAATTGAGGTGCCCCTGCCGCCAACCGGTACCCACTCCCCCTCGGGTTGGGATACCCTCCGGATCCAAGCGTAGCCCGAGTCGACTATCGGGACGGCATTCGGTCCGTGAACATTGGACCTTCCGTGATGATCCCGCCGTTGGCCAGCCCGAGTCAACCTTTTAGGAGTATTTTTCCGAGGCTTTTCCACAGGTTTCTTCCATCCTGTTTTCAATGGCTTGGGTGTGGCCAGCTGTGGAAAGACTGTGGATAAACCAGCGCCTCGACTTCCTGTTTCATCGGTGCAGCCAACTGGTTGAAAACCACCACGGCGGTGCGCCACAACCATCGGTGGAAGACATCAGAGCATTTATTTTCAATAACTTACGGCATCATTTGGTTTGGCATGGCGCATGCGTTGTTGATGCGCATGAAGTACCACAAACTCATCGCATCCATCACATTCGGAACGCTCGGGTTGCTCGCGTCAACGGGGACGCTGGCCGCCCAGGACGTCGCTCCTCCCCCTCCCCCCAGCTTCTCAGCCGGGAGCGGTCCCGGGGAAGCGGCTCAACTGTACCCGGAACCCGTGCGGCATCCGCTGGCCGACCGTCTTACGGTCCGTCCCGGCACCTACATCACAATCCGCACCGGGCAGATGCTTTCATCGGACCGCAACCAGCAGGGCGATGCATTTTTCGGCACGCTCGCCGAGCCAATTGTAGTTGACGGCATCATCGTGGCGGCGCGGGGACAGCAGGTGACCGGCCGGGTCACGGAAACGAAGAAGGCCGGCATGGTGTCGGGCACGTCCAAGCTGGGCTTGGAGCTGGCCGGCATCACACTTATGGACGGATCGCAGGTCTCGATCCAATCGCAGATGATCCAGCGCACGGGCAGCACTTCCGTGGGTCGCGATGCCGCGGCAGTTGGAACGACAACCGCTGTGGGAGCGGCGATCGGAGCCTCGGCCGATTGGGGCCGTGGAGCGGCGATCGGCGCGGGTGCGGGCGCGGCGGCCGGCTTGGCCGGAGTCCTGTTGACCCGCGGCCACGCGACGGAAGTCTACCCGGAAACCACCCTGACCTTCCGATTGGAATCGGCGGTCGCTATTGACACCACGCGCGCGCCGCAGGTCTTCCGCTATGCCGATTCCCGCGACTACAGCCAACCGGCTTACTCGCAGAGGCCTCCGGCTCCGCCCCAGCGCCCGGCGTATCCGCGGCACTACGATCCCTACTGGGGACCGGGATACTGGGGTGGCTCCGGCGTGGCGATTGTCGTCGGACCCCGCTACGGCCGGTACCGCCGGTAGGTTGACGGTCAAAGTCCGAGCCGGGAACTAGTCTCCGACCAACCCGGCAGCCCAGTTGGCCAGCCTGATGTCCTCAACTTGGGGCAATCCGCTCACCGCGATTGCCCCGACGACTTGGCCTCCCCGGCATACCGGAACCCCGCCGCCCCATCCCACAAATCGGTCATCCCCGAAATAGGCGATGTCGAAGCCCTTTTCCGGGTCGCGTGCCTTCCTGCCGATTTCCTCGGTGGATTTCCTTTCCCTGGCAGCCGTGTAGGCCTTGTTCATTGCGATTTTGATGGATGACACGGGTGCCTCGTCCATGCGGGCGAAAGCAATCAACTCCCCGTGGGGGTCGACTACCGCCACCACCGCGGTGTTGGCAAGCTTGGCCGCCTCGCCGAGGATCTCATTTACGATCCGTGCGGCATCCTGATAGTCAAGTGTCTTGGTTGTGCGCAAGTCCGATTCTACCCGGAACACTGGCCAGGCGGCTTCCGGCACAGGGTGGAAACCACTGCGGCCTGAATAGCGTTAACATGATTGTAGGTATTCTTTCGGAGGGCGACGGTCGCACGTGACGTTTGGAACGTCCGCCAGACCCGATTTTCCTTAGCCCGCTCCGGGCACATGTCCGGGGTGCATTTGTGGCAGTTTTCCTGTGCTCTGCTCTTTGACATGCACTTCCAAGTGACCGTTCAGCGGACCTCCTCCATTCCCCGGGGCAAGGGGAATCGGGAACGAACGCAAAGAGCTTCTTGACGATATTTTTCATTAGAGGTGAAGAACGATGAACTTTAAACGTGGATTCGATTTCGAGGATCGAATCTGTACCAAACTTGAGAGCATCGGTTGCAAGCTACAGCGCGACCAGCGTCTCGACCATAAATACAAGCTCGATTTTAAGGTCATAGCATTTCCCGACAACCCGGGCACCTATTCGCTCGGTGTACAGGTAACAACAAAACGTGACGATTACGAGAAACAGCAGGAGTTTGAAGCATCCCAACGGAACAGCAATGTAGCGCAAAAGGCGCTCTACTTGGAGTTGAACAGCAATCTGGATCTTGAGGACGGCGGTGCACTGGCCGTTTTGAATGTGATTGCGGGCTATCAATTCGATCGGCGTTTTTCCGACGTGAAGATTGAGGGCGCAGTCATATACCCGGATTACACGTATGAGTATTTCGATTTGGGACAGCGGATCATCACGATCCGTGAAAACAACCGCCAAGCCATGGCGGAGATGAACCGGCCGACACCGGCATCGCCGCTGCAAATGGATCAATTGGCGGCCCGTTACGGGAACGGTGCAGCGCCCATGCCGCTACAGCCCTTGGCTGCGTCGGCGGTTGCAGCGCCTCCGTTGCCGTCCGTAAACGAAATTCAAGCACTGCTAACCGCTTACAAGCGGGCCGAAGGTTTTGGTTTCGCCACAACAGGGTCGGGTGAAGTCTATTTTGTGCATGTGAACGCAGTGATTGATGATCGTTTGCGGGAGCAGTTGCAGTATGTCCCGTACTCCGAGGCACCGTATTCTATCGAGATTCCGGTCAGCTTCATCGACGGTGGATTGTCGAAGCCGGGTGCCAAGTACCGGGCTGCGAAGAATATTCGGCTAAGGTCTGCTTAGTTTGACAGTTGGGGGGCGCACTGCGTCTGCGCCCCCATAGTACGCCCGAACCTTCCGAGCTGCCGCACGTCCCACCACTTTCGCCAGATCATCCTCGCTGGCGGCGCGGACCAGCGTCGAACTCCCGAACTCTTTCAATAATTTCCGGACCGTCGCGTCGCCCACGCCGGGTATCTCATCCAACTCAGATGTCAGAGTGCGCGCATTCCGCCGCGTCCGGTGGAACGTCACGGCAAAACGGTGCGCCTCATCGCGGATCGTTTGGATCAGGTGGAGGATCGGCGAGAAACGGTCCAAAATCACGGGCTCGTTCTCCTGCCCCAGCACGTACACTATTTCCTCGCGTTTGGCAATCGATGCCAATGGCTGGTTGATTACGCCGATCAATTCGAGCGCATTCGCCGCCGCGTGCAACTGGCCGAGACCGCCGTCGATCAAGACCAGGCCCGGAAAGGGCGTGCCCTCCTCCAGTAGGCGTCCGTACCGGCGCGTCACCACCTCGTGCATGCTGGCGAAGTCGTCATTGCCTTCCACGGTGCGGATGATGAACTTGCGGTAGTCCGATTTCTTCATCCGACCGTCCTCCCACACCACCATGCTGGCCACCTTGTCGGTGCCTTGGATGTGGGAGATGTCAAAACATTCCACGCGGTTTACCGGCTCGGGCAGGTTCAGAGCGTCCTGCAAAGCCTCCTTGATTGCTGCGGACGAGGGCTTGAGGACGCGGAAGCGTGCGTCGAAACTATGCTTCGCGTTGGTCTCGGCCAAGGTCAGCATGGCCTTCTTCTGGCCGCGCCGAGGCGTGTGGATCTCGACTTTACGTCCCTTCTTTTCTGACAGCAGCTCCTCCATGGTGTCGCTGTCGTCGAAATCGATGGACAGATGGATGGCGGAAGGCACGTACTGTTGGTCGAGGTAGATCTGGAGGAGCAGGGAAGAGAGAAATTCGGGCGCGTCGAACTCGAACTGGTCCTCCCAGAAGAAGTCGCGGCGGTCCACCACTTGGCCCTTGCGTAGGTGGAAGAGGTTGACCGCGACCAGCGGGGGCTCGGCATAGAAGGCAATGATATCGATGTCGTCGCCCGACGCCGCCGACACTTTCTGGCGTTCCTCCAACTCCTCGACCGTCGCGACCAAGTCGCGGAGCCCGGCGGCTTCCTCGAAGCGCATGTCCTCGGCGGCGGCTTCCATACGCTCGCGGAGTCCGTTCGCCAGCTGCCCGAGGCGACCGTCGAGGAACATGCGCACGTTCTTTACGGCACCGCCGAAAGCCTCGATTGTGGTCAGGCCCTCCACGCATGGACCCAAGCAGCGGTGGATATGGTACTGCAGGCACGGTTTCGGGTGGTAACGGGTTAGGTCCACCTTGCAGGAGGGCACCAGAAAATGGCGGTGGATGAAATGCACCAGCCTGTGCGCCAGGTTGCCGGGAAAGTAGGGGCCGTAATAGGTGCTGCCGTCCTTGCGCAAGCGACGGGTGACGTAGACGCGGGGGAAGCGCTCGCCAGTGACTTTGATGTAGGGGTAAGTCTTGTCGTCGCGCAGCAGGACGTTGTAGCGGGGCTTGTACTGCTTGATGAGGTTGTTTTCGAGGGCGAGCGCTTCCTTTTCGTTGTCGACAAGGATGTAATCGATGTCGCGCGCTTCCGAAATCAAGGTACCGGTCTTTGCCTCGGCGAGGCGGTCCTCATTGAAGTAGGATCGGACGCGGGCGCGGAGGCTTGTGGCCTTGCCGACGTAGACGATTTTCCCTCCCGCGTCCTTGTAAAGGTACACGCCGGGTCCGACGGGCAATTGCGATGCTTTTTCGCGGAGGAGGACGAAGGCCGATTCCCGGAGGGACAATATAGCCTGATTATGGCATGCGGCGCAGAAGCCGCGGATCGAATGGAAATGGAACGGGCTCCATCAGTACCAAGCGCGCGAAGTCGGGGTGGGCGGGATTCAGGAGCAAATTGCTTACTCCGCTGACGACCGACGGCACCTTCTGAGAAACAAGCGGACGACCTGGCCGCGATCAGTTTCTCCCGCACCCGATGCCGTGCCACGCGCGGCCCGTCCGCTTTTGAGCACCGCCGAACGATTGCTGCGAACCCACTCGTCTCCGATTGCCTTCGTCTCCGACTGGTTGGCCGAGCCCATCGCATCCCAATTGCGGGACAGCATTTCAACTGGCCATGGCTCACACCAGACGTCGCCCGGAATCGAAATGGATCCGAGCACGAACTTGGCGGGCAGGATATCCGTCAGGTGCACCAATAGCTCAAGGATCGCGAGCGACCTGTTTTCGCTGGCGTAAAGAACCCTGACGTCCTTCGAATTCCGCCGTCCGCCAAAAAGGCGGTATGCCTGCATCGGACCGGCTATCCGAGGACTCCGGACTCGATTCGCCCCAGAATGTTCTCTGCCTCTTCGAAACCTTCGGGGCTATCGATAGGGGATGGCGGAACTGGCGTGATGAAAGCCGGGACCTGCGAATGCAGCATAGTAACGCTCCACCACGAGTATAGGAAAGTTCAGCCGCAGAAAGCCAGATTCCCGCAATCGGCGGGCGCTCTGGAGGTTGACTGCCCAACAGCCACTCGGCGGATCACGAGCTCAGACGCCGGAACCTGGAACGGGCCTAGCCTCAATAATGGCCTTGGCGGCGTTTGCGGCGTGGTCCACCAAAGCCCTGAAGTCTTTCCCGTCTTGGTGCGAATTGCGACATGGGACACCATCCGTGAACAAAAGATGTAGGCCGCAAACAGAAAACGGCGGGAACTCGAAAGAGCTCCCGCCACATTCCTCAACGATTCGGACGTTCTAATTTCCGCCGCGGCCGCCGCGTCCACCGGCAGGCTGGGCAGCCGGCAGATCCAAACGGGGCAGTTTCTCCGGCCGGGTCGCGGCGTTGTAGACGAACATCGCCTCGATCACCGCCATTTGCTCCAAATCCGCCGCTTGCAGCCGGTCGTACGTGTCCATGTTCGAGTGGTGCGTCCGCGTGTCGTAATCCATCGGGTCCTGGATGAACTGGAAACCAGGCAATCCGACGCGGTCGAACGACTGGTGGTCGGTGCCGCCGGTATTGCGGATGGTCACGATCCCGGGGGTGAGATCCTTCAAAGGCGCGAACCACGCCTCAAAGATCGGGCGTGCCATTTCGTTGCCCTGCAAGTAGATTCCGCGGATCTTGCCGGTTCCGTTGTCGATGTTGAAGTAGCCCGCGAACCCGTCATGCTCGGCGGTGGGCTTCATCACGGCCGGATCGGCGAAGTGCGACTTCACGTATGCCGCCGAACCCAGCAGGCCTTCCTCTTCGCCGCCCCACATTGCAAGACGCACTGTGCGGTCCATCTTCAGGTTCAAGCTCTTCAGGATCCGCATCACTTCCATGGCCACCGCCGACCCGGCCGCGTTGTCCGTTGCGCCGGTACCGTAGTGCCATGAGTCAAAGTGTCCGCCGACCATCACCACTTCATTCGGCTTGGTCGCGCCCGGAATTTCGGCGATCACGTTGAACGATTCCGTGTCCGGGGTGAATTCGGTTTTGATGTCGAAGGTCAGCTTCACCGGAGTGCTGTGCTGGACCAACCGGGCAATCCGGTTGTACTGCTCGGCGGTGATGGAAACCTGCGGGATGTTCTTTTTGGGATCGCCCTGGCGAGCCGCGCCACCGCCGAAGAACGTGCCGCTCTGGCCGCGCGAAGTGGCAGTCACGGTCAGCAGGACACCCTCGTCCTTCCAGAAATTGCGCATTTTCTCCTGGGCCGCTTGGCGCTCCTCGGGGGTCATATTCGCCATCGCCGCGAACGCACCGCCCCGGCCACCAGCCGCACCACCGCGTCCCGCGCCTGGAACCGGGATCAACTCGCTGGTCAGGTCATGCAATTCCTGATCCGTATAACGCTTGGCCAACGGCGTCGTCGGCATTTCCAACTCGGGGATCGCAGATGTGAATACGATCTTCCCCTTTAGCTTGCCCTTGTACTTGTCCATGTCCGCGGGCGACTCGACCGTCGCCAGCATCACTTCGCCAGTAACCGGACCATCCGTACCTGCTGTCCAAGCAGCCGGAAGCCCCTCGATCGGCATGTAGGTGGGTTCCACCATCGCGCCGCTGTAGGACTTCACCTGCCAGCCGGGAATCGCGCCGGACTGAACGTCAGCCGTCGGCCACTTTTCCAGATGGACATTGGCCAATCCCCATTCCTTCAGCTGACCCACGGCCCAGTCTCCAGCCGCACGGAACTGCGGCGAATTGGTCAACCGGGGACCGTACTTGTCGGTCAGGTTCCAAGCGGTGTCCATGACCTTCGATCCGCCCGCGCCACCCCGGCCGCGACCGCCGCCACCACCCCCAAATCCACCGCCGCCGCCGAATTCGGCGACTTTGATCTTATGGAGAACGTTGAGATCCACCTTCTCCTGTGCTTGTTGGGCAACCAGGAGGGCGGACAGGCCAACGCCCATCAATGGAAGTGCGAGTGTGTAGAACCGAGACATTACCAAGGAGGATAGCAGATTCGGTACTCGGTTAGAAGCCCCCCGGACGGGCTTCCGGTGCCCGCAGTTCATACCCCACAGGTGGTTCACCACCAAGCAGATAGCGCACGAAGTAGTCCCAGCGACGGCGGACCATGTATGGCTCATTGCCGAATCCGTGGCCGCGATTGGGCAACATGATCAAATCGAAATCTTTGTTTGCCTTGATCAATTCATTGACTACCAGGAGCGTGTTGTATGGCGGCACGTTGTTGTCCATGGTGCCGTGGGCCAGCATCAGCTTGCCTTTGAGGTTCTTGGCGAGGCTCTGGTTGGCCTGGTCGTCGTAGTTGGTGGTCCCATCCGCGTTCTTCTTCAGCAAGCCTGCGTAGCGCTCGCCCCAATCGTCCTCGTAGTTGCGGTTGTCGTGGTTGCCCGCCTCGGAGATGCCGACTTTGAAGAAATCCGGATAACGGAACATCGCGTCGGCGGTCGCAAATCCGCCGCCGGAGTGGCCGTAGATCCCGGCACGCTCCAGATCGATGAATGAAAAACGCGCAGCCAGTTGTTTCATGCCCGCGATTTGGTCGGGCAGGGTATTGTCGCCCATGTTGGCGTAGTAGAAATCATGGAATTTCTTCGACCGCGTGGGATTTCCCATACCGTCGATCTCCACCACGACGAATCCGAGCTCCGCCAGCGCCTGGGCATCGCCCCGCGATGCCGAAAAGCTCCTGCTGCCTACGCTTCCGGACTGCGGACCCGGATAGATGTGGTTCACGATTGGATACTTCTGTCCCGGTTGGATTTTGGTGGGCGAATATAAGAGCCCGTAGAGATCGGTTACGCCATCGCGAGCCTTGACCGTGATCGGCAGCGGTGCCTTCCAGCCCGCACTTACTAGTTTGGAGACATCGGTGCGCTCCAAGGTTGCCACCAGACGTCCGGTGTTGTCGCGGACGACGCTGGCCGGTGGGGCGTCCGGTTTCGAGTAATTGTCGACGAACCACTTGCCCGATGGCGACCACACTGCATCGTGGTTGGCATCCTCGGGCGTGAGCAGCATCAGGCCTTTGCCGTCCATGCCGATCCTGTACAGGTGGGTGAAGTACGGGTCCCGCCCTTTTTCTCGGCCAGCGCCGAGGAAGTAAATCACCCGCTCCTTCTCATCGACGCGCACCACTTGGCGGACCAGCCAGTCGCCGGAAGTAATCTGGGCGCGGATTTTGCCCGTCTTCCAGTCGCCCAGGTACAGATGCCCCCAGCCGCTCTTTTCCGAATACCAGATGTACTCGTTGGTTCCGTAGAATACCTGCCAGTTCGATTTGCCGTCGCCGGATTCGTACTGGGTTTCCACGGCCTCCTCGTTGACCTCGCGGATGGTGCCGGTGGTGGCGTCGGCCTCTCGGAGGCGCGCCTGCTTATGGTCCCGGGATGTGGAAACAAAGGCCACCTTGCCGCCGTCGGGACTCCACTGGACGTCCGTCCAATCGTTTCCACGGCATGTGATGTCGTCGCACAGCGTGGACCGGTGCTGGTCCGGCTCCATCTGGAACCGGGTAACCTTCTTGGTCTCGACGTCGATAACCACCCTCTGGATCATGGTGACGTTCTCATCGCCGGGAAGCGGGTACTTCCACGCCTCCAACTTTGGGTGGCCGACGGATGTGTTGACGAGATACATTTCTCCCGTCTTGCGTTCGTCCTGCTGGAATGTGGCGATCCTCTTGGAATCGGGCGACCACATCAACACCGGATTGTCGGTCTTCTTCCAACCGGCGTTGTCGGTGGCGTAGCCGAAATCCTTCACCCCGTCGGTGGTCAGCTGTGTGGTTTCACCGGTTGCGACATCGCGGACCCAGAGGTTGTAGTCGCGGATGAAGGCAGTCTTCTTCTTGTCCGGCGATTGCTTGCCTGCTGCGGCACCACCGCCGCGTCCACCCCGTCCACCGGCTCTGCCTGGACCTGCGGTTGCCGCGGTCCCACCGACGGCGCAGACGTAGGAATCGAGTGCGCAAATGTAGGACTTTCCCGAGACCGCAAACGAGACCGACCCCGGGGCGGGGAAGTCCAAGGTGTCGAAGGGGAGTTTGGCTCCGTCGTACTTTGTTCCAGCAACGGTGGACAGTCCGGCGGCCAGTTTCGTATGGTCGAAGGCTGCACTCTTGGAGCCCTTCTGCGGATCGACGACGACGAATTCCGTGCCATTCGCGCGGTTCACCTTGTACCAGAGGCGTTCGCCGTCCACCCACGTGGCGCGGATCCCAGCGCCCAAGCCCCCCGGCGAGTTGTTCAGCAGCAACGGGGCCGTGTTGTACGACATGAATTTTTCGGCGCGCGCGTAATCGGCAGCCGTGAATTTGACGGGCGCACTTTGCGCAATCGCCGCTATTGGGCAGAACAGGATCTGGTAGACAAGTAGAGATGCCGCAAGCTTCCGCATGTGTGTTAGGGTAGCGCACGAATAGCAATTGAAAACGACGAAGGCCCTGGTCGGGACCTTCGTCGATAGAAACTACACACCGAACGCATCGATCGGAACTACATCTTGCGGATGGCTTCCGGTTTAGCCTTGGAGCTGGTGGTCGCTTGAATCAAGGTTTCCACCTGCGATTCCGGTACTGTCAGGGACAGGTTTACCGTGGCTCCGTCCTCGGCGACCTTCAGGTTTTGGATCAATTGCGCGGCTGCACCGATTTGCGGATCCTGGGCCGCACCCATCGTGACCAGCGCGCCCACCATCCGCACCAAATCGGCCATCGCCTTGGCACTCGGCGCATCGGTGGCCACGGCTTGGCCGGTGATTTGGATATCGCTCCCGAACTTGACGCCGCCACTGGATGAGACCACATTCTTCACCATCTGGAGTGGCTGGGCCGCACCCGCTCCCTTGCCTCCGAGATCGGACGGGATCAGTGACGCCAGCGACGCCATGCTCACGGTCCACGCATCTGTGGTTGAGCCCAACGCCTGGACCTTGGTGGCCAAGGCCGGGCTGATGGAATTCACCTGCCTCGAACGGTCGAGCGCGGCTTGTACCGATGGCAGATCACCCGCCACGGCAATGGAAGTGCCAATAAGTGCCAGAGCGTGGGCCGTCTGTTTCGCTGCGTCCGGCGCGTTTTCCGGTGCCACGGCCGTGAACAGCGTCGCCCCGGCATAGGTGCTCACTGCCGTGCCCTTCCCCTGGGCCTTTACCGCGTCCACCATCTTGGCGACGTTGAAGATGCCCTTGGCCAAAACCAGGCCGCCCGGATTGGCCTTGCCGCCAACGGACGCCATCAGGACCTCGGTGACATCCTCGCGCGGATCAAACCCGGTCTCCTCGATGAATTTCTGAAGCCCCGGATCTGTTCCGGTCACGCTCGCAGATGAAATCCGGCTGAGCAGAAACTGCCCGAACGGGCTGATCTTGGCTGTGGTGACGTTCAACCCGGCCATGACCTGGGCATCCGGCATCACTAGGTTGAGAAGCTGGGGGTCGGCCGCCGAGGCTGTTCCGGTTGCAGCCGCCATCGTTGCCCCTACAATCAGGGCTGAGGCGATTACGGCTGTGTGTGTGGCTGAGTGTCGCATGGAATCTAAGTCCTTCCTTCATCAAGCAGGACGGTACAGGGACCCGATTATTACACTAGCTGTGCTTTTCTATGCGGAAATCGTCGAAGGAAACTCCGTTGCCGCCCCGGCTGGAAACACCGGAGCGACCGGCAACCTGCAGACCCGAGTCCCAAGCCTCGAAAAGCTTCCGGTTTCCCAGCATCACTCGTATCGAGTCGCCCCGGAAGATAACACGGGCCACGTACCATTGGCCAGCCTTCAGATCATGGAAAACGCCGGTGGCACCCACCTTTGTGCCTGAAATGCGCAAAGGTAGAGCCACGCCGTCCTTGACCCGGATCAACTGGATATCTTTGCGGTCCGCACTGAAGTCGAGCAGGTAGTAGTTGTCCGCGTCCCGGTAGCGCCACACGATGCCCGCGCCCTTCGCGCTGGGCCCGGAACCCATCCGGAACTTCACCGTTACGTCGCCATCGCGGCACACCACGGGGTTGAACAACGCCAGGGAAGAGCCGTCTTTACCCTGTTGCTCCGGTGTTAGTTGGAGGACATTGGGCTGGCTGGGAGCCGTGGGGTCCAGCTTTACTTGCACCCGGGCACGTTCGATCACCCAATTCGGGGGGGTGGCACCCGCGCGCAGCCCATCGAAATCGATCCGGCCCGAACCGCCCCCTAGAGCTCCCCAGAAAGCAAGCACTGCGCCGACGCCTTTCATCGAAACGATGCTCTTCACCATCACCTCCATCTTACCGCCATTTTGGCCAAGCAAGGCTCCACAGGGTAGTACTATTACTCACGGGCTTGGCATTCAAGCAGGAATAGTCCAGACTAGAGGCAGAGATGGTATACCAGCGCAACCAGTTCGACACTGAGAAGATCCTCCGCTCGCTGGCCGCTGTTGGGGCGACCCTTGTGGCAGCTTCCGACGCGAAGGCGCTGAAGTTTACCGTCGACCAAACTATATCCATTACGAACGGGATCACGTCCGCGCCGTTCGTCCTCTCCCTCCCCGGCATCAATGGATTGACTGTGCAGGCCGTATACAGCGGCAGCAACGGGGCAACTGCCGGTGTTGTCCAAATTCACAGCGTTAAGGGCGGGCAATTGTCGGCGCGCTCCTACGCCCAAGTCCAATCCGCTGTCCGTACCGGCTTTTTCGATGCCGCAAGTGGTGCGCCGGGTGTCCGCTGGAACTCCTTCGGCCAGAACTCGCTCTATCTAGGGACGCTGGGCGGTGTCCGAAAGGGTTTCCGCACTGTTCGGACCGTCGTCAGCCAAGCGAGCTTCTCCACCAGCAACGGCGGGAAGACGTTCAGCAACATCTACTCGACGAAGGTGCTCCACTACACCAGCTTCGCCTTCGCAACCACCTACTCCAACAAGTATTTTCCGTTCCGGTTCAAGGACTCCACCCAGTCGAATCGCTGGACCTACGGATGGATCGAAGCGAGCCTGATTCAGCAGACCAATCCGGAAAATGTTGCCGTCCAGATTATCAGGTATGCCTACGAACCGAATGGCCAACAGATCGCCATGGGCGACTGGCCGTCGGACGCCATTCCGGAGCCCGCTTCCGCGGGAATGATGGCGATTGGTGCCATGATTCTCGGGGCCAAGGGAATCCGCCGCTGGAAGGCAAAGCAACAGTCCACCTGCCAGCCGTCCACCGACGCAGCCGGCACCTAGACACCCGCGACTCTACACTGGAGTTGTGTCCGGCACCACACCAATCGTCGAGTCCCTGCTCCATGGCCTGAGCCGTTGCAGGGCGATCGACCTCGCCCAACCCTACTACACCGGAATTCCGCACCACCCGGCGCATCCGCCGTTCCTCTACGGCCTCAACAAGAAACATGGCGATTACGTCCTCCCCGGCGGTGCCAGTTCGGCATCCGAAGGTTTGGCGCTCGGTGCACACACGGGAACGCATATCGACGCCCTGTGCCATTTTTCCTGCTGCGGCAGGATGTTCGGCGGCGAGGACGCGTCCAGCCAGAGTTACGCGGCCGGCATTGTCCACCATACTGTCGACACCATCGCGCCGATCCTCCGGCGCGGAGTCCTCTTCGATATCCCGAAGCTGGTCGGCCTGCCCGTCCTCCCGAAGGATTTTGTCGTGCTGCCCGGTCATTTGGAGGCTTGCGGCGTAACTTTGCGTCCCGGTGGCGTCGCGCTGATCCGAACCGGTTGGGGGCAGTACTGGGACGATCCGGCACAGTTCATCTCACAGGTCAACAGCCCCGGGCCCGCCTTGGACGCAGCCAAATGGTTGAGCGGCAAAGGAGTCTTTGCCGCCGGGAGCGACACCGCGCCGTTCGAATTCACTCCCAGCCCGGAAATGTCGGTCCACGTACATCTGTTGGTCGAATCCGGCATCCATATTGTGGAGTGCCTCAACCTCGAGGAGCTTTCGGCCTCGGGAGCCACCGAGTTCCTGTTTGTGGCGGTGCCTTTGAAAATTCGGGGTGGTACGGGATCTCCCGTCCGCCCCTATGCCTTTGTGGAAACTTCCCCCATGGAGAACCATGCCTAACCAGTTCGACGCCTTCCTGCTCATCTCATTCGGAGGGCCGGAAAAGAACGAGGACGTCATTCCTTTCCTCGAAAACGTGCTTCGCGGCAAGAACGTGCCCCGCGAAAGAATGCTGGAGGTTGCCGAGCATTATTACCATTTCGGGGGCGCGAGTCCGATCAACGGGCAGTGCCGCGAGCTGCTAGCAGCGCTCACGGCAGACTTCGCGTCCCAAAATCTGGATCTGCCGATCTACTGGGGCAACCGCAACTGGGCCCCCATGCTTGCGGACACCCTTGCCAAGATGCGCGACGACGGTGTGAAGAACGCTGTCGCCGTCGCCACCTCCGCTTTTGGCTCCTATTCCGGGTGCCGCCAATACCGCGAGGATCTGGAACGCGCCCGCGCCGCCGTCGGCGAAGGGGCGCCGACGGTCCACAAGCTGCCGCCGTTCTGGAACCACCCAGGCTTTGTGGCCGCCGTCACGGACCGCGTCCGCGAGGCGCTGGAAAAGCTTCCCGGTGCCGATGTCGTCTACACCGCGCACAGTATTCCCGTGTCGATGGCCCAGTCGAGTCCATACGAGCGACAGCTCCTCGGAGTCTGCGCCATGGTCAACCAGGCCTTGGGCCTTCCCGAGCCCGTGCTGGTCTACCAGAGCCGCAGCGGCCCCGCGACCCAGCCGTGGCTGGAACCCGACATCGTTGATTACGTCCGCGGTACAGAAGCGAAGAAGCTGGTCGTTGTGCCCGTCGGCTTCCTGTCCGACCACATGGAAGTCATGTACGATCTCGACACAGAGGCCGCCGAGGCCGCCGCCGAACGCGGGATCGAATTTGTGCGCGCCGGAACTGCCGGGACCCACCCTGCGTTTGTTTCGGCGATCCGGGAGCTGGTGACGGCTGCGCTGACCGGGCCGGTCGCCAGCTGTGCGATCGACTGCTGCAAGGCACCCGTCCGCCCACCCGCGCGTCCACCTGTCGGGTAGGGCTGCACGACGGCGCGGTCCGGTCCGGCTCGTGTCTCCTGCTATTTTGGAAACATCCGACCTAGGACCGCGCCGTCAACCATGCCTCCAACCGATTTTGAATCCAGAGACCTGACCCAGCCGCTCAGCAAGAATACCCACTTGCGCAAGTGGGTGGAGAAGATGGCAAAGCTTACCCAGCCGGACAGAATCCACTGGGTGGACGGCTCCCAAGGGGAAAACGACGCGCTCTGCTCCGAAATGGTGGCAGGCGGCACGTTCATCAAGCTCAACCAGGAACTTTGGCCCGGCTGCTACTACGCGCGTTCCGACAAGGACGACGTTGCCCGCGTCGAGGACCGCACCTACATCTGTTCGCTCTCCCGCGACGCCGCCGGTCCCACCAACAACTGGGTCAACCCGTTTGAAATGCGCAAGAAGCTCAAGGGCCTGTTCGACGGCTCCATGCGCGGACGCACCATGTACGTGCTCGCCTACAGCATGGGCCCGATCGATTCGCCCATGTCGCAGATTGGCGTGCAGCTGACGGATTCCCCGTACGTCGTTGTGAATATGCGGATCATGGCCCGCATCGGTCTGGACGTCTTCCGCGAAATCGACAAGGACTTGAAGCGCGTGGTGCCGTGCATGCACACGGTTGGCGCGCCGCTCGCACCCGGCCAGCAGGATGTGGCTTGGCCTTGCAACAAGGAAAAGTACATCGTCCACTTCCCGGAAACGCGCGAAATCTGGTCCTACGGTTCCGGCTACGGCGGCAACGCCCTGCTGGGCAAGAAATGCTTCGCGCTCCGCATCGCCTCCAACATTGCCCGCGACGAGGGCTGGCTGGCCGAGCACATGCTCATCCTGGGCGTCGAAAACCCCGAGGGCGAGAAGACCTATGTGGCGGCCGCGTTCCCCTCGGCCTGCGGCAAGACCAACTTCGCCATGCTGATTCCGCCCGACGGGTTTGAGGGCTGGAAGGTCTGGACGGTCGGCGACGACATAGCCTGGATCAAGGCCGATTCCACCGGTCGTCTGCGCGCCATCAATCCCGAGGCGGGCTTCTTCGGCGTGGCCCCAGGCACGTCGATGAAGACCAACCCCAACGCCATGAAGACGCTGGCGCGGAATTCGATCTTCACCAACGTGGCTCTCACACCTGAGGGCGGCGTGTGGTGGGAGGGCATGACCGATGTTCCGCCCGCCAATCTGACCGACTGGCAGGGCAACCCGTGGACCCCGGAGGACGGCAAGAAGGGCGTCAAGGCGGCCCACCCGAATTCGCGTTTCACCGCTCCCGCGTCGCAGTGCCCCACCATCGACAAGGATTGGGAATCCCCCAATGGCGTACCGATTTCCGCCATTATCTTCGGCGGCCGCCGCGCCACCACCATGCCCCTGGTTTTCCAGGCCTTCAACTGGAGCGCGGGTGTCTACACCGGTGCCACCATGGGCTCCGAAACCACTGCTGCGGCAGCGGGGGCGGTGGGTAAGGTCCGGCGCGACCCCATGGCGATGCTTCCGTTCTGCGGCTACCACATGGGCGACTACTTCCGCCACTGGCTGAAAGTCCAGCGCCGCTTGACAGAGACACCCCGCATCTTCCACGTCAACTGGTTCCGTAAGGACAAGGACGGCCAGTTCGTCTGGCCCGGCTTCCGCGAAAACATGCGCGTGCTGAAGTGGATCGTTGACCGGTCCAAGGGCCGCGCCGCCGGACGCGAAACCCCCATTGGCTGGATGCCCGGCTATGCCGACATCGAATGGCGCGGCATGGACTTCCCGCAGGAGAAGTTCGACCAGTTGCAGGCCTTCGACAACGACGACTGGCGCAAGGAAGTGATCGGGCACGAGGAACTGTTCATCGACCTCCACGACCACCTGCCTCCGGAGATCGTGTACGAACGCGAATTGCTGATTTGCCGTTTGTAGCGGCGTTGGACCGATGGTGCCGACATGGAGGGCGCTGAGTTTAGGAGGCTCTTGCAGTTGGGACTGGGACGTGCGATCTTGCACGTCCGGCAGAATGGGGCCAATGGCCTTGAAACCGAAATCCGTGATGCGTGCCTGGTGTGGTCCGGGTTCGACTTCAGCGTTGACGGCACCCGGGTACAGTACGTCTATGATCTCTTGAACAGTCTGCCCGACCGCTCACATTTTGAGCGCGAAATCATAGACTCTTTGCCCGGCGGCGGGGATACATTGGACACCGTCCTGCGCTTTCGGTTGGCTCTGCACCTTGCGGCCGATGGGAACGCAGCAGCAAGGACCGCTATGTACAGGGCATTCCTGCCGGGTCCTGAGTTCGGCGGCCACGTAGCTGCCTGCTT
Source organism: uncultured Acidobacteriia bacterium (assembly GCA_903925015.1). Lineage (GTDB taxonomy): Bacteria > Acidobacteriota > Terriglobia > Bryobacterales > Bryobacteraceae > BOG-234. The sequence continues at coordinate 19,244 of CAIYDY010000048.1, forward strand.
GCTGGACCTTGATGGAATCGACGGCTTCCTGTTTGTGGCGGAGCAGTTCGGCTCCTTGGCCGAAAGTTCGTCGTCTTTCGATTGGCTGTTGGAGTTGGCGCGCGATCAATTCGGTCAGTCCGCGCTCGACGAATCTCTGCGTGTTGCGAGCTCTGGAAGTCCCGGTATTGCACGGTTTCGCTCCCAGGCTCTCGAAATCGCGGAGGTGGATTCACCTACCGCCAGTCGGCGATCCGAAGTGGCCCAACTTTCCTATGACCAACTAATTGCGGCCTTTCCTTTTAGCCAAATAGGCACTTACCGCAGGTGGGCGTATGGTGTCGGAAGCGTAACAGAACTGATGCGGGCCTCACAGGGCCTGTTGTTGGCTACAGAACCAGCAGCTCTCCGGGCCCACCTTTCGATTTTTGAGATCAAACAATTTCCACTCGATCCGTCTTACCTTTTTAAACTGGCCACCGGCGACGACGCACAGATTGCTTGGAGCGCAACAAGGGTGCTTAGCCATCTTCCCAGTTCCGATGTGCGTGCACTGGCTTTCCAAATTATTCGGCAAGGCCGGCACAACCGGGGACTCTCGACTGCGCTGCTAACGAGCAACCCCCAACCTGGTGATCATGAAATTGTGCTGAATTGGTTCCGCCAAGAGCTAGAACGTGAGTCGAAGCATCGGTTGGGCATGGATCTCGTCACGTTCTGGGAGAGACACCCGGTCGACGACA
>CAIYDY010000049.1 GCA_903925015.1 uncultured Acidobacteriia bacterium
TGGGCTTGATGTCGCGGTGGATGACCATGCGGCGGTGGGCGTGTTCCACGGCGGCACAGATATCCAGAAAGATCTGGAGGCGGGTTGCGACATCGGTGGCGTGTCGACGGCAGTACTCGTTGACCGGCAGGCCTTCGATGTACTCCATGACGAAGTAGGGTCGTCCATCCTTGGTGGAACCGCCATCGAAGAGGCGCGCAATGTTGGGGTGCTCGAGCGCGGCAAGGATGCGGCGCTCATTGCGGAAGCGTCCGAGGATGGCGTCGGAATCCATTCCCCGGCTCACAAGCTTTACGGCCACCGATTGCCGGAACTCGTCACCCGTGCGGAAACCGAGATACACAGTCCCCATGCCGCCCCGGCCGATTTCCTTCACCAAATGGAACGGTCCTATCAGGGTGCCGGCATCGGTGTCGGCACCGGATCTGGATGGTGCCGAGCCCTCGATTTCACCGACAACCGCCCCCATCGCGCGGGGCAGGCCCGTCGCAGCAAGAGCCGCATGCTCCAGAAGCGACGCGACTTCGTCAAAGAGTTCCCGATTCGGGCCGCAGGTCCCGCGAAGCCAGGGAATACGTTCGGCATCCGGCAAATCGGCCGCGTGCTGGAAGAGTTCCTCCACGAGGTGCCAACGGTCCGAGCCTTCTGGAAGGCCTCCGGTGGGAGTGGTCATGGTGTCGCGGCCCTCGCAGCGTCCGCGGAAGTGATTTCGCGGTGCAGCCAGGCCTCGGCCATCCGGAGTTCGCGGGCCACGGTAGACGCAGAGAGGCCCGTGACTTCGGCCATTTCGTTGCCCGTCAACCCGCCGAAAAAACGGAGTCCGATGAGGCGTGCTTTTCGGGGGTCGAGCTTCCGCAGGGCTTCAAGTGCATCCGAGAGGACCTCGGCTGTGGCCGACGCAGCGACATCCAAGCCCTGGCTGAGTGTGACGCGGATGCCTGCATCCCGCTTCCCCGCAGCGCGGCGGCGGGCGTGGTCCACCAGAATGTGCCGCATGACTTCCGATGCCAGGGAGAGAAACTGGAGCCGGTTCCCAACAAACAACTGGGAGTTGCCCGCCAAGCGGATCCAAGCCTCGTGGACGAGGGCGGTGGGCTGCAGGGTGTGGCTCGGATTCTCACGCCGGAGTTGCAATCCGGCGATGCGGCGCAACTCCTTGTAGAGCAAGGGCGTGACTTCGTTCAGGTTTTCCGGGTGGAAGGCCTCGTGTGCTTTCGGTCCTGTCATGATGGGCGGCGTCATGATCGAGACCATTGTAGCGGCGGGCGCTTTTGGGGCCAGGAGCGCCATGCTATTGCCCCACCCCGGAGAGAGTTACAGACTGCGGGCTGCCCACCGCATTGCTTGCGAATTGCAGGGTCGCGGTGCGGGTGCCGACCGCGGTGGGGGAGAATGTGACCCCGACCGAACACGAATTGCCGGGGGTCAACCGGTCCGTATAGCCGTCGTGGCACTGGTTGGACACAATGCGGAAATCGCCTGCATTGGTTCCGGTCACGGTGTAATCAGTGAAACTGACGGGGCCGGTGCCGGTGTTTTGGACGTAGGCAATTCCGAGGGAACTGGTGGTTCCGACGGTCTGCGCTGGAAAGCTGATGGATGTTGTAGCTGCGACCAGACTGGTGGTGACAACCTGGCCGTAACCGGTTAGTAGGGCTGTATGCGGGCTACCTGTCGCGTCGTCGTTAAAGTTCAGCGTCGCCGTCCGGACCCCCTCGGCCGAAGGCGAGAATGTGATGCCCACGTAGCAACCGGTGTTGGCCGGAAGTCGGTCGTTGTAGGCACTGCGGCAATAGCTGGAGGATACGGCAAAATCCGCCGCGTTGGCACCCATGATGGTGTAGCTGGAAAACGCCACCGGAGCCGTACCAGTGCTGGTGACGTACACGGACTGGCTACCGCTGGTTGTCGCGATGTTCTGGGCACCGAAGGCGAGAACCGGTGTTGCAACCACCAGGCTCTTGCCGGAAACGGTGGAATCCTGTCCAACACCGCTGAGGCTGACGGTGTGGGGACTGGCTCCGGCGTCGTCGGCAAAATTCAGCATTGCGGTGCGGACGCCGGGCGCGGAGGGCGTGAACGTGATCTGGACTTGGCAGGACGAACCTTGGCCCAGCTGATCCAGATAGCCGGTGTGGCAGTTGTTGTAGGTAATGGCGAAGTCCGCCGCGTTGACGCCGCTCACGGTGTAGCTCGAAAACACGACGGGAGCGATGCCGATGCTGGAGACGCTGACCGTTTGCGTTGCAGCAGTGCCATCCACCTGGGCACCAAAAGCGAGGAACGGCGTGGTGACCACCAGATTCTTCGTGGCGGCGGAGGAATCCTGTCCGACGCCCGAGAGAGCCACCGTGTGCGGTCCTCCAGGAGCGTCGTCCGCGATTGTTAGGTTGGCCGTGCGGATTCCGGCGGCCGAGGGCGTGAATGAAACCTGCACCCAGCAACTGGCGTTTTGAGGCAGCCGGTTGGTGTACCCGCTTTGGCAGTTGTTCGCGGTAATGGTGAAATCGGAGGCGTTGCCCCCGGTAATGGAGTAAGCCGAGAAGGCGACCGGGGCCGTCCCCACGCTGTTCAGGTAAATGTACTGGCCCGAGGCTGAAGTCCCGAGGTTCTGGTTCCCGAAGGCGAGTGCGGGCGTGGCAACCACCAGCATCTTGCCGGCTGCCGACCCGTCCTGGCCCACACCGGTCAGGGCGACCGTGTGCGGACCGCCCACGGCGTCGCTGCCGAAGTTCAGCGTTGCCGTACGGACACCCGCAGCCGTTGGATTGAACGAAATCTGGACCCAGCAGCTATTGGACGGGACGAGCGTGTCGAGGCTGTACAGGGTACACCCGTTGGTGAAGATGGCAAAGTCCGATGCGTTCGCCCCGGTGATCGTGTAGCCCGTGAAGGCAACCGGCGCGGGACCGGTGCTGGCGACATAGGCGTACTGTCCGGCCAGCGTGCTTCCGACGTTGACGGCCGGGAATGCCAGCGCCGGAGTAGTGACCACCAGGGATCTGCCGGACACGCTGGAATCCAAGCCATAGCCGGACAGGCTGACGGTATGCGTTCCACCCGCAGCGTCATCGACAAAGGTCAGCGTGGCTGAGCGCACCCCGGTTGCAGACGGAGTGAAGACAATCTGGACGTAGCAGTTGGAACCCGGCTGGAGACTGTCCAAATAACCGACGGCGCATTGATTCAGACTGATGGCGAAATCGACGGCATTGGTGCCAGTGATTGTGTAGCCGGACAGGTTGACCGTTGCTGTACCATTGCCGAACACAATGGCATTCTGGCCAGTTGATGTGCCGCCCACCAGTTGTCCAGCGAACGACAGTACCGGGGTGGTAACGGCCAGCACCTTCGAAGCGGTTTGGCCGCTGCCGGAAAGGAGGACCGTTTGCGGGCTGCCGGATGCGGTGTCGGAGATCTGGAAGGACGCGGACCGCACACCCGAACCGGACGGCGTAAAGTTCAACGCAATGCTGCACTGGGCACCCGGTACAAGGGTGGCACCGCATTGGTTGTTGACGATTGCGAAATCGCCCGGATTTGAGCCCGCGAAGGTGAACCCGGTGAGGGACGTTGTGGCAGTCCCGGTGTTGATGAGAGTCAATGTCTGCTGGGTCGAGGTGGTCCCGGCGTTCCGTATGCCGAAATCGAGCGCCACTGACGACATGGCGATCACCTGGGTGCTCTGGGCACCGAGGCCTGTGACTCCGGCGAGGTAGGGGTTCCCCGCCCCGTCTCCGGCGATTTGGAGTGCGGCAACCTTCTGTCCGAGACCGGTCGGCGCGAATCCCACAGTTTGGAAGCAGACGCCGCCCGTGGCCAGGGTGGAGGGACATGAAGGCGTGCCAAGGGTGAACTCGGACGCGTTCGGACCCACCACTGAGATCCCGGTGATGTTGACCGGCGTGGAGCCGTTGTTGGAAATGCTGAAGTTCAGCGGACTGAGGGTCGTGCCCGAGACCGACGTACCCGAGACAATCGTGCCGAAATCGAAACTGGCGGGCGAGAACACAAGGGACGACACGGCTGGAACGCCTGTGCCGAACAGCGCCAGGCTCACCGGACTATCGGCGGCGTTGCTTGCCAGCTGCAAGGTTGCCGTCCGAATGCCCAATCCGCCTGGCGTGAACTGGACGAAGACTGTACAGGTCCCGCCAGCGACTTGCGGCGTCGCGCCGCAAGAGTTGGCGGTTAGGGCGAACTCAGAGGCGTTCGTGCCGATGATGGACGCACCGGAGAAAGTTACGGGGGCATCGCCCGTGTTGGTGGCGATGGTGTAGACGGCTTGCGAGCCCGTGTTGAGCGGCTGGGCCGGGAATACCAAGGTCTGGGGCGACACCGAGATCGTCTGGACAACGGTCGCGCCCAAGCCGGAGAGGGCCACCAAGTGCGGGCTGTCGGCGGTCGAATCGGCAAATTGGAGCGCGGCACTGCGGACACCCACCGAGGATGGCGTGAAATTCACAAACACGTAGCAACTTGTGCCCAGAGAGAGAATCTGCGGACAGCCGTTCTGCGTGATTGCGAAATCCGCCGAATTGGCCCCGGTGATACTGGTCGAGGTGAAAGTCACCGGAGCCACACCGCTATTCGTGAGAAGTACGCTGGAGACTCCCGAGGCGGAACCGATGGGCTGGACCCCGAGGTCGATGGTGGCCGCGCTGAAGCTGAGCGTCTGCACGGCGGCTTGTCCGTACCCGACCAAGGTGACGACCTGCGGACTGCCGGTGGCGTCATCGGTCAGCGTGACGGTCGCGGTGCGGACACCGGGTGCCGACGGGCCGAAATTGACCGCGATCCCGCAACTGCCGCCGGGCAGCAACGTTGCTGGAGACATCGGACAGCCGTTCTGGTAGACCGTGAAGTCCGATGAGTTGGTACCACCAACCGAGTAGCTACTGATGGTCGCCGCCCCGGTCCCGAGATTGAAGACGAAGAACGAGCTGTTTGTGCTGTTGCCCACCGTGACGGTTCCAAAAGAGACGGTGCCGGGGTAGAACGAAAGCGTCTTGGTGACGGCCTGCGCGGTGCCTGTCAATTGGACCACGTGGGTGCCGGAACCATCGGCAACCGTAACCGTGGCGGTGCGGATCCCCGCTGCGGCAGGAGTAAAGGCGACAAGCACTGTGCATGCATTGCCCGGATAGAGCGCGATATTGCAGGTATTTTGCGACACCGAAAAGTCCCCGGCGTTGGTACCCGCCAGAGCAGTGCTGGTGAAATTCACCGGACCTGTTCCGAGGTTGGTGAGCGTAAAGGATGCAGTCGCGGCCACGCCCACATTGGTACTGGGGAATGTGAGGTTGGTGGTGGATTGCGAAACAATCTGGGTGACGGCGGCGGCAGTTCCAACCAGCTGGATTGCATGGGGTCCCCCGGTCGCGTCATCCTGCAAGGTCAGGACGGCGGTACGGACACCCGTGGCTGTCGGAGTAAAGGCCACATAGGTGCCACAACTGGACGAGGGAACGATGGGACCGGAACAGTTGTTCTGGTAGACGCTGAAGTCGCCAGCATTTGTCCCGGAAACGGCGGTCCCGGAGAAGGTTACAGGGCCGGTTCCAAGGCTGGTGGCGGTGATGCCGAGGTTCGACGTGGCACCCACGAGGGTTACCGGGAAAGTGAGGCTGGCCGGGGAAAGCGACAGAATCCGGGTAATGGTGGCACCGGTTCCGGTCAGGGTGACCACGTGGGAACCTTGCGGAGTGTTGTCGTTTACCGTGACGGTGGCAGTCCGGACACCGGACGCAGTGGGATGGAAAGACAGCGTAACGGTGCAGGAACCACCGGAGGCAAAGGCCCCAACCGGACAGGAATTGCCCGTAATTCCGAAGTCACCCGGATTGGCTCCCGCCAGCACCGGTGCCGCGAGGGTTGCGGTTCCGGTCCCGAGGCTGCTGAGAGTGAACGAACCGGTAGCCGTTCCGCCGACCGGAGTCGCTGGGAAAACGACATCGGTGGTGGATTGCGAGATCACCTGGGTGGCCGTCTGTCCGGTGCCAAGCAACGGCACGTTGTGCGGACTGCCCGGGGCGTTGTCGTTGATTTGAACATTCGCGGCCCTGGGTCCCGCAGCGGACGCCGAGAAGGTGATGGCGACGCTGCACCCGGCATTTTGGGTCAACGTGGTGCAATTGTTGGACACCACGGAGAAATCGGAAGCCGCCGGTCCCGTGATCTGGACCCCCGAAATGGTCACCGGCGCGGTCCCGACATTCTGGATCTGCACACCGCTGGTGGACTGGGAGCCCACGGTAACCACGGTGTAAACAAGGGTCGCTGGCGAGAACGTCAGGTTCTGCGTCGCCGACTGGCCCGTGCCCGTCAAAAGGACGGAGTGCGGATTGCCCGTCGCGTCATCGGCGAACTGCAGGTTGGCCGAGCGCGAGCCGTTTGCGATGGGCGTGAAAGTCACGGAGACCGTGCACGCCGCACCGACCGCCAGTGTGGAGCAGTTGTTCGTACCGATGCCGAACTCCGCTGGATTGGACCCTCCCAGAGTGACCCCCGTGATGTTGACTGGCACATTTCCTGTATTTGTGACCGTGACGGCCTGCGCGGAACTGGCGGTTCCGGTGTTCAGGGTGCCGAAGTTAAGGTTGCTGACGTTGAACGACAGCGTTCTCACCACAGTCCGGCCAATACCGTTGAGCAGGATGGCCTGGGGACTGACACTGGCGTCGGACAACAGATTGTAGGTCGCCGTGCGAGGTCCGGCCAAGCCTGGAGTGAATGTGAAAGTGATATCGCAACTGGCGGCTACTGCCAAAGTCGCGCCACACGTCCGGGTGGACGCAAAGTCGGCGGTGTGTGGACCACTGAACGTACTGCTCCCGAAGGTGACCGGAGCATTTCCGGTATTGGTTACAGTGACCGCAATTGCGGCGGCGGTTGTCGCCACGTTGGTGGTGGGGAAGGAGACCGAGCTCGGACTCACCGAAAGGGTCTTCACCGCTGGAACCACCGTGAACGGCAGGTTGGCCGTGATGGTGCCGTCGGTTGCATCGGTCACCGAGATCGAAGCCGCCCCCGGGGCCGCAGCACCCACCGTGATGTTCACAGTGACCGAAGTCGCCGAATTCACCGCTATGCTGTTGACGGTAATGCCGCTACCCAGGTTGACCGCACTCACGCCGGAGGTGAAGTTGCTGTACTGGCCGGTGATGGTGATGTTGACGTTGTTACTCCCGGCAACCACCGAATTCGGTGAAATCTGCGTAAGCGTGGCGGGCGGGGCCAGCAAGGTGAAGGCATTGGCCAGTAGCTGGACCTCGTTTGGCGCGCTCGATGCCGCATTCGCCTTCAGCCCAGAAGCCCGCAGGGCATGTGCCACTTCGCCGTTCGTGGTTACCGTCAGATTCCTGTTAGTGAAAGGACCGGCAGCGGAAAGCGTCAGCGTCGCCCGCAGGAATGTGGGATTGACCTCGCGAATATTGCTCACAACGATGCCGGGACCGAGGTCCAAGGTGGTCAATCCAGCCTTGAAATGGGTGTTGTGGCCGACAACCGTGATGTCCAGGTTGCCGGGCAAGCCGGAAGAGGGATAAATTCCGTTTAAGACGCTCCCCACGACCCCCACGGAGACCGATGCGGGACCGTTGCCAACCACGTATGGCGTGGCGACAGAGGACAGCGTCCCCGGGGTACCGATGGAATACCCGGCGAGCGTGCCGGCAGACGCGCTACTTGCGTAGAGGTGGGTGCCTGCCGGGTCGGACACAACCGATTCCATCGGAGTCAGAATTCCGGCGTTACCGACGGACGTGAGCGCGCCGGTAGTTTTGTCGATGGAGAAGCCGGTAACGCCACCGGCTGGCCCGTTGCTGGCGGTGTAGAGGAAACTTTCCGAAGGCAGGATGGCAAGCGATTGCGGTCCGGCGCTGGTGGCATAGTTGCCAACGAACGTCAGCGCCCCGGCGGAAACCCGGAAGGCCGAGACATTGTTCGAAACACCGTTGGCGACGTAAAGTAAGGACCCCGAAGCGGAAACGGCAATCGCGGTGGGCGATGTACCGACCGGGAGCGCCGCGCCGTTTCCAGTCAGCGCGCCAGTAGCGGTGTTCACCGTGTACGGGACAACCGTGTTGCCGCTGAGCACCCACGCATACAGGCCATCAGGGGAAAAGGCGATGCCGGTTCCGGCCACGCCCGCAGCCGGTGTGCCGGGAATCCCCGTGATCGGGTCAACAGCGGAAACCAGAACATTGCCGGTATTGGTGACCACGTAGGCGAAGGCAGCCGTGGGATGGAAAACGATGTTCTTTCCGGGTACACCGAGCGCGAACGGAGATCCGGGTACAGTGGACAGCGTTCCACTGCCGGCATCCATGTTGAACATGGATACGGTGGAGGTGGTGGGATCGGGAGCGTAGGCGAACTGCCCGGAGGTGGAGAACACCAGGGTTTTCGGCACATTGGCCCCGTTCGAGTAGGGGGCGTCGGTCAGCGCGGTGAGCGCACCCGAAACCTTGTCGGTGATGAACGCCGCGAACTTCTTGTCGGCATTCGAGGTGTAGAGGAAGGTACCGCCCGTCCCGGCCTCAGACGTGACGGCAAACCCGCCAACCCGCGTCACACCGGCAACAGTGATGTCGCGAGGTCCGACGGGCGTCGTCGGGTCGATGGTGATGTTGAACGCGGCATGCGTCGCATCGATGGGGGTAACGCTGTTGACCGTGATTCCTCCCCCGCTGAAGGTGACGGGTAGGGCTGGCGTGAAGTTGAATCCGGTCACGAGGATATTCAGTGTTTCGCCCTGGCGACCGGAATTCGGATTCACGAAGGTAACCACGGGAGTGTTCGCAACAACCGTGAAGAGGCCTTGGCCAAGCGCGGTTTCCCCACCCGTGACGACAGTAACATCGTGCTTGCCGATCATGGAGAGCGGCGCAAAGTTGACAGTCGCCTGCAAATGGGTGGAGGAGATGACGACGGTCTTGGTGACGGTGGTGCCTGGCCCGAAATCCACAGTCGGAGGCGCAAGATTGAAGTTCGTATTGGCCCCGAAGACATCGATGACGACGCCGTTGTCGCCCTGTTTGGCGTTTACCGGCGCAGTCACTGACAAAGCGGCCGGACCAGCGGTCACCCGGAAGGCGTTGGGCAACGTCAGCGTTGTGAACGGTGCGACAGTGAGGCTGACCACCACGTCGCGGAGACCCAGCGGGGCGATGGCACCCACCGACCCGTTCACCGAAATTGCGCCGGCCGAAACGGAAGCCGGGGGATTCACGGTGCCGACACCATTGCCCGCCGCACCGATATCCACCCTCCAAAGCGGATTGAATGCGGTGAACTGGCCGAGCACACCCATGGTGAACGATCCCTGCTGGGGCGCGCTGACGGGGGTTACGGAGAGCAGTATCGGCGTTCCCGGCTGGACCACAAAACCGTTGGCGATGATCGCAACCTCGCCGCCGGTGGTGGCCGTGACGGTGCGGTTGCCGATGGTTGCGAGGGGATCGAGCGTCAGCGTGAGGGATGCAGTGGCCTGCGCGACGGCATTGACTACGACGGCGATCCCGGGGCCGAAGTCAAACGCAGTGCCGGCACCCCAATTCGTACGGAAGCCGTTGAGTGTCACAGCAACCACATTGCCCTGAAGCTGGGTGTTCGGCGTGACATTCGTAATCGTGGCGGTGCCGGGCGAGATGGTGATGACACCGGTCGCAACCTCCGTACCAGTGGTCGCGGAGATCGAGCAGGTTCCCACCTGGGCCAAGCTGGATGCCGACAGCGTGATCGTGGCGGCGGTGGACCCGGCGGGAGGAACACCCGGAATCACAGCCACTCCCGGGCAGGCGGCAAACACGGTTCCAGGTTTGAAGGTGCTGAACTGGCCCACCACCTCGAATGCGCGCGTCTGGCCCTGGAGGATGGTGGCCGGATCAATCAGCGAAAGGACTGGCGTGCCCACTTTCACGGAGAATGTGGTGGTCTGCGTCGAGACGCCTGTGGTGAAAGTAACGGTGCGTGTTCCCACTCCGGCTGTCGGCGCGATAGTGATGTTGGCGACCGCCGTTGTGGAACCGGTGACCTGGAACGAGTTCACGGCAATGCCAAGGCCGAACGCGATTGTGGTGGGAGTGGCTCCCAAGTTGCTTTGCCACTTCGTTCCGTTGCCTTGGAACGACACGTCCAGCGTTTGTCCCACCAGTGCGCCGTTCGCGGTCTGGTATTGGATAAAGGGCACGGTCGGAGCCACGGGGGTGGGAGCGGCGTCCACGTAGAATTTCACGTTCAGAATCTGGGCGCCGGTCTGGACAGTGATTGTGTGCAGGCCGGTGGTGGCAGTCGGCTTCACGTTCAGCACGGTCGTGATGGCCGTGTTGCTGTTGACGGTGGCGGACGCGATGGTCAGGTCGGAATCAGTGGTGAGTTTCGTGGTGGCCTGAGTCCAGTTGGTGAGCGTGCCGCAGAGCTGCATGTTGACTGCGTTCCGGCCCTGCACCAGTGTTCGTGGGGAAATGCAGGTGATGGCCGGAATCCCGCCCGTCACCACAAAACTGCCGATCTTGGACAGGGTTTCACCCTCCGTCGCCATATAGATGGAGCGAACACCGGGCGTGGCGTTGGGGGCGATCGAGATGTCCACCACCGCCGAAACTGCGGTGGTCTGCATCCCATTTATGGTGATGCCGTCGCCGGTGAGTTGGAATTGCGTCTCCCCTTGGGCCCAGTGGGTGCCGTTGCCGGTGATTGTCAAAAACAGGTTCTGGGTGCCGGCGCTGGCCGAGGATGGCGAAACATCTGTGATGATGGCACCGCCGGGAGTCACGCTGAACAGGTTTGCCGAGACAATTTCGGAACCGGTGGTTACGGTGACAGTGCGCCCGCCCGTATAGGCCAGCGGATCCACGCGGACCAGTTGGCTGAGACTCTGTCCGGGATTCTTCACCACCGGCCCCTGTGGGACAATCCCCGGGCCGTAGGTGATGGTGGAGTTGACTCCAAAGTTGCTGAACTGCCCGTTGAGCGTTAGATTCAGCGTTTGCCCTTGCTGCGCACTCACGGGCGACACGCTGTTCAGAGTCGGGGTCCCGGGCAACACTGTGAAAGCGTTGGCAAAGACCGCAATCTCGCCCTGTGTGAACAGGCACAGACTGCGCAAGCCGGTGGGCGCGTCCGGACCGATGGCAACCGAAAGGGTGGCCGTGGTCAGGCTGGATACCGCAACGTTGGCTACATTCACATCGGGCTGCAGCGACCAGGAAGAGAGGCAACTGCCCTGCACCATCATGGCCTGAGTGACGCCGTTCACGAAATTTGTATTTTGTCCGACGATGCTGACGCTGACGGTGCTGCTCTGCTTGCCCACGGAAGGGGTCGCGCTGGTGATGATTGCCCCGCCTCGAGCAATGGAAAACGCATTTTTCAGCACATCCTTCGAAATGGTTGCACCGAACTGGGTTGTCATCGTCAAGTCGTAAGGTAGGGGCGGGGCGAAGGGCTGCGTGATGTACGCTTTTCCGTCCACAGTCAGGGTGAAGGTCGCCTGCTGGGTGGCTGCGTTCACGGTAAGACCTGTGATGGTCAGTCCGTTGTTGGAACCAAACGACGCCGTGGTTGTACCGGGGGCCCAGTTGGTGCCAATGCCTTGGACTTGGACACTCAACGTGGTCCCCTGCTGTGCCGAAGTCGGCGTGATCGTCATGCCGGACGGGGAGGTGATATTGACCAGCACGGCATCCGTGAATGAAGTCGCCGTTTCCCCAAGCGTGGTCGCGGTAACACTGCGCAGACCGGTGGGCGACGAATTGCTGACCGACAGCTGCCCCGTAACGAGGAACGAATTCACCACCGTCAGACTGGTGACCGTAATTCCCGGTCCGAAGTCGACGGTCGTCGCACCCGCAAGGAAGTTGGTGTTGGCACCGGTGATCGAGAAGGGCGCGATCTGGCCCTGTGTGAGGATCAGTTGCGTTGGCCCCGGCGCTGGGGACGCGATCGAGGCAATCCCCGGGGTGACGGTGAACGAGAGTCCAGTGACGTCCTCGCCGGTGGAGGCTGTGACCATTTCGACGCCCCGCGGCCCCACCGGGGTCCGGGGATCCACGGCGATCACGGCAGTTCCGAGGGTGCCCGTGGTTCTCGACCACTTGCCAACGGTAATACCGGGACCCAGGTACGGGATTGTGTCGGTGTCGAAGTTCGTCCCGTTGCCCGTGATCGTGACGGTAACCAGTGATTGGCCCTGAGCGGCGGAACTGGGCACGATGCTGACCAAACTGCTTACGGCAGTGCCCGACCCCGGCGGGTCGATGAAGAAGGGGATCTGCAGTTGCTCAGCCCCAGTGTTGACGTAGGCCGTCCTCCAACCCGTAGCGGCATTGGGAAGCACCAGGATGTCGAAACCGAATTGTGTGGGGGTCACGTTGTAGGGCTTGGCACTGAGCGACGTGATGTTCGGCCCGAAGGATACGGTGGTCGTGTTCGCGTCGAAATTCGTGTGCGAGCCAAAAAACTTGAGACTGACAGGGTTGCCGCTGGAGGCGTGGTTTGGCGCGACCGACGTCAGAACTGCCGGCGTACTGGTGACACAGAATGGCGCGGTCAACACCTGCGCCGGAGTGCCGGGGTTTGTCAGCGTCACAACGCGGTTGGAACACTGCTGGGCCGGGGTTGCGGGCGCGGTGGCGCTCACGGTGAAGGTGGACGTTGCAGTCGCCGGACCGCCGAGGACGAGTGCGCCGACACTGACGCCCTGCCCGTCAATCGTGGCGAAGGCACCGGGGGCGATGGGCAGGCAGGAGGTGGTGAGGGTCACTAGCGTGACGTTCCCAACTTGCGCGCTGGAGGGCGTCAGCGCCAGCGAGGGTGTGCAGCCCGTAATGGTGAGTCCGCCGGTCAAAGTGGCGACCTCGCCGCCGGTAGTCATCGAAAAGGACGCATTGCCCCGCGACGACTGCGGAATCGTCACATCCACCACAGCGGACGACGGCGGCGTAATGGTCACCCGGTTCACGGTGCCTCCGCTGAACGAGGCTGTGGTGACACCTTGCCAATTTGTGCCGGCACCCGTCACCGTTAGGCTAAAACTCGACCCCGAAACAAGTACGCCGGGCGTGACGCTGGTGATAGTGGCACCACTGGCCGTCACCGTGAAATTGAAGCTCAAGTTCAAACCGCCCGATGACAGGATCACGGTGCGCGGCCCCACAGCCGCCGTGGGTGCAATGCCCAAGGTGACGGTTGCCGAAGTGTTGGACAGGATTGGGGCCACTGTTGTGGTGATATTCGGGCCGAAATCGAATGTGGGTGGCGAGGCAAGAAAGGTGGTGCCGGAGGTGTTCACTGTCAGTGTCAGAGCGCCGGTTCCCTGGGGTGCCGTGGGGCTGCTCACGGACACGATTTTCGGCGCGGCTACCGGGGTAACCGTAAAACCGTTCGCCAGACTCGCGATTTCCCCGTTCGTGGTCGTGGTGATGGACCGGAAGCCGAGGTCCGCGGTCGGACTGATTGAGATGGACGCAGTCAAGGCTCCCGTCCCGCTGACCGTGACGTTGCCGACGTTGATGCCCTGGCCAAAATTCACGGCGGTTCCGCCCGAACCGACGGCCCAGTGCGTTCCGACGCCCGCAAGAGCCACGGACAAGTTGCTGCCCTGCGCTCCGGCGGCTGGCACGGCGCTGCCCACCTTGGCCGTACCACTGCTGACGGTGAAGCCGTTCGTGGCAACAGCGAATTCGCCGCCGGTAACGAAGGTCACGGTCCGGGGACCTACCGGGGCAAGGCAATCCACGGTGATACTGGCTGTGGCTGCCGTGTTGGAGGTTGCGAGGACGGAATTCACTGTGATGCCATCGCCGAAATTTGCCGACGGTCCTGCGCCGGAAAGAAAATGGGTGCCGACGCCTGTCACACCAATGGGAATGTTGGTGCCGCATTGGGCCGCAACATTCGGGGCGATGGATGAGAAGGTGAGCGCGGGTGCGGCGGTCACGATAAACCCTCCCACCGAGCAGACCGAAACACCAAATGTGGCGCAGACCGTATAGCTGCCCGGTGCCGCTGCGGCGGGGATGTTCACCGTGGCGGTGATTAGCTGTCCCGCAAAGTTAGTAACCGTGCCGGGAAAAGTAGAGTTGCCCGGCAGCGTAAAATTCAGGGCCACAAGCCCCGCCGGTACGGGGTTCCAAGCGGTGTTCTGGAGCTTGACGCTAACAATCACGGTGCTCCCCACCGCGCCCGCACCCGGCGAGACGTTGGAGATCAATGGTGGGGGGGAAATGTTGACGACAACCGACCCGGTGTAACTATCGGGCCCCACCGTTCCCTGCACAGTGAACGTCGCCCCCACGATGGTGGCGGAGCTGGCAAGGGACTGCGGCAGCGTAAAAGTGACAGGACGGTTTCCAAGCCCGGAATTCAGTGCTGCGTTGATGGTAGCCGGAAAAGCGACCGGATTCCCGTTTCCGGCAGGCGGCGTTACCGTGATTGTGATCCCGGTGAGGGCACCGGCCACCGGAAGGCGGACCGGAAGGCTCACCAATTGGCCCGCCACCGGACTTGCCGGCGTCGGGGCTAGAACCGTAAGAGGAAGTGGACCCGCTCCAAACAACGCCGAGGCACAAAGCAACGGCAGCACGTGCAAGAATACTTTTCCGAATCGCATGATGGACTCCTTGTTACTTCTTGTTCTCTGGACGCGCGCCTTCGTACCGGGACCAAGTGGTTACCGGAGTGCGCGCAGGTTGGATGTCTTTGTGGGGGGCAGTTACTGCTTGCGGCGGGAGCCGATTGTGACTACAGCCACGATAGTTAGCGCAAGTGTTCCGGGTTCTGGAACCGTACTCTGGTCCCCCAACGAGCCGTCCTGCGACTCGTAGATACTCGGGGGAAAAGCCGCGCTCGGAATCAGAGTAATATCGAAATCCTGGTCGGCGAAAAATAGAGGGCCCGCACCACCGGCGCCGCCATTGGATGCCGCATCGAAAATTGCAAAAGATGACTGGTCGACTCTTCCGTGGAACTCAATCTTCGAGATTGCGGTCGTGGGGGTCGGACAGGTCGTGATGTCGAGTGTGTTGCAGAGATCGAAATCGATGGCCAGTGCGAGTGTGGGAAGTATGTCGTCGGCACTGGATGCCCATTGCGCTGTATAGGGGGTCGGGAGCGAGGGCCCACCGCTGGCGTTGTAATAGCTGCTGGTGTAAGTCACCGTGAGAGTCCAGTCCGTGATCGCCAACGTGTCGCAGACCACGTAAAATGCGTTGCAACCATTTGCCATGCCGGTCTGGTTGGTAATGGACAGCTCCTGTAGGCCGTTCCCGGGAAAGTCCGCAAAGAGGGACAGCGTCGCGATTGGGATACTCCCGGCGGTCGCCGGAAGTACGATGCCCGGAAGCAGTGAGGCGGCAGCCAGCGCAAGTATGTTGAAGATTCTCCGATTGGTCAAGTTCGATACTCTCCTAGGAGGAATTTAGCATAGGACGCAATGGAAAATACATAGTTTTCGAGGCTGAAAAAATATATTTTTCACGTGACAAAAAGACCGGCCGGAATACGCTTATCTATATTCCTGTGTTGATTTCAGGGGACTTGGCGGCCTTACGGACGACAGACGGATTGGACTTATGCGGCACCTACAACCTATTCTGCAGCATTCCGTGCAACAAATAAAGGAAAACTTACACGCAGGAAAGACTCCTGACCGGGAAAGCCCGCGGGCGCTCCCACCCGCTATCATGGACGTTTATGAGGAAGCACAGGATTGCGGCGATTCCGGGAGACGGCATCGGCAAGGAAGTGGTTGCGGCGGGCGTGGAAGCCCTGACCGCGTTGGCGGCGCTCGACGGCGGTTTCGAGCTGGAATTTGAGCACTTCGACTGGGGCTCGGACTACTACAAGCGCACCGGACTGATGATGCCCGCCGACGGCTTGGAAAAGCTCAAGCCTTTTGACGCTATCTACTTCGGCTCCGTCGGCGCGCCCGACCTCCCCGACCACATCACCCTCTGGGGACTCCGCCTCGCCATCTGCCAGCCTTTCGACCAATACGCCAACGTCCGCCCCACGCGGATCCTAGCGGGAATTGACAGCCCGCTGCGCAACGCGGGCGTCGGCGACCTCGACTGGGTGATCGTCCGCGAAAACACCGAAGGCGAGTACGCCGGGCAGGGTGGCCGCTCCCATCGTGGACATCCCGAGGAGGTTGCCACCGAAGTGGCCATCTTCACCCGCGCAGGGGTCCGCCGCATCATGCGGTTTGCGTTCCGGACGGCGCAGGCCCGTCCGCGCAAGTTCCTGACGGTGGTGACGAAATCCAACGCCCAACGCAACGGCTTGGTGATGTGGGATGAAATCGCGGCCGAGGTCGCCAAGGAATTCCCCGATGTCACCTGGGACAAGATGCTGGTGGACGCGATGACGGTCCGCATGACGATGAAGCCGCGTTCGCTCGACACAATTGTCGCGACGAACCTGCATGCCGATATCCTCTCGGATTTGGCGGCGGCGTTGGCCGGGTCGATGGGCATCGCGCCCACCGCGAATCTGAATCCCGAGCGGCAGTTCCCGTCGATGTTCGAGCCGATCCACGGCTCCGCGTTCGACATCACGGGCATGGGAATCGCGAATCCCATCGGAACTTTCTGGTCCGGGCAAATGATGCTGGAGCACTTGGGAGAGCAAGCCGCAGCGGACCGGCTGATGCGGGCCATCGAAACGGTGGCAGCGAACAAAACGCTGCACACGCCGGATCTGGGCGGCAACGCCCGGACAGTGGACGTCACGGCGGGCCTGATCGCAGCGCTTTAGCGCCTCCAAGGGGCCGGTCTATAGCGGCCGGCCCCGGCGCGTCCGGATCTCCTCGATCCGCTCCTTGATCCGCTTCTCAACCCCGCGTTCCGTCGGGTAGTACCACCGTCGGCCCGCCAGCGATTCCGGCAGGCACTCCATCTCATTCACGGCATCGGCGAACTGGTGCGCGTGCTGGTATCCCGCCCCGTATCCCCAAGATTTCATTGCCTTGGTCGAGGCGTTCCGCAAGTGCATGGGCACGGGCTCCGCGCGCCCGTTGTGCACCTCCTCGGAAACGGCCCCCAGCGCCTTGTATCCCGCGTCCGACTTCGGCGCTATCGCCAGATAGATCACGGCCTGGGCGATTGCGAGGTCGCCTTCCGGAGTCCCAAGGAAATGCACGGCCTGCTGCATCGCCATGCATTGCTCAAGCGCCCTCGGATCGGCCAACCCGATATCCTCCACCGCGATCCGCACCACCCGGCGCGCGATATACATGCGGTCCTCGCCCGATTCCAGCATCCGGGCCAACCAGTACAGTGCCGCGTCCACATCGCTCGACCGGACCGACTTATGCAGCGCCGAGACCAGATTGTAGTGCTCCTCCCCGGTCTTGTCGTAAAGCAGGACCTTGCGGCCCAGCACTTGCGCGACGGTCTCCTCCGTAATCCGCCCCGAGTCGGCCGCAGCCGCCGCCACTTCCAGGGAATTGTAGGCGGAGCGGGCATCCCCGTTGGAAGCTGCCGCAATCGCATCGAGAGCCGCGGGATCCGCCTCGGCTCCAACCTCCGGTAGCGCCTTGGCCAGCAGCGCGGCGATCTCCTCGTCTGTGAGCGCGCGCAGCATGTACACCTTGGACCGCGAAAGTAGCGCCGCGTTGACCTCGAAGGACGGATTCTCGGTCGTCGCCCCGATCAACACGATATCGCCCTTTTCCACGTAGGGAAGAAAGGCATCCTGCTGCGCTCGGTTGAAGCGATGGATTTCATCCACGAACAAGATGGTGCGGCGACCGAGGGACCGCAACCGCTCGGCCTCCGCCATCACGGTCTTGATCTCCTTGATGCCGCTCAGGACTGCGCTGAAGGGCACGAACTCGCCCTTCGTCATCCGGGCAACGATGCGGGCCAGTGTCGTCTTCCCGACTCCCGGCGGCCCCCACAGGATCACCGAAGTCAGCCGATCGCGCTCGATCTGCGTCCGCAGGGGCTTTCCAGGGCCGAGGATGTGTTCCTGACCCGCGTAGTCGTCCAACGTTTCGGGACGCATGCGGTCCGCCAACGGACGTTTGGAGTCCGTAGCAGCGGCGAAAAGGTCCCCGTCGAAAAGACTCAAGCGGCCTCCCGCTGCCGACTCGCCTCGTAGAGCAGGACAGCCGCCGATACAGCCGCGTTCAAGCTTTCCACCCCTTTGGTGGGGATCGTGATTCCCTGGACCACCGCGCGCAACTGGGGTCCGAGACCAGCCCCCTCGCTCCCAATGGCGATGGCGCATGGAATCGCCAAATCCGCATCTCCGGCCCGGCGCGCGGAAGTCGAGTACGGTACGGCACCGTAGACGGCCAAGCCCCGCATCTCCATCAACTCCAGCACCTCCCCCACGTTCGCCCCGGCCACCAAGGGCACGCGGAACAACGACCCCGCCGAAGCCCGCAACGTTTTCGGTTGCTGCGGCCCCGTTGTGCCTTTCAGAAAGACCAAGCCTGTGGCCCCGAAGGCCTCCGCAGCACGCGCGATGGCCCCAGCATTGCCCGGATCCTGAATCCCGTCCAGAACTATGACCAAGCTTTGATCCCCGAACAGATCGTCGAGTGACCATTGCGGTGGCTTTACCAGGGCGATGACCCCTTGGGAACTCTCGGTCGTCGCAACCTCGCGGAACACGGGATCCGCGAGGCGCAGCACCCGCGCGTTCCCCGCAAAGTCCCGGATCGCGTCCGGGTTCCGGGCGGATTCGGCTACGAGCACGACCGGAACCTCCAACCGGCTGCGGCGAGCTTCTTCCAATAAGTGGATGCCTTCGGCCACCCACAGCCCATCGGACGTCGCGACGCCCTTCGACGCAGCGCGCCGGACTTCCTTGACCAACGGATTGGCCGGACTGGTGAATTGTTCGAGCACTATTGTTGTGCCGCCTTGGTGCCGGACGTGGTTGTTGTAGTTGTCAAAGTCGTAATTACCGGACGGGGCACACCCGGCACCTTGTTGTCTTGAGGTTTCTCCCGGTTGAGCTCCCACATGTCCACACTCTGGTCGAAGTCACCCAGAAGGTACTTGCAGAAGTAATCGGCGCGCAGCCACTGGAAGTATTCGGCCCTCGCCGCGTAGGCATGCCGCACGCCTGGAATCAGCACAAAGTCGAACCGCTTGTTGGCCTTTATGAGCGCATCCATCAGCCGGATGGTATTCGAAGGCGACACGTTGTCGTCGATGTCTCCGGTGGATAACATCAGGTGGCCCTTCAGATTCTTCGCGATCTCGGAATTCTTGTCGATGTCGTACTCGAAGTGCACCTTGCCATCTTTATCCGTGACCTCCCGGACGCCGTCGTGCTTCTCGCTCCACCAGCGGTTGTAGATGTTGTTCTCGTGGTTGCCGGATTCCGACACCGCGACCTTGAAGAAATCGGGATAGATCAGCATGGCCGCCGCCGACATGAAGCCGCCGCCGGAGTGTCCCGTGATACCCACGCGGTCAATGTCGATGAATGGATGCCGCGCGGCTAGCTGCTCAATCGCGGCTTTCTTATCCGCCAGTCCGTAATCCCGCAAGTTGTTGTAGCCAAATGTGTGGTACCACTTGGAGCGCTGGGGATTGCCGCCCCGGTTACCCACCTCAATCACTATGAAGCCAAGATTCGCCAGCGAAACATTGGCGTTCTTGGGCGAAAACTGCTTGGTGACGGATTCCGTCTGCGGACCCGGATAGACGTAGGCGATAACCGGGTATTTCTTCGCCGGGTCGAAATCAAACGGTTTGTACATCACGCCATACAGATTGGTCATGCCGTCGTCCGCCTTCACCATGAAGGGCTCGGGGAACTTGAACCCGGCCTCAAGCGCCCGGGACATATCCGTCTTTTCCAAGTCCATGATCTTGGCACCGGAAGCATCGTAGAGTACAGATTCAGGGATGGAATTCACCCTCGAATAGGTGTCGAGGAAATAGCGCCCGGTATCCGACATCGTGATCGTATGGTTGGCATCACCGCCGCTCAACAGCTTCATCCCGGAGCCGTCCAGCCGCGCGCTGTACTCGTGGAAATAATAGGGATCCTCGTTTTCCTCGCGACCATTCGCCGTCAGGTACAGCACGCGGTTCTTCTGGTCCACTCCGGTGACCTGCTCGGCCACAAATTCGCCCTTTGTAACTTGGTTCTTCAAGGTCCCGTCGGCTGAATACAAGTAGTAGTGTCCCCACCCGTCGCGCTCGGACCACCACAAAATCTCACTCCCGCCATTCAACAACCAGAGAGGGAACCCGCCCTGGCCGCCGGCAGCGGAGGGCGTAATGTCGATATAGACATTCATCCGCTCCGAGATGACGGCCTTCACCTCCCCGGTGGCGGTGTTGGCGACGCAAAGGTCGAGCCGGTGCAGGTCGCGGCTGATACGCGAGAAGTACAGCTTGTCGGAGCCCGGTGCAGCCCAAAGAGACTCCGTCTTCTCTTTTTCCCTCGCACGTCCCGAAGCCGGAGCCGCCGCCAACCCGAGTGCCTGGTCCTGCCAAAATTCCGCCTTCACCGCCAGCCGATCATGGCTGGCAACGTCGAAGACCTCCATATGCTCAATCGGCTGTTCGGCCTCGCCCGGCATCGCATAGGGCTGTGTTTCCAGTTTGGGACGCGGATTCGCGAGCGAGTTGATCACCCAAAGCTTCGCCACCTTGCGCTGGTCCCGGCGTACCAAGGCGAATTTCTTCGAATCCTGGGACCAGGAGATCGGGATCGACCGCTCCCTCGCGTTCTTGTCGTTGGTGTCTGTTTGCTGCTCCTGCTGTTCGCCTTCCTGAAGCTGTTGGTCGGCACCGGCGTTGGCCCGTGCCGTGTAACTGAAGTCCTCCACACCGTCGGTGGTGATTTGGATTTCCTTGATGGTCGGGTCGGTGGCCTTCTTCCTCGCCTTCGCGTAGTTCTCGGCATCCATCATCCAAAGGTTGTGGTTGCGGGAGAAGACCACGAACTTGTCGTCCGGCGAAACGGACGCCCAGCGGGGCTTGGCCGGGGGCTTCTCGTCGAGCAAGGTCAACTTGCCTGCCGCCAGATCGTACTCGAAGGCGAGGGTCTTGGTGGTTGCCGCCGCGCCCGATTGGCCCGCCGTGCCGCCGCCGCGCTGCTGAGGGTCCGAATCGTCAATATCGAATGGAGCGGTGGAAGCTTTCGCTGCGTCCTTCGCGGCGTCGGGAACCACAGGCTTCTTCTCGCCCGGAATCACTGCATCCTTCGGAACAGTGACGTCGAATTGGATCGCCTTGTCCGCCTTCACGAACTTCAGCGTCCGCATGGGCAAATGCTGGGAATCGTAGGGCAGGCCGGTGGCCTTGGTCAACTCCGCAGCCATCAAGATGGGGTCGAAAACTAGGTTCTTGGTTTTCTTGGCGGGGTCCACCAGCATGAAGCGTCGACCCTTGGAGTTTTCATAGACGTACCAGAAGCGGTCGCCGTCCTCCAGCCAGTGCGGCGTCACCGCCACATCGAAAATCATCTTCCCGGATTTCGACGCCGTCCAGCGGCTGGCCAACTCGTAATTGGCCTTCGTGACCTTGCCGCCTGCAGAAGCGGGAGGGTTGGACGGGGAGGTTTGTGCCTGAAGCTGGGAAAGCACGGCAAGGCATAAGGCTGTGTATCGGACGAAACGCATGCGGTGGACTCCTGAAATGGCCGTAGTGTTCGTTACAATGTCGTCATCAGGATAACGCAGCCAATACGCGCGGTTGCCGTGCTCGCGGCGTTTCTGGCCACTGGAGTGCTGGCCTACCTGACCGTTCTTTCGGTCCGGATGGGCCGCGAAAGCATGCGGGACGATGCGGCACCGGCCGACGTGATTCTGGTCATGGGCGCGGCCGAGTACCGTGGCCACCCCTCCCCCGTTCTGAAACGGCGCTTGGACCACGCGGTCGAGCTCTACCGGCAACACCTGGCCCCGTTTGTGATGACCACGGGCGGTGCCGGGGGCGATCCAGTCTTTACAGAGGGTGGCGTCAGCCGGTCCTATTTGATCGACCGCGGCGTCCCGGCGGAATCCGTCATCGTCGAGGACGAAGGCGGCTCCACGGCCCACTCGCTCGCCGCCGCCGGGGAAATTTTTCGCAGCATGGGCCTCAAGTCATGCATAGTCGTGAGCGACGGCTACCACGTTTACCGGGTTAAGCGAATACTGCAGCTGCAGGGATTCGCCGTCTACACTTCGCCCCGCGAACCGCCGCCCAGCGAATCCGAGTCAATTTCTGCCGTTCGGCGGGCCTGGCTGCTATTCCGCCAAGCCTGCGCCTATTCGCTGTGGCGTGTAGGTTTGCGGTTCTAGCCCGCTAGGCATTCATAACCCGCGCCATGCGGTCAATGGTCTCGTCGATCTGCTCCACGGCTGTGAAACCGATCGTCACCGCATCCACGCACCCCAGGTTCATGGCGAAGCGCATGGCTTTGTCGCGATCCTCGAAACTGGTGAACCGGCCTTCGCCGCACAACTTCATCGAAATCACGCCGAGCCCCTCGGAGTGGACTTTCTTGGTGTGCGCCACAACCTCATCCACGTCCCCCGGAATGTTTTGATCCTGGCTACTGTTGACATCCATGCGGGTGCCGTTGTGGTTCATCCGAATCATGGCAATGTCGAGCCAGGAGTTACCGGGAATCGTGCGCAAGGCGGGCAATCCGTGGATCGATGCGCCGTGGGAAAGAATCGTTTTTCGGCCCTTGGCCTCGGAGAAGTGGTCCTTCAACTGGGCGTAGTCGGTTTCCCATGAGGGAGGGCGGATGCAGTGGATCAGCAGAATGTCGAGGTAATCCGTCTGTAGCTGCTTCCGAAAAGTGTCGATCTTGACCGGTGCCGGATCACCCTTCGGCGGCGTTCCGTACTTGGTCATCAGCGTGTAGGATTCGCGCGGAAGACCCTTCAAGGCGATACCCAGCATTTCCTGCATCCCCGGATATGTTTCCGAGGTTTCGAAGAACCGAATGCCGCGGTCGTAGGCATGCCGCACCAGACGGGTGAATCCCTCTTGGCCCAGTTCCCGCTGCGCCCGACCGTTGTTCGTGCCAGTGCCAAGGGCCAGGCGGGTAACCTTTACGCCCGACTTGCCAAGGGTGACCAGATCCGTTGCGGCCCGTTTTGCCGGTGCCGCAACGGCGGTTCCAGTGGCCGCAAGCGCGGCGGTGGCCAGAAATTCCCGTCTCGTGTTGTTCGACATCGAAATCACCTTCTGGATTAGAAAGTATCATAGTGTCTGGAGACGGAGTGTATTGATACGGTTAACTGCCGGAGAGCTCGCCGCGAAACTGGGCTTGAATTGTTGCGGGCCAAGTGAACGGGTCGTGTGCGGTGCGGCTTCGCTAGGTGAAGCTGCGGAGGAGCAACTGGCTTTCGTAGGCTCGGCGAAGTACTTCGAGGCTGGACGTGCGTCGAAGGCCGGGACCGTCGTCGCACCTCCCGGATATGAGCCAGCCGAGGGTCAGGCCGTGATTGAATCCCCGCAGCCAAGGGCGCATTTTGCGGCGGCGCTGGGCGTTCTCTACCCACTGACGACGACTGCTGCGGGCGTCCACCCAGCGGCATTTGTGGATCCAACCGCTGTGGTGGACCCCACCGCCGAGATCGGCCCCGGCGTGCGGATCGGACCAAATTCGCGCATCGGTGCACGCACCCGCGTGCTTCATGGCACCAGTATCGGGGCCGGGGTCGTCGTTGGGGATGACTGCTTGATCTACCCGCGCGCCAGCGTATACGACCGTGTTCTCATCGGCTCCCGGTGCGTCCTGCACTCGGGCTGCGTGATCGGCGCAGATGGCTTTGGCTTTGAATTTTCCGCGGGACGATTCCACAAGGTCCCGCAAGTTGGCACGGTCGAAATCGGCGACGATGTGGAGATTGGGGCGAACACCTGCGTGGATCGGGCCGCGCTGGGCGTGACTGTCATCGGAACAGGCACGAAACTGGACAACATGGTCCACATCGCCCACAACTCCCGGATTGGCAAACATGTCGTGATTGCGGCTCAGACAGGTCTGGCCGGAGGCGTAACCATCGGGGATTACGCGATTGTCGGCGGGCAGGTGGGTGTTGGGGACAAAGCCCGCATCGAATCGCGCGCCGTGGTCGGATCGGGTGCCGGAATTCTAACATCCAAGATTGTGCGAGCCGGAGAGCCTGTTTGGGGGACTCCGGCGCGCCCGTTGCGGCAGTATCTGGCGCAGTTGGCCACACTTGCCCGGCTGTCCAAACGAAAAGGCGGGACGTAGGCCACCGGCAACGCAGAACGAATCGACGAAATTTCTTCACCCGCCCTAAAGTCCGCAGCCCTTTCCGCCGATAGTACAGCCAGATGACGGCTCAAACAATCGAAAGGCCTTTGGTCTCGGCGCCGCCCATGACCGACCCCAGGGCTGGAAAATACCTGACGTTCAAACTGGGCAAGGAAGAATTCGGCATCCCGGTGCTGAAAGTGAAGGAAATCATGGGTGTTCAGGACATCACCAGTGTTCCGGGCACTCCTTCGCACCTCAAGGGTGTGCTGAACCTTCGCGGAAAGATAATCCCGGTCGTCGACCTCCGGCTCAAATTCTCGTTCCCGGATACGCCGTTCACCGAACAAACCTGCATTATCGTTGTGCAAATTGTCCAAGAGGGGGACCAATCCATGATCGGACTCATCGTAGACGGAGTGTCGGAAGTCCTCACGATCGCCGCCGCCGACATTGAGGATCCACCGGATTTTGGCGAGGGGGTGGAGACTCCGTTTGTCCTCGGTATCGCCAAATTCAAGGGTTCCGTGAAGATTCTGCTCAAGATTGAGGATGTCCTTACCTTGCAAGAACTTCGCGGTCTTTCGAGCCTGGTGCATTAGTGCAGGCCCGTCCGGCGCCGGTTTCCCGGCACGGTATCCAACCATAAATCGGGTGGCGCCGGACGTTTTTCAGCTCGGTAGTTGTATAACGTGCACGGTAGGACCCCGTGGTGCCCACTGACGGGGATTGGATGTCCGGAAATACACCGCCACAGGCGTTCCAACGGCCGCAGCCAAGTGGGAAATCCCGGAATCGTTTCCGACGAAGACCCTTGCCGAAGCCAGCCAAACCGCCAATCGGTGCAGGTCCTCGAAGCGGACAGCGCCAGGCAGCGACTCCTCGGGCCCGCATGTCCAGTGCACCGGCATGTGTTCGGAAAGACTGGCCGCCGCCCGCTGGAATAGTTCCATCGGGGCCCGCTTGGATAGTGCGCTCGCGAATGGCTGGATCACGGCATGTGTCCGGGGCAATTTGGGCACATTGATCTTTGGAAACCGAATAGGATTGCCACCCAGGCCAAGTGCCTGCTGGTTGTAGAAGTCCACCGAATGGCAGGTACCGTCGGGGAGGGCCGGCAGGAATTTCATGGGGACACGCAAGTCCGCCATCAGCTTCCGGAACTCCGCGCGGTTCGCGCCATACCAGGAAACCACTGAATCGAAGCTCCGTAGTCGGGCAACCACGTCGTCGGCGCGCAGAAACCCCACCCGGTCCAGGCCAACCCCGGTGATGGATCGGGCGCAATCGGCGAACTTTGCCAGCGGCACATTCTGCCCGGCGCACCACACTTCCGTGTACGAGCCCCGAAGTGATTCCATGGCGGGCAGACTCACGATGAAATCCCCGATTGCTCCCGGACGGATCAACAACCGACGCATGAATCCTCCACCCTCCGAATGGAATCCCAGTATAAGATAGGGATAGTTCCCTTTTCCTAGCAGCGTATGCCAACGGCCCACAGTCTTACGGACCACATCGGAAACACTCCCCTCATCCGGCTCAATACGGTCGCTGCGGCGTTTCCGGGCGTCGAGGTTTACGCCAAGGCGGAGTATTTCAATCCCGGAGGCTCGGTCAAGGACCGCCCGGCGCTCAACATGATCCTTGAGGGCGAACGGTCCGGCAAACTGGCACCCGGAAAGACGTTGATCGATTCAACCAGCGGCAACACCGGCATCGCCTACGCCATGATCTGCGCGGCGAAGGGCTACAAGGTGAAGCTTTGCCTCCCACAGAACGCCTCTCCCGAGCGGAAACGTATTCTGAAGGCCTACGGGGCTGAACTTGTGCTGACTCCCGGCGGCGAAGGGTCAGACGGTGCTATCCGGCATGTCCGCGAAATCTACGCGGCCAATCCCGACCAATACTTCTACCCCGACCAGTACAGCAACCCCGCCAACTGGCAGGCACACTTCAAGACTACAGGTCCCGAAATCATCGAACAGACCCAAGGCAGGATCACGCACTTCGTGGCGTTGCTGGGCACCAGCGGTACTTTCATCGGCACATCGCGGAGACTTAAACAGGACGTACCGGGCGTCGAGTGCATCTCCGCCCAACCCTCCACGGGATTCCACGGCCTAGAGGGCACAAAACACATGCCCACGGCCATTGTCCCTTCAATCTACGACGACACGGTTGCCCACCGCAATGTCTGGGTGGAGACCGAGGATGCCCACCGCATGGTGAAGCGCCTCGCCCGGGAGGAAGGTTTGCTGGTCGGCGTCTCCGCTGGAGGCAATGTCCAAGCCGCCCTGAGCATAGCCAAGGAGCTCCACCAGACCGGTCGAATAGCCGTAGTGGTCACGGTTCTTTGCGATGGGGCCGACAAATACCTCAGCGAACATTTCTGGGACGACGCGGACTGATCCGAACAACTTTATGATCCACATTGAACGCGGCCCGTGGCGCGAGATGGTCAACCACGCGCAGGCCGCATACCCCAACGAATGCTGTGGTGCCATGCTCGGCAATTCCGATGGCGACACCAAAACCATCACCGTCGCCATGGCCTTGGACAACGCCTCCGAGGGCTCCCAACGCGCCCGGTATGAGCTTCGCCAGGAGGACCTCCTGCGCGCCGACCGTGAAGCCGCTGCGCGAGGCCTCGAGCTGATAGGCATTTACCATTCCCACCCGGATTGCGGAGCGTACTTCTCCGAAACCGACCTCAAGAATTCCTGCCCGTGGTACTCGTTCGTCGTCCTGTCCATCCAGAACGGCGTTTTCGACCATGCCAACAGTTGGCTGCCCAACGCGGAACAAACACACGCCGAGAAAGAAGAACTAACATGGCCCGTATCCTAATCCCCACCCCGCTTCGCCAATTCACCGAGAAGCAGTCCACCGTCGAATTCGCCGGTGCCACTGTCGGCGAGGTCCTGACTGCCCTCGTGACCCGCTTCCCCGACCTAAAGAAGAACCTGTACAACGACGAGGGCAAGCTCCGAAGCTTCGTCAACGTCTATCTGAACGACGAGGACATCCGTTACATCAAGAAGGATGCCTCGCCCGTGGTCGACTCCGACACCTTGTCGATCGTTCCCAGCATCGCGGGCGGCAAAAATGTCGGCTGAAGTGAATCCGGTAGGCGTCACCCTTTCAAACGACGAAGTCCTCCGCTATAGCCGCCACCTGATCCTGCCGGAAGTCGGCATGGAGGGACAGCTCAAGCTCAAGGGCGCGAGCGTACTTCTGGTGGGAACCGGCGGACTCGGCGCACCGCTGGCACTTTACTTGGCAGCGACTGGCGTCGGGCGCATCGGGCTGGTCGATTTCGACGTTGTCGACTTCACGAACCTCCAGCGCCAGGTAATCCACGGCACCAAGGACGTCGGCAAGCCCAAGATCGATTCCGCCATGGAGTCCATGCGCGACATCAACCCTTTCGTGCAACTGGACCGGCACGAAGTCGCGCTCACCAGCGAAAACGCGCTCGACATCATCAAGGACTATGACATCGTCGTGGACGGCACGGACAATTTCCCGACCCGCTACCTCGTCAACGATGCCTGCGTTCTGCTCAAAAAGCCGAATGTCTACGGCTCCATCTTCCGCTTCGAGGGCCAGTCGACGATTTTCGCCACCGAAGGGGGGCCCTGCTACCGTTGCCTCTACCCGGAACCGCCACCTCCGGGACTGGTTCCCAGCTGCGCCGAGGGCGGCGTTCTCGGCATACTTCCTGGCGTGGTCGGCCTGATCCAAGCAACCGAAACCGTGAAGCTGATTCTCGGTATCGGTGATTCGCTCGTCGGACGCCTCATGCTGTACGACGCCCTCGGGATGAAGTTCCGCGAGCTCAAGCTTCGCCGGAATCCCGAGTGCCCCGTCTGCGGAGACCACCGCACCATCACCAAGCTCATCGACTACAACCAGTTCTGCGGCATTCCTTCGCAACCAGCACCAACCGAGGCGCCCAACGTGAACACAGACATCGAACCGAAGGAAGTGAAGGCCAAGCAGGATCACGGCGACAAATTCGTGCTGGTCGACGTCCGCGAACCCCACGAGTTCCAAATCGCCCGGATCCCCGGCTCGGTCCTGATCCCGTTGGCCGATGTCGGCAAGCGGTTGGGGGAGCTGAATCCCGACGACGACATCGTGGTGCACTGCAAAATGGGCGGCCGAAGCGCCAAGGCGTGCGATGTGCTCCGCGCCAACGGCTTCACCAAGGTCCGCAACATGACCGGTGGCATCACCAAGTGGAGCGACACCGTCGACTCTTCAGTGCCAAAGTACTAGCCTCTCCACATGCACGGAGCGCTGCTGACATGACAAGAATCAGCCAACACTGCTGGAATCCGATCATGCGCGCGGCGCTCTGTCCCTTAATTGCGGCGGCGGCGATCCTCCTCGGCCAGACTAGTCCGCCCAAGCCCGCCCCAAAGGGGGATCCGGCCCGCGGCAGGCTTGTATTTGAGCAAAACTGCGAGCGCTGCCACGACGCCTATAGCCGGGAGGAAGTCACGGGTCCCGGCCTCCAAGGCATCCGAAGCGGCAAACTCCCGGACGGCAAGGCGGCAACCCGCGAAAAAATCCTGGATGTCGTCAACAATGGACCGGCCGAGATGACCGCCTTCCAGGACCGTCTCACAGACCAGGAAAAAGAAGACGTCGTGGCCTTCGTGATGACACTCTAATAGGCAGTCCCGTAACAATTCGGTGACAGTCCTCCGAGGGAGAAATTTCCCTTGCCCTCGAACGTCCTTCCGAAGGACACTGATAGGGCGGACCGGATTCCGCCACACCATTTACTCCGAACGAGGTTCCATAAAAGTTGGAAAAGAACGGCCGCAAAGGCAACACGACGCTTGATCCGTCCGACCGCTGGGCAACCGCTGACGCAAGCGAGCTCTACGACGTCCCTAGTTGGGGCAAGGGCTATTTTTCGGTGGGCGAACAGGGGCACGTGCTGGTGCACCCCGAGAAGGACCCGACCCGGTCCATCGACATGAAGCAGCTGATCGACACCTTGGTGCTGCGCGGCATCTCCCTGCCGATCCTCGTCCGTTTCGCCGAAATTCTCAAGCACCGGCTGGGTGAAATCCACGAGGCCTTCGATGTGGCCATCCGGGAGCACAAGTACAACGGCGGCTATTGCTGCGTATACCCGATCAAGGTCAACCAACAACGCCAGGTGGTCGAGGAGGTTCTCGAATTCGGCAAGCAGTACAAGTTCGGACTCGAAGCCGGTTCCAAGCCGGAACTGTTGGCAGTGATGGCCCTGGCGGACAACGAAACCCCCATCATCTGCAACGGCTTCAAGGACGACGAGTACATAGAAATGGCGATGCTGGCCCAAAAAATCGGTCGCCAGATCATCCCCGTCGTGGAAAAGTACACCGAACTTGGCCTCATCATCAAGTACGCCGAGAAGGTGGGAGTACGTCCGATGATCGGCATACGGGCAAAGCTCGCGAGCCGGGGCTCCGGGCGCTGGAAGTCGTCGGGTGGATACCGCTCGAAGTTCGGACTCAGCACCACGGAAGTCCTGAAAGTTCTTCGCGAACTTGAGTCGCACGGCATGTCGGACTGCCTGAAGCTCCTGCACTTCCACCTCGGCAGCCAAATCACCAACATCCGCCAGGTCAAGGGCGCGGTCAACGAGGCTGCCCGGCTGTACACCGAATTGTGGCGCGAGGGCGCAACCGGGCTCGAATACTTGGACGTGGGCGGCGGGCTCGGCATCGACTATGACGGTTCGCAGACCGATTTCGAGTCCAGCGTCAACTACACGCTCCAGGAATACGCCAACGACGTCATCTACCACGCCCAGAATGTTTGCGACGAGGCTGGCGTCCCGCATCCCAAGATCGTCACCGAGTCGGGCCGTGCGACCGTGGCCTACCACAGCGCACTCGTCTTCAA
>CAIYDY010000050.1 GCA_903925015.1 uncultured Acidobacteriia bacterium
CCTTGAAAGGCCCTCCCCGATCTGAAGGGGACTGAAACGAAATTTGTATTCCGCCTCTTTTTGGGTCCAGGCGTCTTGAAAGGCCCTCCCCGATCTGAAGGGGACTGAAACTCGGTGGAGACTTCCGAATCCGGCACAACCTCCCCCCTTGAAAGGCCCTCCCCGATCTGAAGGGGACTGAAGCCTCGGCGCATGTCAGGCAGGGTGGTCGGACGTCAGCAGACACTCCAGAAAGCCAACCCCACCCTACTCAATACGCTCGTACCAAGTATGCCGCTTCGACGCGCTGCGAACGTGGTACGGCAACGCGGTCGTTGCCAGCACTCGATGTTTCCCGAGCGTGATCGTGCCTTCCCCATATGTGCTGATTCGATCAAATCCGTCCTTTGCCTTGCAAAGATCCTCCCCGAAGTCATCCAGCATTTGCAGCATGCCGTAGCGCTCCGGACGCACCAATTCACCACCTTGGAGAGTTGCCGAGTACCCAACTGGTAGCTCCCCATAAATTTCGCGAACGGCAAGGCACTGCAGAAAGCTTCCACGCTTCCCCAACGAGTTAATGTGCCAAAACAGCGTTCTCAACAGCGCTCGTCCCCCTTCCGTCATTCCTCCCGCGTCAACCGCAATCGATAGCGGCCCGCCCGAAAACGCGGCAAACTCCCGATAGACGATCGTCTGCTTGAAAGGAAGGTCACCGTCCCGCTCGGCATCAAGCACTTTCACAAATGTGTTTTGCACCACACAGTGCCGGGGTGGCAGAAAACGGATTCGTCTCCTTTTCAGCAGCTCAAAAACGCTGCGGGCTGTCGATCCAGCAGATTCTCCGTCTTCCACCCGGAAGCAGGCGTCGATCAGAGCCATCTTCACCGCGTACGGCGTTGGCACCACCAGAGTCTTGCCACCCTTGCTCGTCGTGTTCGACATTCGCAGGGAGAACAAGCTCACAGGATCATAGTCCGCCACCACCCATAAATGCTCTTGCACTGTCATGGTGGTCCTAGCGCATCGCCCGGATGATCTCTGCCATCTGCGTTGCGAAGGAACCCAAGTCGCTGAAGCGAAATGTTCGAATCGGAGCAGGGTCGTTCATGCTGTTCAATGCGACCGCGATTTCTTCCACCTGACTCTCAAATGCCGGGTTCAACGCCGAAACACAAGGGGCCGGCACCGTTGATGCGGATGTCGCGATCACTCCCGAAAAATCAACAATATGCGGTGTCTGCGTGTTTCGATGCGCTCCGGTTGGTTTCACAAAAGTCGCCAACACTGCCTTCAAGAGAGCTTCGCACCGTTGTTTCCGTTGCTCGTCGCTGTGAACCTGCTCGGTGGTGATGTCGTTTCGTCCCACTTTGTACAGATCCACGTTGACCACTGCTGCATATTGTCCGGACGAGGCAGGCCTGTGGAAGATATTCTGACCCAAATTCGCCGAATCGCCCTTCCCTTCACCACGCCCTTCGGCCACATACTTCGCGTGAAAATAGGAATCCGTCGTCACAAGACCCGGCTTGCCAACCACCCAGCCAAACTCGATACAAGATTTCCGCGCAATAGAGCGTGACTTGCCCAAATCACTTGTGATCAGGGTACCGGCACAGTCGGTCACCGTGCACGCAGCCAGTGCGTCGCTCAGGATGGCGCTGTCACGCGATTCCTTGGTGTATTTATTCGGATTGTCCTGCCAATCGTACTGGATTCGATTCGGATTGCCAATCCTGCAGCCTTCGCTGAGTGCAAGATTCATGGTCTTGGCCTCGCCGGTAAGATGCTCCACAAGAATGTGCTTGAACATGTCGCCCGAGACTGCGTTTACCGTGTACTTGCCCGGCGTACCGTCGGGTCCCGCTACCACGACGTCGACCATGCGGGTCATCATCGTATTCCCTTCGCTGCCCTCGTTGTTCAGCGAGTGGAGCTCCATCGTCAACAGCCCGGAGATGCTTATCGATTTGTACATGTTGCCCTTTCTGGAACCGCGAATGTCAAAGGCGTCTAGCCTTTGGCTTCCTCAACTGCATCAACCTCTTCCTCAACCTTTGGAGCCCGCGAATACCCGTACGCCAACAACAGGGAACCAACTAGTTCCTCCCCATGCCGCTCAATCAACTCGCAAATCTGGTTCAGGTCGCCCGTCGTGACCTGATGACCCCGCCCTTTCAGGCGGTGCACCACCTCCCAATTGTTTGTCTGGACAAAATCGGCAAGCGCCACGGAGAACTCACCAGCCCCGCCCCGCATCTTCTGCTTCCATTTCTGGGCCAAGCCAAATTGAACTTCGCGGTTGCTGTTTTTCATCCCCGCCGCATAGACAGTGGTGTTTCTGATCGCACGCGCCAAGCTGCGGAATCCGTCGTTCTCAATGATGGCTTTCAACATATGGGTCTCCTCGTAGGTCCGAATCAACAAATCGTCCAAGATCTCGCTGCTGAACTGCCGGGTGTAGTCATTGGCAGCTGCTTTCCGAATCATCAGCGGACCAAACGCATGATAAAATTCCAGCAAATCGTTCAGTTCGCCAGTCGCCAGCCACGTCCGGTAGAGTTGGAGCACAGCGCATTCATCGCTTTTGTCCTCGTCAAGAACACCAAGGCAGCCGCTTCGAACCTTGGCCAGCTCCCCAATCGCCTCCCGGATGATTTTCACATATGCTTCGGCATCCTCACGGTCGTGGACTGCGAACCAAGCCGGCAGCGGCAGAAGCGCATCGTTCATCAGTGCTGCGGCACTGCCCAGGCTCTTGAAGTAAGCCTGCCGCAAACCGACCAACACGCTGCGGGGCTTTCGGTTTCTCAGTGCCACCGGTGCGCCTACAGCCATACCGTCGGAGTTCTCGATCAGAATTTCCGTGCACTTCAGGGTTGCTTCAATATCCAGCCGAACACCGCCCCAAAGGTTGAGGGTATCCAATCGCTCTTGAACCCTACGCAAGCCCTGCAGTGAGATGTTCGCCGGTTCCAGCACCATGAATTTGAAGTCATCACCGCTCCGGCATGCGGTCATGGCCTGCCACATCCCACGCATCTTCATCCATTCGGCAAATGCGTTGACCAATGCACCGGGCACGGAACCTGGCGACTTTCCCTGAGTTTTGGCGCTGCTCACCCCTTTACCTGTGGCTGGGTTCAGCAGCTGGGTATTCGAAAGATCGGGACTATCCGAACAGGCGGCTCCGGTGCAGTTGGACTCAATCCACCGCTTGGCCGGAGCGGGCTCGGCGTCGAGCCAACATGCCAGTTCGCGATCGGCATTCCAACCTTTCCTCATCGAAGAAATCATCTTCGCGAGCTTCAACTCGCTACGCGGCGGGTCCGGCGCTTGCAACAAACCCGCCTCCGCAGCTTTGCCAGCCCCTTTTTTCGACGCCTTTTTTACCGCTTCCTGGTACTCGCGGACAGCCGTTTCCTTCGCCCTCTCCAGCTCGTAATCCATCGTCCATGCAGCATTGGCAGGAGCGGGGTTCTTCGCATCCGCCACGAACGGAAAACCCGCGCTCACAGTTTGCGTAAGGTCCGGCTCCCCCACCCCGGCCACCCGGTACCGCCCGCCTTCGTCCACAATGGATATGTTGCGGACACCCAGTTCCGCCATCAAACTGGCCCATCCCACAGCCTCCAGTGTGTCGGCATACGTTCCCGTAGTTTTATCAATATGCCGAATCATGCTTCCCTGCCCCCTCACGCACCCCTGCGGCTGTACCGGCTTGGTCTGCCAGCCGCAACCGCCTTGCAATATATGCGTACACTGGCCACCATTGCACAGCATCATCTTCCCACATTGCATCCAGTACCGACGCAAATTCCATTAGATCCGTGATTTTTTGCCCATTCTCAACGAAGGCACCTGTTCCAGCCATTTGGGCTACCAGTTCATTGGCCTCGGGAATCAGGTGGAACTGCTTGCCTTCCTTGGCCCGCGCCGAATGATGCCGGGCAATCGCGCACGTTACCGCCAACGCGGCGTCCGGCATTTCGCAATCCAGATAGGCGAACGCTGCGAATGCTCCCTCCACGGCATGCGGCGGCATCTTGGGTCCCAAGTCCCCCGGCGTTTTTGTGGTATGGGCAATCGCTACCCCGCGTGCCATCCCGGTACGCCCGGTCTCGTAGTTCCAAGCTGCATCCTGCCAAGCCTCCGCCAACTTTCCCGCATCGTGCAGGGCAACCGCCTTTTCCACCAGCCGCTCGCATGTCCCGGCTTCCAAATCCAGAGCGCGGTCCAATCGCCGTGCCCCAACCGCATTAGCCGCCGACATCGCCTTGCACTGCTCCAGCACCCGCGAAATGTGCTCGATCCACGTCTCAAAGTAATATTGATACCGGGGTGTCGGTGCCAGTTCGTCATATTGGACAGCCACCGGCTCGCCTGGCAGCCCAATCCGCAGTCCGCGAGATTTCGAGTAGCTGGCAACCGCGGAGCCCAACGCAATCAGCCAAGCGCCGGCCAATTGCGGGGCCGTTACCACCGGCTCCCACTGGAAGCGCAAAGGGCCAGACTCGTCATCGACACTCTTCGCCATCCACACGCGAGTGGTGCCGCCGCCCAGATGATCCCGAAGCTTCCAAACCGAATTGCGGGGAATACTCAGCAGGCTTGGCCACCGGGACTTGTCAAACTCCACCAGGTTGGGATCGTCCGTCAGCAGGATGTTTACAGCGTCGATCTCGCGGACCAGTGCGGACAAATATCCCCGGTGCCCGAATAGGATCGCTTCCTGGACTTGTCCTTGTCGACTCTTGAGGTTCGCGTAACGCAGCAGAGCGGCCTTTTCCGTCTCAGCGTGCACGAACTCGCCCCAAACCTGCTCCCGCTCAAAGTCAACACTCTCGCCCTCCGGCTTGAGAGCGGTCAAACATTCCCTGGTCTTCGCAATGCCGACGTTATCCTTGTAAGGCAGAGTCGTCGCGACATCGAAAACCGTGACGATTCCCGTGCTTCGCTCCACGTAACGGGCCGTTCTCCCAGCCCGCTGCACCAGCGAGTTCATCGGAGCCAACTCCGTCAGAATGTGGTCGGCTGAAATATCAATCCCCGCCTCCACTACCTGCGTCGATACCAAAATCACATCCGTATCCGTCGCATTCCGCCCAAACCACGCCTGAATCTTGTCCTCGGTATGCTTCCTGTCCCCCGGAAAGAACCGGCTATGCAAACAGGCAACGCGGGTCCCGGACCCCTTGTAAGCTTCTTCGAGTTCCACATGGAGATCCTGCGCCCGTCCTGTCTGATTGACGATTACCAGCGTTCGTCCACCCCCGTGCGCGGATCGGACGGAAGTTGCCTCCAGTGCCCCGGCATTCCAATTCCATACCCGCTGCTTCGTGGCTTGGACCGGAAGTTGCCTTATTTCAGAAGGGGCCAATTCCGCCACACCCGCCCCAAGCTTCTTCGCCAGCCACCGGAGGCTATCGTCCGACATCGTTGCCGTCATGATCACAAACTGGACCAGACCCTTGAGTCGGACCAACATCTCGATCACCGTGCCAAGCGCGATGCCGCTATCGAGCAGATGCGCTTCATCGAAAATGACCAAAGACCCCGGCAACGCTCCGGCAACCATGTTGTCCAACCTCGAAGGCAGCGAGATGGGCATCATCAGATAGCCCGAAAGCAGCTGGTCAATCGTACAAAAGATCAGGTCGCCTTCCAGAAACGGATCGTTCTTCTCGCCCCCCATCTGCAGACTGCATTGGACCGTGGCGTCCGAATAGGACCGCCCTTTCCCCGAACGACTTGTAACGCCCACCCGGTCGAGCGCCGAGGCAACGGTCTCATGCAACCCGGACGCAAGTGAACGAAGCGGCAACGCGTAGATCAAACGGTCGGCCAAGCGACCACCCTCTTCCAACGAATAGAGGTACGGTGCTACAGTCGTCCAGGTCTTCCCCGCCCCGGTCGGCGCCCGAAAGACCAAAGACTCCCCGGCCAAAATGCGCCCGCCAATGGACTCCTGGAAGGCATAGGGCGAATATCCCGTCAGACCACGAAAAAATTCCGAATACGCCATGATGAGGTCTCGTTCAGCGTATGCTACCCAAGTCCCCAATCCCGTTCACAACTATTTTCACCAAACCAAAATTTCCCCTAAGCCGCACATTCCAAATCCAAAACTCAACTTCGACAGCATCCTTTTCCAAACCCGATGGTTCGTTTTCCACCCCCTCGCCCGCTACAATCGCCGCGCGATGGAAAACTTGACCCATACCCACGAAACCACCCCCCAAACCGCACCGACCAAACCCCGCGCTCCCCGCAGCGCCGCCCAAATAGCCGCCTCCCGAGCCAACGGTGCCAAATCCCAAGGCCCCGTCACCGAGGAGGGAAAAGCCCGCGCCGCCAAGAACGCCTACCGCCACGGCCTCCTCGCCGACCTCACCGTCATGGAGACCGAGCGCACCGAAGCCTTCATGAAGCTCTCCTCCTACCTCCTCGAAACCTTCCAACCCGCCGACGAGCACGAATGCAACCTCGTCGACACCATGATGATCGCCATCTGGCGCCGCACCCGCGCCCTCGGCATGGAAACCGCCGGCCTCTCCGCCATCATCCGCAAGGAACTCACCCGGCCCGTCGCCCACCCCGGACCCGCTGTCCCCGGCCTCGTCGTCGAAATCGGCACCCACACCCTCGCATTCAACGCCCTCGTCAACAACCCCAACGAGCGCCACGTCCTCGACCTCCTCCACCGCTACGAGGTCCGCCACACCCGAGCCTACGACCGCGCACTCAAGAGCCTCCTCGCCTACCGCAAGGAAAACCAAACGAACCCAAGCGCCCTACCGGAAATCGACCCCGAGCCCCCTGCCGAACCGGCCCGCGACCCGGCCCCAGATCCGGCCCCAGACCCGGCCAGCCCCACCCCGGAACCCGAGCCCAAATCCGTACCGAACGAACCCAAGCCGCCAGCCGCCCCCACCGCCAAGCCGCAAAACAACCACCCGGCGCGCACCAGCTTCAAGAAAAATCTCCGGAAAAACAAGAGGCGCAAATGACCAGTCACGCTCGATGGATTTTTATATCTTTATTTTTATCAATCACTTGGCACACCGCAGGAGAGCTGCGCCTACCCGTGGACTGCTACAACAACTCCATGCAAGGTTGGCTTGTTCCCCAAACACTCCGGACAACACCACCGCTCGCACACCAGGACCAGGTCCAGCCCGCCACCCCCGATGCCACCCAAAATGATTCCAAGCCCGCCCCCCCCTTCCGATATCGTCGACTTCGCCCGCACGCGCCTGAACTTCCACCCCGACCCCACACAGGAATCCATGCTCCGAGCCAACCCGCACCGCGTCATCCTCAATTGCGGCCGCCAGTGGGGAAAATCCATCGTCTGCGCCGCCCTCGCCGTCCACCGCGCCTGGACC
>CAIYDY010000051.1 GCA_903925015.1 uncultured Acidobacteriia bacterium
CGTTGGCGTGCAGATTGCGGATCAACCACCCATAGTTCACGTCGCGCATGATGCGCTGAACGGAATTGAACGCCCCGTCGGCGCTCGGCACATAGTGCATCGCCAGGACAATCCCGGTGACGATCTGCATGCCTAACATCAGCGACAGGATGCCGCCGAAGGTCCACCAATAGTTGAGGTTCTTCGGCGTCGGGAAGGTGACAATGGTGTCGTTGGCGAAACGGATGATTGGTAGCCGGCTATCCAGCCAGCGCTCAAAACCCGATTTCGGTTCGTAGGTTGAATGTCCACTCATCTGATCAGCCAACCTTGACCTTGCTGTCCGACAGGAAACTGTAGTCCGGAACCGCCAGGTTCAGCGGCGCCGGGCCTTTGCGGATGCGCCCGGAGGTGTCGTAAACCGAGCCGTGGCAGGGGCAGAACCAACCCCCGTAGTCGCCACCGCCGAAGGTCGGCACGCAGCCCAGGTGGGTGCAGGTTCCAATCAGGATCAAAAACTGCGCCTTCCCCGGCTTATGGCGGCTCTCATCCGTCGCCGGATCGCGCAGGTCCGAATGATCGTCTTTTATCGCCGCGGCGATTTCTTTCGCTGTGCGGTAGCGGACGAATAGCGGCTTGCCGCGCCATTTCACCACCACCTGTTGCCCCTCGACGACCTTGGATAGGTCGAACTCGATGGACGCCAGCGCAAGCGTATCGCCCGCGGGGTTCATCTGGTTGATCAACGGCCAGGCAAGGCCGCCCACAAGCCCAACCGCGGCCACGCCCGCGGCGATGTGAATGAAATCACGCCGATTCGGATCATCGCCCGAAGCATGCGGATCGGGGTTCGCGCCCACGACGGTGTCGGCCACCTAAAGCTACCCTTCATTTCGAGCTCCCACAGTCGATGGGGAGCGCCCAGTCTTTGGACCCTACCAGATGCTCTGGTAAGGGCTTTAATGTCACAACGGGACCAAACATAACGCACGTCTTGGAAGTGCTGCCGGAGCCTCTTCCGCGATTCGTACTTTGTGCCCGGCCAACCCGTCGCGGATCGCTTAGAATGCGTTTGGCCCTTTTTCAACCTGACATTCCGCAAAACCTCGGCGCCGCGCTCCGGCTGGGTGCCTGTTTGGACACTCCGGTGGATGTAATTGAGCCCTGCGGCTTTCCATTTTCCGACGCCGGCGTGCGTCGTGCGGCCATGGATTACGGCGCGCTCGCCGAGCTGAATCGCCACGCCAGTTGGGCCGATTTCCTGAACAGTTCCGGGAGGAAAGCAGGCCGGCTGGTGCTTTTCACCACAAAGGGAGCAGAGCCTTTGCACGGTTTCGAATTCCGCCATGGGGACACCCTGCTGTTCGGACGGGAAAGTTCCGGGGTGCCCGAAGATGTCCACGCGGCGGCCGATGCGAGAGTTTTCATTCCTTTGGCGCCCGGCGCCCGATCCCTGAACCTGACGGTCAGCGCCGCGATCGCACTGTCGGAGGCCCTTCGACAGACCAATGGCTTCCCAAAAGGCGCTCCGAGGGTCTAGCAAGCTAAATATGTCCACCAACCTTCCCCCCGAAATCCTTGAGCGCCGAAATCGGGCCAAAATCTGGTTCGAGTCGCTGCAGCAGCGGATCGTTGCCGAACTCGAAGGCCTTGAAGACGAAGCCCCAGCTGACCTCTATCCCGACGAAAACGGTCGCTTCGACATGCGACCCTGGACGCGCGAGACCGGAACCGGTGGCGGGATCGGCGGGCACTTGAAGGGACGTCTGTTCGAAAAAGCTGGCGTACACACCTCAGCGGCTGCGGCCCGATTCTCGCCCGAGATGGCCGCGACGATGCCGGGCGCTGATATAGACCCGTCCTACGTCTCGGCTTCGAGCAGCTGGATCATCCATCCTCGCAGCCCGCGCGTCCCCACAGTCCATATGAACACCAGGTTCCTTTCCACCGCCGAG
>CAIYDY010000052.1 GCA_903925015.1 uncultured Acidobacteriia bacterium
CAGCAACGGAGGCCTGTACTTTACTTCCGACGCTGCGACCTGCGCCGGAGTCAACGACTTCGCCAACGTCGACTTGACGACCGCCGGGCCGTCCGCCTCGGTGGGCGGGACGGCGGTGGACTTGGCGGCCGTGCTGCCCTTTTGGAGCGACCTCACGTTCGATGTGCCCGGTGCCGGATCGGTCTACTATCAGACCACAGGCGCCGCGCCGAACCGGAAATTCGTCATCCAATGGAGCAATGTTTACGCCCAGGCCGCCGGGCTTTCCGCGAGCGGACTGGATTTCCAAATCGTACTGTATGAGACCAGCAATTTGGTCAAGTTCCAATACCGGACAGCAAACTTGGGTGGAGGCGACTTGAATTCGAACGGAAACGCCGCAACGGTGGGCATCCGCGACGCGGGTTCCACGGCCTTCAATGGTTCGACGGCAACCAACTATCTGCTGCAGTGGAGCTATAACTCGGCCGTGATTTCCGACGGCTACGCCATCATGTTTACACCGCCAACTTCGGCCGCTCCTCCGTCTGTGGGTGGAGGCGGGGGCGGAGGCGGGGGCTTCCCGACTCCGCCTCCCGCCACCATCACTTGGAACACCCCGGCGGCCATTCCATACGGGACGGCCCTCGGCGACGCCCAGTTGAATGCGACGGCGAATGTGCCCGGTGTCTTCAACTACACCCCGCCCGCCGGAACCGTCCTGCCGATCGGGACGCAGACGCTGAGCGCCATTTTCGCCCCTTCCGGAATCGCTTACGGTCCGGCGACTGCAACCGTTTCGCTGACGGTGAATCAAGCCCCGCAGACCATCAACTTCCCCGCGCTGAAGGACCATACGGTGGACGATGGCCCGTTTAACCTCCTGGCCTACGCCACATCCAACTTGCCCGTCGCATTCAAGCTCATCTCCGGGCCGGCAAAGGTCACGGGGATCACCGTCACCCTGACCGGTCAACCTGGAATCGTAACGATTCAGGCCGACCAAGTCGGAGGCCCCAATTACCTCGCGGCGCCTTCAGTGGCACGCAGCTTCAACGTCAACGTGAACACCGTCAAACTGGATTCGATCCTGAATGCAGCGTCCTACGCCGCGTCGGGCTTGGCCTCCAATGGCTACGGTGTCGTCTTCGGCAATGGCTTTGCGTCCAACCCGGCGACCGCAGGCCCCCCGCCGCTGCCGACCCAACTTGGCGGCGTCTCTGTGGCGGTCTCGGATGGGACCGGCAATTCGTTCCCGGCCAGCCTTTACTACGTGTCGTTCCAGCAGATCAACTTCGTGATGCCCGACGGTCTCTCGAGCGGCCCGGGAACGGTAACAATCACCAACGCCGCAGGGAAAACCACAACCTACTCGATCAACATAACGCCCGTCTCGCCGGCGCTGTTCAGTGCGGACGCCAGCGGCAAGGGGACCGGAGCTGCGTTCTCCATCGCGGTGTCCGCCGACGGAACAGTTCAGACGCTGCCAACATTCTCTTGCGGTGGTACTCCGGTCGTGTGCGGAACCGCGCCGATCAACCTTGGACCGGAAACAACCAAGGTGTACTTGAGCCTGTACGGAACCGGGATCCGGGGCGCAACCGGCCAGGGCGGCATTACGGCGACGTTGGGCGGAGTATCGCTCAAAGTAGTATTCGCCGGACCGCAGCCGACCTATCCGGGTCTTGACCAGGTCAACCTGTTGGTCGACCGCTCGCTGAAGGGAATCGGAGAAACGGACCTCCAACTGACAGTGGATGGCGTTCCCGCCAACCCAATCAGGGTCAAGATCCCATAGACCAGTTCCGTTCGGCGCTTGCTGGCCCGCGTTCCAAGCGGGCCAGCGCCCACGCGGCGTGTTGGCGCACCAAAACGTCATCGGATTGGACCAGAAGCCGCAGGGGTTCGACAAATTTTTCCAGCCCCGAGTTCCCCATTGCCACCGCCACATTGCGGAGAAAGCCGGAGTCTTTGGTCCGGCTCACGGCCGTGGATCGAAACATCGATTTGAATTCATCCGGCGATAGCGCCGCCAGTCGCTCCAGCGGGGGTGCCAGCCATTCGGAGTCGGCCTCCACAACGGTGCGCGGCGACTTCCTGTTCCACGGGCACACATCCTGGCAGATGTCGCAGCCGAAAACATTGTTGCCGATTGCCTCGCGATGCCGTTCCGGTATAGTTCCGCGCAGCTCGATCGTGAAGTAGGAAATACACATGCGCGCGTCCAATTCGAATCCACCCTGCGGGCTGGGGACGATGGCCGAAGTCGGGCATGCGTGGATGCATCGTGTGCACGTGCCGCAGCGGTCCGGTGGCGGAACATCCGGCTCCAATTCCAGCGTCGTAAGGAGTTCCCCGAGGAAGAACCAGGATCCCAGGCGCTGGTTGATCAGGCACGTATTCTTACCGATCCAGCCTAGCCCGGCCTGATGTGCCAGCGACCGCTCCAAAATTGGGGCAGTATCGACACAGGCCCGCCACACAAAGGGCTCAATGGCGGCCAAGCGGGTCGCTAACGCCTCCAACTGCCGTCGAATCCTCGTGTGATAGTCCTCGCCCCATGCGTAACGCGCGATCCAAGCCCGTTGTGGGTCGGAAATGGACGTCGAATAGGGCTCGGGGCCGTTGTACAGAACGCCGACGCAAATAACGGACCGGGTGCCGGGTAGGATGCCCTCGAACGAGGCACGGGCATCGGCCCGGTGGTCGGTCAAATAGCGCATCTCGCCCGCCAGTCCGCGGTCGGCCCAATCGCGGAAACGTGCGAAATCCGGGGGCTGGCCCGCCTGTGCCACTCCCGCCAAATCGAAGCCGCATTCCGCAGCCAAGTCACAGACAATGCGGCGGTTGATGCGGTTGGCCAAGCTCAAGTCTACCCCGTCCCGTTCGATTCCGTTACGCCCCAACGGACCCCGATCCAGGCCAGTTCAATGGAAATGCATCGTTCCGATTCGGAACAGTGCCGTACTCTGATAGGGAAGTATAACGAGAAGAATACCCAGCCGGGGAGCCCTACACCGATGCACAAGCCGTTCAAGTACGCAGAGAAAGCCGTGACCGTAGCAGCCAATGGCGCGTGGCACGTGTTCAACACTTTCAATTCGATTGCGCAGAACCCGTCGTTCACCCCCAAGTGGTCCGACAAGCCGCTGTTGAAGTCGTGGGAAAAACAGAAGCCGCCACTCGGCTGGCCGCGGACCACGGATTCCCTTTGCCCGAAGTGCGTGCCGGAAATCCGCAACAAGATCGTGAACGGCGAATTGCCGGTGGAAATCCTGCGCAATGAGAAGGTCGGCGAAATCAAGGCGCAGATCATCGAGCGCGACGGCAAGATCCTGATGGTGAAGGATTGCGCCATCCACGGCCACTTTGAGGACGTGATGGCCATCGACCCCGCCTTCCTGCAGAAGGTGGAGCGGGTGTTCCCGGGCCGCGACATCCGCGCCCACAACGACGAAAAGCTGCACGACCACGGTTCCTCCACCGTCACCCACGGCCGCGGGTCGGTCCTCACGATCGACTTGACCAACCGCTGCAACATGATGTGCGATCCCTGCTTCATGGACGCCAACCAGGTCGGCTTCGTCCACGAATTGACGTGGGACGAAATCAAGACCATGCTGGACAACGCGATCACGATCAAGCCGCGCCGCCAGATGTCGGTCCAGTTCTCGGGTGGCGAGCCTACGCTTTCGCCCTACTTCCTCGATGCGGTCCGCTACTCATGCACGGTCGGCTACAACAGCGTCCAAGCTGCAACCAACGGCATCGAATTTGCCAAGAGCCCGGAATTCTGCGCCAAGGCCCGCGAAGCTGGTCTCCGCTATGCGTACCTCCAGTTCGACGGCGTTGGAAATGCCGCCAATTCGCACCGCGCAATCGGCAACCTGTTCGACGTGAAGCTGCGCGCGATTGAAAACCTGCACTCGAACGGCGTGGAAATCGTGCCGGTGATCACGATTATCAACGGCGTGAACAACGAGCAGGTCGGCGCGGTGATCAAGTTCGCCCTCGACAACCCCAAGAAGATCTCATTCCTTTCGTTCCAGCCGGTTTCCTTCACCGGTCGCGACGAGGAAATCACGGACGACCGCCGCGCCGCGCAGCGGTACACGTTGTCGCACTTGGCGCACGACGTGAAGAACATGGTCGGCATGGGCGAACCCACGCGCGACTGGTACCCGATTTCGTTCATCAGCACGTTCTCCGACTGGTCGGACTTGGTGAAGGGGCCGGACAAGGATTGGGGCCAGCTCTCCTGCGGTTGCCACCCGAACTGCGGCACCGGCATGGCCGTGATGATCGACAAGGAAACGAAGGAAGCCCGCCCGGTAACCCAGTTCCTGAACGCCGAGCAGATGGCGAAGGACATCGCGCAGGTCAACGACGCAGCCCGCGGTCGCACTG
This sequence comes from uncultured Acidobacteriia bacterium, assembly GCA_903925015.1. Classification (GTDB taxonomy): domain Bacteria; phylum Acidobacteriota; class Terriglobia; order Bryobacterales; family Bryobacteraceae; genus BOG-234. Next base: position 4,387 of record CAIYDY010000052.1, read on the forward strand.
CAACCATCATCGGTGGCTCGCTGGCGCTGTTGCGTAACTACGATCCGTTCCAATCGCCCACCCACTTCCACATGACCGATCTTCTGAAGAAGTTCGACAAGGGTTTGGGCGCGACCAAGGCCAAGTACGGCAAGGTTGGCAAGGACCGGACGATGGAAGACATCGAACTGCGGCGCAAGGACCGCTGGAACTTCATGTTCATCGCGGGCATGTGGTTCCAGGATCTGTTCAACTACGACTTCCGCCGCACCGAGCAGTGCATTATCCCCTACGCGACGCAGGAAGGCGAAATCAGCTTCTGCGCCTACAACACGGGCGTGGGCTGGCGGAACATCGTCGAGAAGATGCACATGACTGCGTCGCTGACGAAGTGGTACGAGGAAAAGGGTCGCCACGAAATCATAGCGGGCGGCAAGAACGTGAACCTGCCCTCGAAGGAACACTCCTTGGTGCTCAACTTGGACGATGTGAACAAGGACATCCAGCACGACTTGGATAGCCAAGGCATCGCCAAGACGGCGCGCGAGGAGAAGATCCGGGCCCGCAACGCCGACATGGCGAAGAAGGCCGCCGAGGACGCCAAGATGGCCAAGCTGTACCGCGAAGTGATCCTGAAGGAAAAGCCCATGGAAGCCGGTTTCGTGCCGCTGGGCAATCTGACGGGTGATTTCGGTCTCGGGATCAAGCCAGCAAAGGCTGCGGTGAAGACAGAGGAAACCAAGGAAACGGTCGGTAGCTTCGGCGACTAGTTCGCGTCGGTTGATGTAGTGTGCAAGGGCCGCCGGGGAAACCCGGCGGCCTTTTTTGTTGTTGATGAATTCCAAACCCACCGCTGGGTCGTGTGGGCGGTTTCCAAGAATTTGGCTCCGGTGTCCGGTCCAAGGGACATAGGTATTTTTTGTTGCCAAAGCTACAGATCCCACTTGACTTCCCCCCCCTAGCAACTAGAATTCCAAATGGGACTTTCACTGGGAACTACTCGCGTGAATGTGTGGATTACGGCGGTGCTTTGAAGGATTTGATCGCTTCCAGCGTAATCTTGGCCGAGACTGATCCGATGTGGAAGACTCTGTGGTTTCCAGTTCATATCGAAAGGATAATGGCATGGCAGCAGGAGCAGACAAACTCGTGGAGGCACTCCAATACATCGCGGGCCTGAGCTTAATCAACGAGCGCATCATGGAAGTAGTGAAGGGGGTTGCGAAATGGACAACCGTGGCATCGGATGGAGGCACTCAAGACCCGCATGCTGATGGTCGGCGTCAAGCAAAAATACTTGTCGTAGCGGCGGTCGTGGGAGTCGTGCTAGGAGTGATCGGAGCGTATGCAAACGTCCTTGGTGGGTACTACAAGGAGCACCCGGAGCAAGCAGCGGCACTGGGATTGATGTCAGTCGGCGGGTCCAGCTTCTGGAACTCCATTCTGGACTCGACAAAGAAGCTTTCGACGCCCAAAAAGTAGTCCGTTCGCAGGATACGACAGAGCGATTCTGCGAGGAATTCAGCTGTCAGCGGTGGGGGTGCGAAGATGGGGAAACTTGCCCATGCAGCCGTTCGTGCCACTCCACCGCAACCCGCACACTTTGACAATCCTTGGGAATTTCTGGCCGAGGGCATACGATTTCTCGCCCTACCCCATGCAACAGAGGCTGATTCGGACCGATCCCGACACCAGAGTGCTGGTCCAAACACAGCGTCCCAAGGGTGCCGCAAGAGGCGAGGTTGTGCTCCTCCACGGGTTGGAGGGGGGCGGCGACGCCGGGTATATACGGAGCATGGCGTACCGGGCCCTTCAGGCGGGATTCGCCACGCACCGGTTCCACATGCGGACGTGCGGGGGTACTGAAAAGCTCTGCAAGACGCTTTACCATGCGGGACTGACGTCGGATTTGCGGTCCTTTTTGGAACATGAGCCGAAGGGGATTCCGCGTTACCTGGTGGGATACTCGCTGGGTGGCAATGTCGCACTGAAGTTGGCGGGCGAGCTTGGTCTAACGACGCTGATCCAAGGGGTCTGCGCGATCTCAACGCCGATTGACTTGGCGATGGCGGCGCGTCGTATTGGCCAGCGTGACAACCTGTTGTACGAAAAACGCTTTGTTGCGCGGATGAAGAGGCGGGTGATCGGCACCGGCAGGTACACCGCTGCCGATCTGGCGGGAAAAGACACTCTGTATGCCATCGACGACACCGTGACAGCCCCGTCGTTTGGTTTCGGAACGGCCGACCATTACTACACCACGCAGTCCTCCCAAAATTTCCTGGGCAATGTGCGTGTACCGTCCCTGTTGATCCAATCCAAGGATGATACGTTCATCCCGTTCGAGATGTATGGGCACCCGGCGTTCCGTGAAAACCCCTGCCTCCGGCTGGTGGCGACGGAACACGGGGGGCATTTGGGATTTTTGTCCCGGAATGCCCCCCGGTTCTGGGCCGATGAACGGGTGGTCGATTTCCTGTTGGGATTGAGCAACCACCCTGGTCGTCATTAGCGGACTTCGAGCAATTCGGGATTGGCGACCGAAATCACCGCTCCCGCCGCATTCAAGTACTGGACCGTATACCAGTGGGCCCCCTGCCGGGCATCCGCCGAGATTGTGCACGGCGAACTGGCGCAGGCGAAGGCGTTGGTGGCTCCCGAAGGCTGGGTCACAACCACCCGTGCCGCCGTGGCGCCCGGGGTTGAGCCTAGGTTGAAGGCGATGGACGGCGAGACAATAACGGCGGGCTGGACACCGCCGAGCCGAACTGCGGGCCATTGGTGGGCCATCCCCATGCCGAAGAGAAACCCGAGCCATTTGTAGCTCCAGGTGCCGTCGCTGTCCAAGGCGTTCAAATAGACCGAGTCGTAGTAGGGCCCGCCGAGCTTGCCCCATTGCGAGCCGTAGAAGCGATCGCCGAAGGACCGTACGGCATCGGTTGGATTGGCTTCATATGCAACCCGGATCGCATTCTGCGCTTCAGCATTCAGCGTCCTGGCGTGCCGTTTGGACTCGTCGTCCAAGGCGTAGGTGCAGTTGAGCCGAGGATTGATTCTTGGCTCGCAAGGGCCAAACTCGCGGAGGTAGCTCAGGCCGCCAGTGGGAGGGTCAAAACCTTCGGTCAGCACCCACGACGCGCTGGCGGCAGCCAAGGCGGCGTAGTCCGTTGCAGTTGATCCGGTGGCTCCGAGGGACGCCAGTTTCATCGCGAAAACCTTGATTCCGAGCATGAATGGCTGAACGCCATAGCCTATTTCCCCACTACGATAGGTTTGGTAGGCACCGGTAGCGCCTTGCCATGGACGATCCAGCTGGACTGTATTGCTATCAATCCATTTGCACGCGTAGTTTATGTTCATGTTGGCGTGATCACTCTGGTCCTTGGCGAATGCGTTGAAGCTAGCGTCGCTTTCGATTTGATACGGATAGGTGCCGGAGTCGCCATCATAAGCTGAGTCCATCGTAATATTGGAACTCGACAGTACGGTATAGGTCGAATAGAATAGATATGGCTGCCCATTCTTCTTGCCCATCACCACGATCTTCGCGTTGGGAGTAAAACCGGTGCCGGCGGCCGATTGGAGACCCTTGGTGACATCGATTGTGCCGGAAGACACATACGCACAGTAGGCCGGAGAAATGCCCGTACCCGTAGCCGTCGCGCTGCCTGCGGTCAGGTTCATCGTGAAGCTCGGTGCCCAGTAGGCTGTCGGGAACTCGTTGTTGGTGCCCTTGCAGGACTTATCCCGAGCCAATGCCTTAGTCAGGAGGGCCTTCCAATAGGATCGCTGGTTCGGCATATTCGGATCACCGGAATCAACAGGATCAAACATGGCGGCCAGTGCGATCCACGAAAGCCCATACGCACCCTCACGTAGATCCGAATCACAGGAGGGAAGAATTGCGCCGCCACTGTACGGACCAATTGCGGCACTATTTGCAAGATTCCTGATCGAGTACCAGTTGGATGCACGGCCATCCAATACAGCCGCGGCAACCATACCAGTAGCTCCCACCCTCCTCGGTATGATGCCGATCCACCCCTCATCGAAATCCGGCGCAGTTGGCAGGTAGTCCCCAATTTTTCTTGCATTATCGCGGAATAGTGTATATCCTGAGCGATAATAGCCCGCGTAATGGGCCAGAACTTCGTCATAGTAGTTCGGGCCGAATTCGGAGAACCAAGTGCCGGAGCTAGTGGCCCACAACTGGCCAACCTGGTCAGTGAAGATACTATAAATATCGTCAGTGTAGATCGCCGTGTCACTTTCGCACGAGGAAACGCCGACAGAAAACCTCCCTTGGGTTCCATCCGGTCGGAGCCAGCCGCGGACGAAACCCAGCGAGCCTCCAAGGACTGCGTAAGCCATGCCTGAACCGGCGTCGGCATCCGCCGGCCAAGGCCGTCCCATGGTTAATTGAG
>CAIYDY010000053.1 GCA_903925015.1 uncultured Acidobacteriia bacterium
AGCCCATTGGGTCGCGTGGTCTCAAATGTCACCCGCGTGATCGAATACGAGCCGTCCGACTGAGGATCCAACCGGTAAACCGAATCATGCGACAGGTCCTTGTGCGTGCGGTCTGCGCTCCACGGACCAGCAGAATTCTCATAAAACGGGTCCGTAAACCAGACAGAGCCTTGGGGATCCACCACAATGTCGTTCGGAATATTCAGCCGCTTGCCTTCAAAATTGTCTGCTAGCAGCGTTTCGGACCCGTCGGCCTCGAACCGCACCACACGCCGGGAATTCTCGTCATCCCCGCCTTGGCAGGCGTATAGGCGGCCCTGCGCGTCGAACGTCATGCCGTTGGAGTGGTTCGTACCCTCGCGCCAAACGGATACGGCGTTGGTTTCCGGGTCGAAGCGCATGATCCGGCTCTGCTGGATGCGGGTGAATAGAAGACCCGAACCATCCCACGCCGGGCCCTCCGCAACCTTTCCATAAGCAGGGTCCAGCAATTCGAATGTCCACTGTTTCACGGTTCTTGGCGACGCCTCCGTATCCAATATACTTTGGACCCCTACTCCCCGCAATCAGCGCAGCACTAGTCCCGGAACATTTCCGGTTGGCCTTGTTTTATTCGCGCAGACCTGCCAAAATGGCAGAAAATGACCCAGGCGTCCGAATTCTCCGAGCTGCGCCGCCAAGCAGGCCTCACCGTTGCCGAGGCGGCAAGCCGGGTGGGATACGGGGAACGAACAGTGTATCGCTGGGAATCCGGCGAAACCCCGCCCCGCAAGGCCGCCGTGGACCTGTTGCGCACCATGAAAACCAGCTCCGACCCGAAATCAAGGCCACCCGTATTCCGGTTCATCGACCTCTTCGCCGGTATCGGCGGTCTTCGGCGCGGATTTGAGCCGATCGGCGGCCACTGCGTTTTCACATGCGAATGGGACCGCTACTCGAAGGCGACGTATACCGCAAACTTTCCCGATGACGAACACAAGATTGCCGACGACATCCGGGCAGTGGATTTGGACTCGATTCCGGCCCACGATGTCCTGCTGGCGGGTTTCCCTTGCCAGCCCTTCTCGATTGCCGGAGTCTCGAAGAAAAACGCGCTGAACAGACCCCACGGATTTGCCTGCGAGGCCCAAGGAACTCTGTTTTACAACGTCGCCAGCATCATCCGCCACCATCGCCCGAAGGTCTTCGTGCTGGAAAACGTCAAGAACCTCGTGAACCACGACAAGGGGACGACATTCCGGGTGATCCTCGATGTGCTCCGGGAACAACTCGGCTACCAAGTGTCATACCGGGTCATCAATGCGAAATCCTGGGTGCCGCAGCACCGGGAGCGCATCTTCATCGCCGGATTCCGGGAGGCAAACGACTTCTCCTTCGCAAATATGACCATCCCGGAACCCGCAAGCGGCCCCAAGCTTGGAGCGATCCTGCACAAGCCGGGTGATCCAGCCGACCCGCAGTTCACCAACGCGGATGGCACCGCCGCTGGAAAGTACACCCTCTCCGAACATCTCTGGGGGTATCTCCAAGGGTATGCCGAAAAGCACCGCCTCAAGGGCAACGGTTTCGGTTTCGGCCTTTTCGGACCCGAAGACATTGCGCGCACTCTGTCCGCCCGCTACCACAAGGACGGCTCGGAGATTCTGATTCGACAGGAAAACGCCGTTCCACGGAGGCTGACGCCGCGCGAGTGTGCCCGCCTGATGGGGTTCGATAGTCCGGAACGCCCGCCCATGCGGATTCCTGTATCCGACACACAGGCATACCGGCAGTTTGGAAACTCCGTCGTGGTTCCGGCCGTCGAAGCCGTTGCCCGGCATCTGCAGGGACACATTGAGAAGGTGTTGAAGACCGAAACAACAGTTGCGGCGGCATGATCGGAACCGATATCGCATCCTGGCTCGACGAATACGATCACCCTAGACACAAGTGGTACGTCAAGCGTCTGGCACCCAACGACACGCTGGAAACCGGAGGCCACCAAGCCGGTCCGTACCTACCCAAGCGGCTGATTTTCGAGATGTTTCCGAGCCTGAACACCACGACCCGGAAAAATCCCGACGCCCGATTTGACCTGTACATCGATTCCCACTTCCAGCACCGGGTGGCCAGAGCCATCTACTACAACAACAAAAGGACGGGTGGCGGCACAAGGGATGAAATCCACGTCACCAACCTCGGCGGCAGACAGTCAGCCCTGTTGGATCCGGAAAGCACCGGCTCCCTCGCCATCTTCGCCTTTACAGTGAATCCTGCAGGGGACTCGACGGCGTGCCACGTCTGGGTATGCGACCACCACACCGAAGAGGATCTGATCGAGGAGCGCATCGGTCGCGTGGACCCCTCGGAAATCGTGGCATGGACCCCCGGGTCCGGTCGCGACGCCGCTTCCGTAGCCGAACCGGCCCGATCCAAGTGCAATCTGACGGAGGCAGAGTTGCCGACCGCGTGGCTGGAGAAATTTCCGTCGGGCGAGGACATCATCCGCAAGACCGTCCTACTCCGAAGTGCAACTGGCATGAACCCGGATCTCCGGTTGATCAGACGCCGCGATTGCGAATTCGAGATATTCCGGAGCATCGAGAGGGCCTTTCATCAGGGACGAATCCTCCAAGGATTCAGCACGTTGGAGGAGTTCCTGAAGGTGGCCCAGGCGATTCTTCAAAGCCGAAAGTCGCGTTCCGGGAACTCGCTGGAACTGCACCTGCGCGAGATCTTCGTCGAAAAGGGCCTCAAGAACGGAGAAACGTTCCAGTACAAGCCGGTCGTCGAAGGTGGCCGACGACCGGACTTCCTGTTTCCGTCCAAAGCCGCCTACGACGATCCGACCTTCCCCGCATCCAAGCTCAGAATGCTGGCCGTCAAAACCACCTGCAAGGACCGCTGGCGACAGGTTCTGGAGGAAGCCTCCAGAATCCCCGAAAAGCACCTGCTGACGCTGCAGGAAGGCGTGTCCCAAGCCCAATTCAACGAAATGCGGCAAGCCGGCGTTCAACTCGTTGTACCCAAGCCGCTGCACCGGAAGTTCCCGCCCGGAGTCCAAAGTCACTTGGTGGAGCTGGAAAGCTTCATCCGAGATGTTCGGACTCCCTCCATTTGAGGAGCGCGCGCCCCCCTTATTCCACCGGTTTTGCCACTGCCGACCGGCACCGCTCGAACAGCCCGAGTAGCGCATCCGTATACTCCTCGGCTGTTTTCGACGGCTTCGCCGAGAACCCCGCCGCGGCAACGCTGCCCTTGCCGTATCCTGTTGTCACGGCGATGAATTTCATCAGCTCCAGCGCAATCTCGTCCCGGCTCTTCGCTTCGGCTGCCTTTGCGGCTGCATCTGTCTTGTTTTCTTCCGACATTTTCGCTCCCCCGAGTCCCGCCGCGACCCTCCGGAAGCTGGTGCCATGCGCGTAACCGCAACCCGGTTCATCCGGAAAATGCGGGGTGGCGCGCAAGCCCACCTCATGGAGGCTAACGACGGCAACTTCTATATCGTCAAATTCCAGAATAACCCCCAGCATCGCCGGATTCTCATCAACGAGCTGATCGCCGCCGAAATCCTCGCGCACCTGCAGATTGCCGCTCCCGAGTACCGTCTGGTCCGCCTCTCGCCGGACTTCATCGCCGCCAACCCGGAAGTCCACCTCCAGCTCGGCTCGCGCCAGATTCCTGTAGAACCCGGCTGGCATTTCGGCTCCCGCCATCCCGGCCACCCCGACCGACTGGCGGTTTTCGACTTCATCCCCGACCAACTCCTCGACAAGGTCGCCAACCAGGAACAGTTCCTCGCCGCGCTCGTCTTCGACCGCTGGGTTTCCAACGCCGACGGCCGCCAATCCGTCTTCTTCCGCGCCGAACTGAAGGATTGGATGTCCGTCCCCGGCATCCCGCCCCGCAAACTGGGCTTCCTGGCAATGATGGTCGACCACGGTTTCGCCTTCAACGGCCCGCATTGGGACCTCCCGGAATCCGCAATCACCGGCCTCTACCCGCGGCGGCTGGTCTACCGCAACGTGGCGTCGATCCAGGATTTCGACCCTTGGCTGAGCCGGATCCTGAACTTCCCCGACTCAGTGATCGACCGGGCACTGAGCCACATTCCGCCGGAGTGGTACGGCGACGAGTCCCCGGAAAAGGAGGAGGCCGCCTTGCACCACCTCCTCAACGCCTTGATGCGCCGTAAGAACCGCATCGCGGACCTGGTTGACGACTGCCGCAACGCCCCCGGCAACCCCTTCCCGCGCTGGACGTAACACGAGTGTTATTCTAAGAGAAATGCCCACCAAGGGCGCGTAGCTCAGCTGGTTAGAGCGCCTGCTTCACACGCAGGAGGTCCGGGGTTCGAGTCCCTGCGCGCCCACCATCCATATCCTTTGTTTTCATAGAGACCAGTTTGCCGGTGGGACCGAACCGTTTGCGGCTCTCAAAACATACGGATGCTTCGTTCCCAAGTTAAGTCGGTTGCACACGGGGACCGGCCCCGCCTCGCTCGTGAAGAAAAGCTTGTTCGCGAAAAGATGCAGGAATGGATCGAGAATGGTGCGCAATCGGCTTGGCTGATCGATCCCGAAGCGCAGTCGGCGTCCATCTATCGCGCGGACGGCACCATCGAAACCAGAAGCACAATCGAACTCATCACTGGCGAGGGCTTGGTGGCTGGTTTTACGCTTGACTTGGCCTTTGTGTGGAATCCGTTCGCCATCTGAGGGCTCCGACGGGATTTATTGCGCCCCCAGCGCCGCTGGATTTTGCGCGGCTGTCACCGCCGGGCTCGCGACGTACCCTTGACGAACCGGGATGGCGCGAAACATCCAGCGTGGACTACCGCAATGGCGAGATGGGGTCCTAAACACCTTGAGGTAGGTGGAAACAGCGGCGCAATCCAAATCACGTTCCCTGTAGAAGCGAAGCTGGCCGGGAGGCAGTTCGGGCCGCTAGAGGGATGGTAGGCGCGGCAGGACTCGAACCTGCTACCACCGACTTAGAAGGTCGGTGCTCTATCCAGATGAGCTACGCGCCCCTACCGCTCACCATTATATCGCGCCGAAACAGCCGCCAACACGCGAAGGGGCGCGCCTCCGCTCCGTGACGGTTGCATTTCAATCCGCTAGATGATAGATTATGCCTAGTCAGAGGTTAGGCTGGGCCACGTGTGTCCAGCCCCATCCATCTCGTCCATTTGGAGAACATATGAATCGAAACGTTGGAAGGAAAGCGACCCGGCAGCTTGCCAAGCTCGCCGCCGCCCTGCTCCTTCTCGCTGCATCACTTTTCGCCCAATCCGAACGCGGAGCCATCACCGGCACCGTCCGCGACAGTTCGGGCGCCGTCATCCCCGCAGCCAAAGTCACCATCACCAACAGCGCCACCAACGTGGTCATCAATGCCGTAACGAACGCGCAGGGCGAATACACCGTCCCCAGCCTTTCGCCCGGTGTCTATAAGGTGCGCATGGAGCACCAGGGCTTCCGCCCGACCGAAACCAACGGCCTCAACCTCGACGCAGCCCAAACGGTCCGCGCCGATGCCGCACTCGAAGTCGGCAACTCCACCCAGGCGATTGAAGTCCAGGCTTCCGCCGTCACCCTGCAGACCGAAGACGCGAAAAACAGCGTTACGCTGCAAAACAAGCTCGTCAACGACCTGCCCCTCGTCGTCGGCGGCACCATCCGCACCCCGTTCGACCTCGCAGCGCTGATCCCCGACGCCAAGAACCTCGGCGGCGACAACGGCTTCTCGCTCGGCGGCGGCCAAGCGGCCTCCTACGGCACCTCTCTCGACGGCGTTTCCACCAACACCAGCCGCGCTCTCTCCAAGAGCTGGGTCTCCTCCAACGCGCCGTCGATTGAAGCCATCGACCAGTTCACCGTCGACACCAACGGCTTCAAGGCCGAATACGGCCACGCCGGCGGCGGCAACATGACCTTCGTGTCCAAATCCGGCACCAACGGATACCACGGTTCGGCATACGAATTCCTCCGCAACAACGATTTCGACGCCAACAACTGGTTCAACAACAAGTCCCGCACCCCGATCTCGATCTACAAGCAGAACGACTTCGGTGCCACAATGGGCGGCCCGGTCTGGATCCCCAAAATCTACCGCGGCAAGGACAAGACCTTCTTCTTCTTCTCCTACGAGGGTTTCCGCAACCGCTCCGGCGCTTCCGGTGCCACCTTCACCGTCCCGACCTCCGAAATGTACGGCGGCGACTTCTCGAAGTGGGTCACCTCCACCGGTGCCGTGATCCCGATCTACAACCCGCTCACCCAGACCTCGAATGCGGATGGTTCCGTCACCCGCCAGGTCTTTGCAGGCAACCAGATCCCGCAAAGCCTCTTCAACAAGACGGCCATGCAAGCCCTCGGCGTCTTCCAGACCTCCGGCAAGCTCGTTCCGAATAACGGTGCCACGGCCGGAACCGCGGCCTACATCGCCAACAACTACCTGGTGACCAACGGCACCCAGATCTACCCCGTCAACAAGACCAGCATCAAGGGCGACCACGTCTTCAACGACAAGCACCGGATTTCCGGCTACTACGCCCATGACCGCGAACACCAGACCCCCGGTCCCGACGGTCCTCCGACCCTCCCCGGCCTCTACACCAACTACAACGACCTGCTCCAGGCATCCGACGTCGTCCGCTTCAGCTGGGACTGGACCTTCAGCCCCACCAAACTGAACCACTTCTACGCCGGCGGCAACAACTGGGCCCAGGACCACAAACCGCCACAGGAATACACCGGCAACTGGAAGGGTAAGTTTTGCCTCGGCAACGTGCCCGATTGCAACGACAACCTGGTGAACCTCTTCTCCGGCGGCACAGGCAACAACTACTCCACTTGGGGCGGCCAGGCCGACAACGGTTCCGAAAACACGGTCTACTCCTATAACGACGATTTCACCTGGATCCACGGCAACCACTCGTTCAAGTTCGGCGGCATGTACCAGCTGAACCACTACAACGGTTTCGGTCGCCAGTGCATTTCCGGCTGCGTCGGCTTCAGCTATCAGGAAACCGGTGTTCCCGGCGGCTCCAACCCGAATGCGGGCGGCAACGCCTTCGCGTCCTTCCTGCTCGGCCAAGCCGATTCCGGCCAGCTCGACACCATCCGCTTCATCGGCCAGCAGTTCTACTACTTCGGCGGCTACTTCCAGGATGACTGGAAGGTCAACAACAAGCTCGTCCTGAACCTCGGCCTCCGTTGGGACGGCAACCTGCCCCCGACCGGCCTCGAAAACCGCTGGACGGACTTCTCGCCCACGACGCCAAACCCATCCGCCGGCAACATTCCCGGCGCGGTTCTGTTCTCGGGCAACTGCTCCGGTTGCGTCGGCAGCCGCCGCTTGGCCAATTTCTGGACCAAGGGCTACGGCCCGCACATCGGCGCGGCATACTCGTATGACAGCAAAACCGTCATCCGCGCCGCCTATGCCCGTTCCTTCGGAGCACTGGTTTCGGTCAGCGGTTCCACCCACAACTCGGGCTACACCCTGACCCAGACCTTCAGCAACTCCTCCAGCGGAATCAACCCGACCTTCAACCTCGACAACGGGTTGCCGCCATGGACCGCCCCGCCATTCATCAACCCCTCGGTTTCGAACGGTGCCAGCGTCGCTTGGTTCCAAGGCAATGAGACCACCAAGTTGCCAGCCTTCGACAATTTCAGCTTCTCCGTGCAAAGGCAAATCGGCAACTCGATGGTTGCGGAAATCGGTTATAGCGGCGTCATGGGCGAGCACCTGCAGACCCAGCTGCTGCAGTACAACCAAATCAACCCGTCGTACCTGACCAAGTGGGGCACTGTTGCCCAGAGCATCACCGTGCTCAACAGCTTGGTTGGTTCGGCAGCCGCCAACGCCGCCGGCGTCACCGCGCCCTTCCCCACGTTCAACGCCTTGTGGGGATCCCGCGCAACTGTCGCGCAGGCATTGCGTCCTTTCCCGCAATACACCGCAATCGACACCTACGCCGGCCAGGGCGACCACTCCGGCCACTCCACCTACCACGCCGCAATCCTGAAGCTCTCCAAGCGCCTGTCGCAGGGCTTGACCTTCAACGCCTCCTACGTCTTCTCGAAGATCATCACCGACTCCGACACGGCATGGGGCGGCGGCTACGCAGCCGACTTGTTCAACCGCGGCCTCGAAAAGTCGATCGGCGCTTTTGACGTCAGCCACGACTTCAAGTTCGCCGCCACCTACGACCTGCCCTTCGGCAAAGGCAAGCAGTACCTGTCCAGCGGTCCGCTCGGCTATATCGTCGGCAACTGGCGCATCTCCACCATCAACCTGTATGCCGCCGGCACCCCGGTTGGCATCAGCACCAGCAACACGCTCCCCATCTACGCCTCCGGCGCCGGTGGCCGCGTGCCCGCTTATGTCACTTCCTACGACGGATGGCAGCCCTCCAGCTGGGCGAACGGCAAGTTCGACCCCTCGGTGGACCATTTCTTCGTTCCCTACGGCAGCGGGCCGTTCCCCACGCAGGGCTCCGGCACCGCACTCAACAGCATCGGCAACGTGACCCGCTTGAACCCCCACGTCCGCCTCTTCAACAACCTGAACGAGAACCTCTCGCTCACCCGCGTGTTCCCCATCTGGGAGAAGACCAAGCTCGAATTCCGGGCCGAAGCCTTCAACGTGTTCAACCGGGTCCGCTTCGGCACCGGCAACACCCAGTTGCAAAGCGCGCAGTTCGGTGTCCTCACCGGCACCGGGAGCCAAATCAACTCGCCCCGCAGCCTACAGCTGGCCTTGAAGTTGTACTTCTAGGGCTGTTCAACCAAACAAGAAGGGCGGATATCGAAAGGTATCCGCCCTTCTTGTTTTGGCAATCCAATTGCAAAACTAAGCTCGAAACCTGAAGGAGGTTGAAAAGCAAATGAGTCTGCAACTCTCGATCCTTGTCGCCTTGATTACCCTTGTGGCCATCATTGCCGTTTCCCGCTGGTTCGTCGCCCGGAACGAGGATGATTTCCTCCACACCGCTCCCGGGGCCGACCAACTTGTGACCAAACAAGCCCACATCGCCCGCATCCTGGACCGAATCGACTACGCCGGTGCCAGCCTCACCATCGTGACCTTCGTCTTCGCCGCATTCACCGTCGCCCGCGCCTTGATGGCGAGCTTGGCCAACCGCGGCATCTAGCAGTATCCTAGTGACGTGTCCCTCCAGAAGCTGCCGGTCCAAACGCTGCTGACGCTTGAGGATGCACTCGCCCTCCCCGACCGCGACGACTGCCGCTACGAACTCGACGAGGGGGAGTTGATCGAATCGCCGCTGCCAAGACCCAGACACCAAATCATTGTCGCGAAGATGCCGGAGAGCCGCGCGGTGCAAATCTACACGCAAACCGATGTCCGCGGCACCGACGAACTGACCTCCACGATGCTATCCGGCTTCACCCTGCCCGTCGCATCCTTGTTTGCATAATCCTCCAAAGCCTGGGGCACAACCTAGACACAGCAGTGCCCCAGTTTGGATTCGCTAGGTACGGCGCGCGCGCAATCCCACCAACGCCAAGCCGCCCAGAATCAGGAGCCCGGAGGCCGGTTCCGGCGTCGCAGCAAAGGGCGTGTCGAACAACTGGAAAGCTAGATCCGCGGAGTCCGCAGTATGGGGTACGCCGCCACCGATTGTCGAATACACGCTGGAGCCAGTCTCGTTGGCGGTTACCCACCATACAGCGGGACCGGTGGGATTCGGGGCGACGACATTGGTGCCGGGCACGATCTGGTTGACAGTCGACACGGTCGACGTCATGGAATCCCCCGTGTGGAGTTCGAGTAGGTAGTTGCCTGCATCAAGGGCTACCGCTGATGCCAAGTTCATTTCGACTTGGAACACGGGTGCCGAAAGCGAGTACAGCTGGTAGGCCGCGACGAGGATCTGACCGGTAGGAGTCGGTGTCAATCCGTCCACCGTGCCGGTAGCCAGCGTCGTGCTGCCCGCAGCGTTGTAGATCGAATAGCTCATTTTGCCCGAAAAGGTCGAGATGTCCTGATAGAACCACATGTCGATCCAAAAGCGGACGGCGGCCACGCTCGTTGAGGATGTGAGCGCAAAGTCGTCGGCGGAACGACCGATCGTGATTGCCGTGGAATCATAGTTGTCCGGCGTGCCATTGCTGTAAACCATCCCGGCTTGGAGCGACACCGCCAAACCGAGGGCTGCGAAGGTGGATTTGAGGAGCTTCATGCATTGGGATGTCCCGAACGCACCCTGAAATGCTCACCGCACCTCAAAAATATCGGCGCACTAAGCGGCCCGCGTCAGGAAACCCTTCAACCAAGCCTCGGCCACACGGCAGTCCCGCGTCACGGTGGAAAGTGACACCCCCAGAACTTCCGCCAACTCCTCGCCTTTCAGCCCCCCGAAATACTTCAATTCGATCAACCGGGCTTGGCGTTCGTCGATTCCGGCCAGTTCGTTCAAAGCGTCGTCGAGTGCCATGAATTCCGAAGGGCGTTCCGGTGCCGCCGCCAGAGCTTCATCCACCGGAATCCTTGCAGCGCCCCCACCCCGCTTCTGCGCATGGCGGTCCCGCGCGTATTTCGCCAGAATCTGACGCATCACGTGGCTCGCCAAACCGATGAAATGGGCCCGGTCCTGCCACTGTGGACGGCTGTTGCCCGCAAGCTTGAGATAAGCCTCGTGGATCAGGGCTGTCGGCTGGAGCGTGTGCCCCTCCCGTTCCCGCCGCAACAGGCGCGTGGCGATGGAGTGCAGTTCCGCGTACACCATTGGGGTTAGATCGTCCACGGCCTTGCGGCTGCCGCCACGCAATTCGTTCAACAATCCGGCGAACTGGACTGGCTCCATATCCCATCGCCATTTTACCTTGATTCGGCCACAGGCGTGCTGGAACCCCGATAATGAAGGATCCCATGCCCGAACCCAACCACCTGTTCTCCCCTCTGACCTTGCGCGGAGTGGAATTGCCAAACCGGATCGGTGTTTCCCCGATGTGCCAGTACTCCTCGGTGGACGGTTTCGCCACCGATTGGCACTTGGTGCACCTCGGCAGCCGAGCTTCCGGCGGCGCGGGTCTCGTTATCGTCGAAGCGTCCGCTGTTTCGCCCGAAGGCCGGATCACACCCTTCGACCTCGGCATCTGGCAGGACGAGCACATCCACAAGCTCTCCCAGATCGTCCAATTCACCCACTCCCAAGGCGCAAAGATCGGCATCCAGCTGGCCCACGCGGGCCGCAAGGCCAGCATGGACGCACCACACCGTCCCGAACGCTGCCTCTCCCCGGAGGAGGGTGGCTGGCTGAACGTCCTCGCCCCGAGCGCCATTCCGTTCGCGCCAAACTACCCCACGCCGGTTGCGCTCGACAAGGACGGCATGGAACGGCTCGTCAGCGACTTTGCCGCAGCTGCCCATCGTGCGCAGGCCGCAGGCTTCGACATCATCGAGATCCACGCCGCCCACGGCTACCTGATCCACGAATTCCTGTCGCCGTTGAGCAACCATCGCGACGACGACTACGGCGGATCGTTCGAAAACAGGACAAGGCTGCTGCGCGAGGTCGTCTGGGCTGTCCGCACGCACTGGTCCGGACCATTGTTCGTGCGAATCTCGGCCACGGACTGGGCCGAAGGCGGCTGGGACATCGACCAATCGGTTGCCTTGGCGGCCATGCTGAAGGACTTGGGCGTGGATTTGATGGATGTGTCGTCCGGTGGCCTGGTCCCGTTTGCGAAGATCCCGGTCGGACCCGGCTTCCAGACGACGTTCGCAGCCCGGATCCGCCAGGAAGCGGGGATTCCGACGGCGGCTGTCGGCTTCATCACCGATCCGGCACAGGCCGACCACATCATCCGCACGGGCCAAGCCGACATGGTGCTGCTGGCACGCGAAATGCTGCGCGACCCCTATTGGCCCGTACACGCGGCCGCGAAATTGGGACGCGCCGGGTCGTGGCCCGTCCAATACCTGCGCGCCGCGCCGCACGGGTCAACCCAGAGGTAACCACCGGGGCGAATCGCCCAAAATGGCATATAATTGGGCATCGTCTTTTCGAAAGGTGTCGGCACCATGACAAGCCATTCGCCGCTCCAGACAGTGGATGCCCAACGGCTCTCCGCGACCAGACCCGCCGCAAGCCCACCGCTATCAGTCGATACGCACATGGCGGGATCCCTCCAGAGGAAGCTGGCCGAGACGATGGCAAACGCCCCGCACGTGCTTGCGCAGCGGAAGCTTGCCGACTCCTTGCTCAACAGCCCCCGGATGGTTCGGCAGCGGCACCAACTCCAAGGCATGTTCGGCGCGGCGGCACAACTTCAAGGCGGACCGTCGGTTTCACACGGAACCAACACCGGGTTACCGCATCCGCTCAGGGCGGGGATCGAATCCCTCTCCGGCATTTCCATGGACAATGTCAGAGTCCACTACAATTCATCCCGACCGCCGGAACTCAACGCCCTGGCCTACGCACAAGGCACCGACATCCACCTCGCCCCTGGACAGGAAAGACACTTGCCGCACGAGGCGTGGCATGTTGTGCAGCAAGCGCAGGGGCGTGTCAGACCGACGGCGCAACTCAAGGAAGGGATTCCGGTCAACGATGACCAGGGGCTGGAACGCGAGGCGGACACAATGGGAGCCAAAGCCCTGTCCATGCCCGCCGGACTCCAGGCCGGTGTCGGGACGCCAACGGGCAATTCCGCAAGCGTACAGTATCGGAGACTTCATGGCGTTCCCGCAGTCAACCAGGCGGTTCAGTTGGCGGGGGACTACAGCGGACTTCTGCCCGACCATACCACTCACAAGGACACTTATAAATTCGGGGTCGCAGACAACGACAGCAGCGAATTCACCTACCACCACATCATTCCCGAAAACCTGCTCAAGAAAGTATTCGAGAAGATTGAAGCGCTGCTGGCGACGAATCCCGCCAGCGTTCAGGGTGCGCGGCTCACCTCGGCAACAGAAAACCTGAAGGCCGGGGGCCGCAACCTTTGGATTGAAACCCGCGCTAAGAACACTGCTGCGGCGGTCAACAACGAGTTCGGGCTGGACCTAAGCCCACAACAGATCCTACCTCTGGTCCAGGCGCACACCAAGTTGGACGCCTTGTTCCCGGCCGTTCGGACACTCGTCAAGGACCAGCTCCGCGATCGCTTTTTGAAGCTCGGGGCCCCGCTCAGCAGTCGCGTCAGCAATCTGGTGAAGACGGACTTCATCAAAGCTTGGAGCGGAGGAAAAGCCTCAGCCGTTACTCCCTACATAATTGAGCTCCTCGAACCCTTCCGGATGTCCGGCATGCCGCTTTTCGACGTGGCTGAAGTTACCGCGATCGTCACAAGTCTGCACTACCAAGCCCCAAGAGGGACAAACAAGGGCAAACTGGTCGAAGAAATAGGCGACTACGCAAGGGGCAAATCCTTCGATTCGTTCTGCGCCAAGAACATCGCCGCCCCCCTGCGAACGGTCGTGCAGCGGAACGGCCTTCCCAGGCACGAGCAGGATGAACTCAGGGACGCCATAGAGTGGAACCCCGGCAACATCCACCGAGGACCCAAGTCCGAGTACCGGCTCAATGCCGAAAATGCCCACAACCTGTGGGACGATGGCGGCAGCAAATTCGAGCATGCCGCCGTGAACCTTATCGCAACCGGCCACTTTACCCAAGTGGAGCTGTTGAGCCGCAATATCACCGTGTTCCTAGCCGACAACACCGACCCGCCAAGCGAGGCAACCTTGGCTCTTGCGGCTGGCATTGTCGGTCAAATGCTCGCCATCCAAGCCGTCCCGGTCACGCCTTTCGACAAGGCCGCGTGGGAGAAGCACACCGACGGCGGGGGCGGCGACAGGATGAGGGTCAAGCAGAACAACGTGCGCATCGTCGCCGCGTCCGGTATCACAAAGATATTCGAACTCGGACGAGCTGCGAATGTCCCGGGAATCTAGAAGTCGCTGGCCAAAAGTTCGCACACCGGAACCGAAAACCCCGGTAGTTCGTACCGGCATCCACGACCCAAATTTCACGCGTCCCCTCGGCGAGGCCAGCACTCACCCTGCTGTTGAAGGAACTGGCTGTGTCGGTTGGGGATAGGATTTCCATTGCGATGTCAGCTGCCGAATGTGCGGCACAGCTGCGCCGCCAATGAACACTGAAACGTCGGGCCTTGAAACAGGTTTCCGGGATGCCACCACCCAGCCTTGTGGATGAGCGTTTCCAGAGCCGTTGGAGTCAAAATACGTCGTGAACATCCGTTGTGCGGTTGACTGGACTTCCACACGTCGAAGCGTTCAGACGGCAGTGGGACAAAAGGCCATCATCAAAGAGTTCCGCGGTTCCCGGTCCAATGAGTTCGGCGAGTTCGACAACTGTCATTTGATCCATCATGCCACGATTCCACCCCCATCGCGCGATAATCGAATTTGTCGCCGCTGGTCCAAATCACGCCCCCCAGACCCCGTCTCCCGGAATGGGCGCGCAAGCCGAAAACCCATTTCGAGTCCCTCAACAAGCTCAAATCGGAGCTCCGGGCGCACAATCTCCACACCGTCTGCGAGTCCGCCCGCTGCCCCAACATCCACGAATGCTTCAACCGCAGCGCGGCCACGTTCATGATCCTCGGCAACCGCTGCACGCGCGGGTGCGGCTTCTGCTCGGTCCCGAAGGGCAATCCACGCCTGCACGACATGCAACTGGACCCCTTCGAGCCCGCAAACGTAGCCCGCATGGCCGCCACCATGCAACTCAAGTACGTGGTGATCACGTCCGTAAACCGTGACGATCTCGACGACGGCGGTTCCACCCACTTCGCCGAAACCGTCCGCGAAGTCCGCTCCGCGTTACCCGAAGCCCGCGTCGAAGTCCTGACGCCCGATTTCGACGGCAACTTGGACGCCGTTGCCCGCGTGCTCGATGCCGAACCGCACGTCTTCAACCACAACATGGAGACTGTACCGCGCCTATATAAAAAGGTTCGACCACAGGCGAACTACCAGCAGTCGCTGGACGTCCTCGCGTTCGCCCGCCAACACAGCCCTAAAACGATGACCAAATCCGGGTTCATGGTCGGCTTGGGCGAAACGCAAGCCGAAGTCGAACAACTCCTGCGCGATCTGCGCGCCCACCACGTGGACGTCGCCACCATCGGGCAATACCTGCAGCCCACGCGCCGGAATCTCCAAGTTGCGGAATATCTTGCTCCTGAGCAGTTCGACGCCTACCGTGATTTCGGCCTTTCCATCGGCTTCCCCATGGTCTTCTCCGGACCGCTGGTCCGCAGTTCCTACATGGCCGATCTGGTGAGTGAGCAGGCCTCGCACCGGTGATTCTGAACCTCATCCTCGCCCTGCTCACCGGGGGACTGATGGTCCTCCTCTTCCCGCCTTTCAACCTATCCCTCCTCGCACCATTTGTCGTGGCGCCACTCATCTTCGCGGCGGCACGCGAGCCGCGATGGAAGCTCCGGTTCGCCTACGGCTACCTCGCCGGATTCGCCTACTGGTTCGGACTCACCAACTGGATCCACTCGACCCTCGCCAAGTACGGCGGGGTCGGCCCGCCCGGTGCGTGGGCCCTCTTCGTGCTGCTGTGCATGGCGAAAGCACTACAAATGGGGGCGTTTTCGGCCTTGTTGCGGCCAGTTCTCCAATCCCGCTTCGGCATTCCCGCCGTCGCAGCCCTTTGGGTCGCCATCGAGTGGACCCAGATCTGGGTGGGATTCGAATGGCTGAACCTCGGCAATGCGGGTCAGGAAATGTCGGTCCTTGCCAAATTGGCCCCCATCACGGGCGTGTGGGGGATGTCCTTCGCGTTTGCGCTTATGTCCACCGTAGTTGCCGGAATCCTGCTGAAACGGCGGCTGGTCAGCCTGTGGCTGCTCGCTTTCGCCCTGCTCGCCATCCTGCCGGAGTTGCCCGCTCCAGACAAGGGCAGCCGAGGGGCCGTCGCAGTCCAACCGAATCTGGAAAACGACACCATCTGGACACCGGAACTTGCGGCTACGGTCGGAGACCGCCTTGCAGACCTTTCCTTCGCCGCTGTCCACGGGCGCGACGCCGACTTCATCGTCTGGCCCGAAATGCCGCTCACCCTGCGCTATGAGGATCCCGGAACTCTCGCGCTCGCGGCCAAGGTCACGGCATCCTCGGGAGGTGCGGCGCTTCTCACCGGCTCCGTGTCCCGCGCGTTCGGCCAACTTCCCTACAATTCCGCGCTTCTGGTCGGCACAAACGGCAAGGTCATCAGCCGTTACGACAAAATCAACCTGGTGCCCTTCGGCGAATACGTGCCGAAGCCGTTCGATTTCCTGGTCAACAAGATCTCCACTGAAGCCGGTGACTACCGGCCCGGATCGCGCATCACCGTCCCAACCAGCAAAGGCCATAGGAGCGGCACCTTCATTTGCTACGAGGCTGTCTACCCCGATTTCGTCCGCCAGTTCACACTCCTCGGCGCCGAAGTGCTGTTCAATATCTCGAACGATGGCTGGGCTGGCAGTGTGGCCGCGCGCCACCAACATCTGCAGGTCGCCCGGATGCGCGCCGTGGAAAATGGGCGGTGGCTGGTGCGCGTGACCAATGACGGCGTTACGGCCGTGGTCGACCCGGCAGGGCGCATCACCAACACCCTCCCCGAGGAAAAGGAAGCCGCCATGCGATTCCGGTTCAACTACCGCTCCGACCTCACGATTTACACCCGTTTCGGGGACTGGTTCGTCCTGCTGTGCGCCCTTGCCGCCACAGCCAGTGGACTCGCCGGACTCCGCGCGCCGACCCGCTGAACCGGTCACAACTTTTTTCGTGCATTTTTCGTCTTATTTTCAATCACTTGCAAAATGGCTGGTTCGGAATCGGGCACCCAGCCAACTAGGATCGTAGCCGTAAGGAGATACTTATGACAACTTCGATCCAACTGGAATCACTCTTCATCCGCGAAATCGACCGCTGCTACGCCCGCATCGAGGAATGTGAAACCCAAGAAGCGTCCCTCGGACCAGGCTACGAACCAAAAGTCCGAGCCGCCATCGACCGGGACCGCGACCGGGCCTTCATCGCACTCCGCCGAGCCATGAAAGCGCTGAAGGAACTCCAGGCCGAGACGCAGCCCAGCACAAAGACTGAACCCGCAGACAAGGCACACTCGAAACCCGCCCAGGTCATCGAATTCCCCAAACAGAGCCCGATAGCCCGCAACGCCCAATGCCCCTGCGGCTCCGGCGAGAAATACAAACGCTGCTGCGGACGCAATGCCCCGCCCCTCCCCGGCGATTTCCGAAAGCCAACGCCGCTCGCCGCTTGACGGGCAGCCAGAAGTGCGCCTAGATTCAACAAAGCTTCCGAGGCGGTACGCCATACTGATGGCAATCTTCGGCTTCTCGATGTCGTCACCTGTTTTCGGGGCAGACTTGGCTTCGAGGCGGGCTTTCCCGGAGGACTGCAAGGTAGATCTTCCGCAAGCGCTGGCCCTTGTAGCGGGTTACCTAGACATCACCGTTACCGGCGTCACCAGCGCACCGGAACCAGTACTCTGGCCCGCCACGGCCTTGATTCTGTTGGTATGCCATCAATCCCGATCTAAGTGAGTGCCCACCACACTCTCACAAAAACTCGATCCGTCCGTCGAGGTCTTCCGGTACCAGCACCTCGTGGATCAACGCAAGTCTGCGAATGATATCCCCGACCGAACCCATTCCTTGCCGACAGTACACGATTCCCGCGTGGGGAACGCCTTGGGAGTGGAGCACCAAATAGTCGTCGTCCTGTGTAAACAGAACCCGGTTAGCTGACCGTGCGAAACTGACATGATCGATGTCATCCGCACCCAGCAAACTGGCATCGGCACTTGTCGTGACGTCAATGTTTCGCCGACGCAGGCCGGCAGCAATCGCGCCCGACACATGTTCGTCTAGATGAAACCGCACCCGCACAGGTTATGACGCCTGTGGCAATGCCAAATCGCGAAGCCTCGATTCCAGTATCGAAACGTGTCCACGCCGGAACTCGGCTACCCTGGCGCGTTCCGCTTGCATTTCCCCCTGGATTTCATCGACGTGGTCGAAGTACCATGCCAAGGCGGTATGGACATCGGATATGGTGATACTCGGGTATTCGTTGACAATTTGGTCCGGTGTCATACCCATCTGTTCATGCCAGACGACAACATCGCTCACGCGGATCCTGTGGCCCGCAATACACGCCTTTCCGCCACAGACGCCGGGCGTGTGGGTGATTCTCTGAGCGGGGATTGCCACCATGATCCTCAGTATAATCCGAACTGGCCCCTTTACGATCTTGTAGTTGACCGAGCGGCCGCTCGCCGCTTGACGGGCACCCCCCAAAAGTGATATCCATGCTTCAACGCATGAAACGTTTACTGGTCCTTCTCGCTGCGGCTTTGGCCGCCTTCGCGCAAACCGAACGGGGAAATATCACTGGAGTCGTTACCGATTCCAGCGGTGCCGCCATCCCCAACCAGCAGGTGGTCATCAGCAACGCAGCCACGAACACCGCCGAACATGTCACCACCACAGGCACCGGGGAATACAACGCGGCGAACCTCGCGCCGGGCACCTACCGTGTGGAAATCAGCGCTCCCGGATTCAAACGTTTCGTTGTCAGCAGCATCACACTCACCGCATCGAAGACCGTACGCGTGGACGCCAAGCTCGAACTGGGCCAGGTTTCGGACTCGGTCCTGGTGGAAGCCCAGGCCGTCCAAATGCAGACCGAGGATGCAAAAGTCTCCACATCGGTCGAGAACCGCATGGTCGACCAACTGCCACTCGTCGTCGGTGGAGCCCTCCGCAGCGCCTTCGACTTGGTTTCGATCATTCCCGAAGCCAAGGGTTCCGGCAACGCGGTGTCGCTCGGCGGCGGCCAGGCCGCATCTTGGAGCGCAACCCTTGATGGCCTTCCCGTCAACACCAACCGCTCCGGCGACACGAACGAAACGGCCTACATCACACCGTCGGTCGAGTCGCTGACGGAATTCGCAGTCGATACCAACGGCTTCAAGGCCGAGTTCGGCCAGGGAGGCGGCGGCGTGATCACCTTCGTCTCGAAATCCGGCACCAACCAGTTCCACGGTACGGCCTACGACTTTCTGCGCAACCAGGTCCTCGACGCCCGCAATTTCTTCGCCGCCACCCGCTCCATCTACAAGCAAAACGATTTCGGCGTCTCCTTCGGCGGCCCGGTCTGGATTCCCAAACTCTACAACGGCCGCAACAAAACCTTCTTCTTCGCCAACTATGAGGGTTTCCGGAACCGCGTTGGTGCCAACGGCGGCATCTCCAGCGTGCCCGTCCCTGAAATGTACAAGGGCGATTTCAGCAACTGGGTCAATTCCAGCAACAAGCAAATCCCGATTTACGATCCCAGCAGCACCACCACCGTCAACGGCGCGTTCGTCCGCACGGCCTTCGCCAACAACCAGATCCCCCAGTCGCGGTTCAGCGCCACCAGCGCCAGCATCCTTCCCTATGGTCAGGCCGTCACGCCGAACCGCCCCGGTCTGGTCCCCGGCACCTCGGCCTACGTCCGCAACAACTACGCCACCTCCAGCGGCGTAACCGTCTCCCCCACCGACAAGGGCAGCCTCAAGATCGACCAAAGTTTCGGAAACAACCACCACTTGGCTTTCTTCTACAACCGCACCGCCTACAACAGCGGCCCGGGGGCAAGCGGTCCGACAGGCCTCCCCATTCCGCTCTGGAACGGCCAAATCACCATTTTCGACGCCGCAGCTTACCGGCTCAGCTACGACTGGACTATCTCCCCCCGCATCCTGAACCACTTCGCCATCGGCGGCAACAAGTTCGCCAAGGATAGCTTCTCCCCCAACGTCGGTGGCCCTTGGAAAGGCAAAGTCTGCATCAAGAACGCCGTTGATTGCACCGTGAACTTTCCCAGCATCTCCTTCAGCGACTTCACCGGTTGGGGCGGCGCGGCCGACAACGGCACCGAGCAGCCCATGTGGTCCATCAAGAACGACCTCAGCTATGTCCGGGGAGCGCACACCCTGAAGTTCGGCTACGATTTCGAAAGCCAGCGCGCCAACGGATTCGGCCAGCAGAACATCGCGGGACAGGCCACGTTCAGCTTCCTCGAAACCGCGGTTCCCGGTGTCACTGCGGGCACCAGCGGCAGCTCCTTCGCGTCGTTCCTTCTGGGCCAAGCCGATAGCGGTGCCACGGAAACTGTCCGTTACCTGCCGCAAACCTACGGCTACCATGGCATGTACGCGCAGGATGACTGGCGTGTGAACAAGAAGCTGGTACTGAACCTTGGCCTCCGTTTCGAATTCACCCGTCCCCCTGTCTCCTTGAACGACCAGTATTCGGACTTTTCGCCGACCACCCCCAACCCCGCCGTCAACAACTTCCCCGGCGCGGTAATCTTCGCCGGCCAGGGTGCCGGGCGCAGCGGCACCCGGAGCCTGATCCCCGGCTGGTACGGTGCCATCGGACCGCGCCTCGGCGCCGCCTACTCGCTTGACAGCAAGACCACCATCCGCGCGGGCGTTGGCCGGACCTTCAGCCGCGTCACCGTCGTCGCCAGCACCTCCCACTACTCCGGCTTCATCGGCCAATACAGCTTCACTTCGCCCAACCAGGGCATCACCCCGGCCTTCCAGTGGGACCAGGGCCTACCCGCCTACCCGCTGCCGCCCCAGATCAACCCCGCCTTCTCCAACAACGGCAACGTCGATTGGTGGCAGGGCAACAACGCCACCCGCGCTCCCGAAATCGACTATTGGACCCTCTCCGTCCAGCGCCAGATCTCCAGCAAGATGGTTCTGGAGGCCACCTACAACGGAACCGGCGGAAACCACCTGCAATCCGGCTTGCTCAATATCAACCAGGTGCCCATGTCGACCGTAAACGGGCTGATCTCGAAATACGGTGCCGCGCAGGCCATCACGCTGCTGAATTCCAGCATCACGTCGGCGGCGGCCGTGAACGCGGGGATTCCCATTCCCTACGCCAACTTCACCAATTCCAACGTGCAGCGCACCTCCACGGTGGCCCAGGCGCTCCGCCCCTTCCCGCAGTATCTGACTGTGGACACCAGCCAGGGAGGCGGCGACAAGGGCGGCCACTCCACCTACAACGCCGCGATCCTGAAGCTGGAACGCCGCC
>CAIYDY010000054.1 GCA_903925015.1 uncultured Acidobacteriia bacterium
CGAAAAAACGGACACCAATTCAGGCGGCTTTGATGTGTTTTAGTGTTTGTTGATTTTCGAAGTCCACAGGGGAGAGATAACCGAGGGAGCTGTGGCGCCTCCTTGGGTTGTAGAACGTCTCGATATAATCGAAGACGGCAAGCTCTGCTTCACGGCGCGTGG
The DNA here is from genome assembly GCA_903925015.1 of uncultured Acidobacteriia bacterium. Taxonomy (GTDB): domain Bacteria; phylum Acidobacteriota; class Terriglobia; order Bryobacterales; family Bryobacteraceae; genus BOG-234. Next base: position 163 of record CAIYDY010000054.1, read on the forward strand.
ACAGGATGGCCTCGTCGAGCCCGGTGTCGGTCTTGAACGTGCTCCAGAACGATTCCATCGCGGCATTATCGTAACAATTTCCGGAGCGACTCATGCTGCGCACCAAGCCAGCGGCATCGAGGAGGGCAACGTAATCGGCGTCGACATACTGGCAGCCCCGATCGGAGTGATGCAGCACACCTTTGGGCGGCTGTCGGCGCTGGAGGGCGTCTCGAAGGGCGGCCAAGACCAAACTGGCGTGCAGCGTCGGGGCACAGGCCCAGCCCACGACGCGACGGCTCCAAGCATCTAGGATCGCGGCCAAGAACAGCCATCCTTCGGCGGTTTTGAGGTAGGTGATATCGGTCCGCCACGCTTGATTCGGACCGGTCGGCGCAGGCCGTTCCGCGATCACGTTCGCGGCGACTGGCTGCGCATGACGGCTGTCTGTCGTCCGCGGCCGCCGCCGGTTCTTCTTCTTGCCGCGCAGTCCTTGAGCGCGCATGAGCCGGGTGCAGCGGCGCTTGCTCGTGCGGATTCCCTCCTCGCGCAGATCCTCGACGATGCGGGGCGCTCCGTAGGTTCTGCGGCTGGCCCGGTGGGCGGCCGCGATCCGCGCGGCCAAGGCCGCGTCCTCGCTCTGCCGCTTAGTCGGCCGGTTTTGCCTCCACCCGTAATAGCCGCTGGGCGAGACGCCCAGCAACCCGCACAACATCCGGACTGAATGCTCGCCCTTCATCGCCTCGACCTGGGCATACCGCTCGCGGGCGTTTCGGAGAGGATGCCCAGTGATTTTTTTAGCGCGGTCTCCCGTTCTCGCATTCGGACGACATCTGCCCGCAAATCGGCGATTTCCTCCTCGGCTTCCTCCAAGGTCCGCGGAGCCGGCCGGTTGTAGCCAGGCCGCCCCGCATACAGCTTGCGCCAGTCGTACAACGCCCACGCAGCAATCCCCAGTTCCCTGGCCACGGCTTTCACCGTGCGATCGCCGCGCAGCGTCAGATCCACGGCGTGCCGCTTGTACGTTTCGTCGTACTGCCGCCGGGGCTTCGCCCCGGTTCCATTTTGCTCAGGCTTATTCATTTGGTTCCTTTCGCCGCACCGAACCGGTGTCCGTCCGCGTCCAACGCTGGTTGGGCGCTCCCTGCGGCAAGCTTTGGCTCCTGTCCTCGGGAGCGCCCAACCAGCTTACCCGGCGTGTCCGCTAAATCGCGGCAATCTCAGGTGGCGTTGGTTCAGAACCGCACCGGGGACCAACATCCCATTAGTAAGATTGCGCGTGAAATGTACGTTTGGAACCGGATGCCGTGGAAAACAGTAATCAGTAAATGAATCCCCCTCAGAATCTCACTCCAGAACAAATTGAGCGATTTTTCCCTTATCGTTGCCCAGCAAGAGGCACGTATTCTAGGCTTTGTCTAAAATTAGACCGTGCATCATCCATTCAGACCAGCGGTCCCAAGAATAAGCCTCCTCTTCCGCATGGCCTTCCGCATAAGGATTCCAGACTTTAAAATATTCATCCCGAATATCGGTGGCTAGCATGCAGTGATATTTAATTTCTAATTCTGTCGGGTTTCCTAGTAGCGGGCTCCTTTCGGCAAAAAACAAAGCTCCGACATAAGTAGCATCTTTAGATTGCACCAGCC
>CAIYDY010000055.1 GCA_903925015.1 uncultured Acidobacteriia bacterium
AAGGTAGTCAAAAAGAAGGAAAAACGGGTTGTTCACGTTGGCTTGGTCCACATCCAAGCAACGTTCAACAACACTATCGTGACGATCTCGGACCCGGACGGCAATACGCTGTCGTGGTCGAGTGCGGGTTCCCTGGGTTTCCGTGGTTCCCGCAAGGGCACGCCATTCGCTGCTCAGCAGGCTGCTTTGACTGCTGCAAACAAGGCGAACGAAGTTGGTCTGCGTTCGGTCGAGGTTCGCGTCAGCGGCCCCGGTTCGGGGCGCGAATCGGCAGTGCGCGCGTTGGCAACGGCTGGTCTGGAAGTTCGGACTATTCGGGACACTACGGCGATACCGCACAACGGTTGTCGGCCGCCCAAAAAGCGTCGCGTTTGATTTTCGGTGGTATTCCTTTGGGCCGGTTCAATCCGGCCCTTTGGTCATTTGATTTGGTGTTGGTGTCAGCGGGATGAAGGGTCGCAACGCCCGTAAACCGCACGTGGTCCACGTAAGCTTAGAGAATGCGTCGGACACTAAGGAGATTTAATACTTGGCACGTTATAGAGGCCCGGTCTGCCGTTTGTGCAGGCGTGAGGGCATGAAGTTGTTTCTGAAGGGTGAGCGCTGCCACTCTGAAAAGTGCGCTATCGAAAAGCGCAATTTTGTTCCGGGCCAGCACGGCAAGGACCGCAAGCAGAAGATTGTCGGCTATGGCCTCCAACTTCGAGAAAAACAAAAGGTCCGCCGGATCTACGGCGTTCTGGAGACACAATTCCGGAACACGTTTGAGAAGTCCGCTGCCATGAAGGGCATCACGGGCGAAAACCTCCTTGCCAGTTTGGAGCGTCGTCTCGACAGCGTCATCTACCGCATGGGCTTGGCTACCAGCCGCGCCCAGAGTCGGCAGATCGTTCGCCACGGCCACGTGAACGTAAACGGTCGCAAGCTCAATATTCCCTCCGCGCTGGTGAAGGCGGGCGACGAAATCACCATCCGGGACTCCAGCAAGGAAAACGCGGCAATTCTGGCGGCCCGCGAAGCCACGGCGCACGCGCCGTCGCCGGGTTGGATGGAAGTGGACCGTGAGAACCTCAAGGGTCGTATTATCAGCACCCCGCGCCGCGACGAGCTGACGCAGATTCCGATCAACGAGCAGTTGATCGTTGAACTGTACTCGAAGTAGTTTCCCGCAAGGGTTGTAGTTTGTTCAAGAAACCGGCCCGCGCGGATTGAGACAAAGCCGGGCCGCGATTGGAGTGGATCACAAAGTTATGTTCAAGGGCTTCCAAAAACCAAAGCGTTTGGTGGCAAACACCGAAACGTTGACGGAACGTTTCGGGCAGTTTACCGCCCAGCCGTTCCAGCGCGGCTTCGGCACCACGATTGGAAATTCGTTGCGTCGTGTGCTGTTGTCCAGCATTGAAGGCGCAGCCATCACCGCCCTGCGCATTGAAGGCGTGGAGCACGAATTCAGTCCGATTCCGGGCGTGGTGGAAGACGCCACCGACATCATCCTGAACCTCAAGCAGGTACCGTTCAAGCTGATGGGCGAGGGTACCAAGACCGTTCGGTTGGTGGTGGATCAGGCTGGCGAGGTGTTTTCCGGGCAGATCGAAACCGACGCCGACGTCGAAGTGTTGGACCGCCATTTGCACATCGCGACGGTTAGCGAGGGCGGCAAGCTCGACATCGAGATGCGCCTCAAGTCGGGTCGTGGCTACGTTTCCGCCGACAAGAATTTCGACGAGGACTTGGCGATTGGTTTCATTCCGATCGACTCGGTCCACTCGCCTGTTCGTAAGGTGAACTTTTCTGTCGAGGCGGCCCGCCTTGGCCAGATGACCGACTACGACAAGTTGACGTTGGAAGTGTGGACGAACGGCGCGATTTCGCCCCAGGATTCCATCGGGCACGCTGCGAAGTTGTTGAAGGATCACATGACGATCTTCATCAACTTCGAAGAGCTTCCCGAAGCGTCCGAAGAGCCGGCCGAGCGCAGTACCGACCGTATCAGCGACCAGCTCAACCGCAGTGTGGAGGAATTGGAGCTTTCGGTCCGCTCCTACAACTGCCTCAAGAACGCCGGTATCCAGACCATCGGCGAACTCGTCCAGAAGACGGAGTCAGAGATGTTGCGCACGAAGAACTTCGGGCGCAAGTCGCTCAACGAAATCAAGGAAATTCTGGGTGGTATGGGTCTGGCTCTCGGCATGAAGGCCGATTCGCATGGACGGCTCACCGCTCCCCCCGCCTCGGCGATGGGCAGCGAGGAACTGCCGGACGACGAGCAATTCTAGGTTCTATAAGGTTCTGTGTAAGGTTCAGGCACAATGAGACATCGTTACGGCAATGCAAAACTAAAGCGGGACGTCGGCGCACGCAACAGCCTGCTCAAGAATCTCACCACGAGTGTGATTCTGGAAGAGCGCGTGATTACGACGGTTCCCAAGGCCAAGGCGATCCAGCCTTTGGTCGAGAAGATGATCACGCTCGCCAAGGGCGACACTCTTCACACCCGGCGGCAGGCGGCCGCCTTCCTCGTCACCCCGGCCTCCGTGCAGAAGTTGTTCGGCACCTTGGGTGCCCGATTCAGCCAGCGCAATGGCGGCTACACCCGTATCGTCCGGCTTGGACCGCGGAAGGGCGACGGAGCCGAGTTGGCCATGTTGGAGCTTGTGGGTTCCGAACTGGTGAAACGCGCGGCGGAACGTGCCAAGCGGAAGGAAGAACGGTTGAAGGCGCAGCAGGAAGGTTTGGAGCCCGAGGGCAACTAGGCTTCTTTCCAGCGTAGGTCGCGGATTGAGGGTGGCGCAAGCCACCCTTTTCCATTGGAATGCCGCTGGTACACTTATAGGAGGGCGCAGGTCTGCCGGATTTCGCCCTGAAGCCGTCCCAATTTCCAAATGGAAGCATGCCCGCCGGCACCACGTGGCGGGCGTTTTTGTCTACCCTCAATGACCAGTCTTGATTTCAATAAGTTGGACGGCTTACTGCCCGCAGTCGTCCAGGATGCCACGTCGCACCGCGTCCTCATGGTCGGGTTTATGAACGAGGAGGCTTGGCTGAAGACTCTCGAATCCGGGAATGTTACCTTCTACAGCCGCAGTCGCAACAAGCTTTGGATGAAGGGCGAAAGCTCGGGTCATGTCCTAAAAGTCCGTGAGATCCGCGCAGACTGCGACCTCGATACCGTAGTCGTTACCGTCGACGCACTGGGCCCGGGTGTTTGCCACAACGGTTACGAAAGTTGCTTTTACCGACGCTTGGATAGCGGCGAGTGGCAAGTGACTGACACCCAGACCTACGATCCCAACGCAGTTTACGGAGGCTCGAAATAGATGAAGCTCAAACTCGGAATTCCCAAGGGCAGCCTGGAAGCTGCAACCATCGAACTCTTCCGCCGGGCCGGCTTCAACATTGCGACAAGCTCCCGCTCCTATTTTCCGTCCGTGGATGATCCAGAGCTGGAATGCATGTTGATCCGTGCGCAGGAAATGGCCCGTTATGTGGAGGACGGCATCCTCGACGCTGGTCTAACCGGATTGGACTGGGTGTCGGAGGTCGAAGCCGATGTCGTAGCTGTGGCCGACTTGATTTACGCCAAGCAGAGCTTCGGAAAGGTACGTTGGGTTCTGGCTGTGCCCGAATCCAGTCCGGTGCAGAATGTAACCGATCTGCAGGGCAAAATCATTGCTACGGAACTTGTTGCCACGACCAAGCGGTATCTGGCAAGGAACGGTGTGACTGCGAAGGTGGAATTCAGCTGGGGTGCGACCGAGGTGAAGCCGCCCGAGCTCGCCGATGCCATCGTTGAGGTTACCGAGACAGGCTCCTCGTTGCGCGCCAACAAATTGCGCATTGTCGAGACTGTTCTGGAGTCCAACACCCAGCTCATCGCCAATCGGAAATCATGGGAAAATGACTGGAAGCGCAAGAAGCTTGAGGACCTCAAGCTTCTGCTGGATGGTGCGATCGCCGCATTGGGGAAGGTCGGGTTGATGCTCAATGTCCACAAGGCGGATCTGGAAAACGTACTGAAGGTTCTACCGGCCCTCAAAGGGCCCACGGTGTCCCCGTTGAGCGACGGTGAATGGTTCGCGGTGAACACAATCCTCGATGAGTCCACGGTCCGCACAATCATTCCCCGCCTCAAGCAGGCAGGCGCTGGCGGCATCGTCGAGTATCCTTTGAATAAGATTGTAATGTAGGGTAGGCTATGGATCAGGAGAACGCTGCCGACGACGTAACTCTTCTCCTGCAAGACTGGAGCCGCGGCGACCGGGCGGCGTTGGCCCGCCTTACTCCGGTCGTTTACCGCGAGATGCGGCGATTGGCGGCGTCCCGGCTCCGGGTGGAGCGGGCGGAGCACACCTTGCAGCCCACGGCATTGATCCACGAAGCCTATTTGCGATTGGTGCAGCATGGCCAGTCCGAATGGCAAAGTCGCGCGCACTTCTTTTCCGTAGCGAGCACGGTGATGCGCGAGATCCTCGTGGACCACGCCCGCAAACGCTCGGCCTCCAAACGCGGTGGAGGGCTTTCCAAGGTTCCGTTCGAGGATGCACTCTCCTTTGCGCCCGAGCGTGGTGCCGCGCTGATTGCCTTGGATGATGCCCTTTGCGAGCTGGAAAAGTTTGACGATCGAAAGAGCCGACTAATCCAGTTGAAGTACTTCGGCGGACTCACTGGGGAGGAAATTGCGGAGGTTCTCCAGATCTCCACTTCCACCGTGACCAGGGAAAGCCGGCTTGCCGAAGCGTGGCTGGCGCGCACAGTCAATCAAGCGGCCTAAACCAGTCATTCCGAGTACGCTACAATCCAAAAACGATGGCACTGACTCAAATCAAGTCCCAGTTGATGAGCGCTTCCGAGATTGACCGCACCTTGGTCCGGCTCGCGCACGAGGTTCTCGAAAAGAGCCACGATCTTGACAAGCTCGCGTTTATCGGAATCCGCCGCCGCGGAGTGCCCATGGCCACGCGCCTTGCCGCAAAGATTTCGGCGCTCGAAGGCCGCGAAGTGCCGGTAGGCATCCTCGATATCAATCTTTACCGCGATGATCTTTCCACGGTCGGCAGCAAGCCCCAGCTCAATGCCACCGAGATTCCGTTTTCAGTCCAGGGAAAGGAAATCATCCTGATGGATGATGTCCTTTATACCGGCCGCACGATCCGGGCCGCCCTCGACGCACTGTTCGACCACGGCCGTCCGGCACGTGTCCAGCTCTTGGTTCTGATCGACCGAGGGCACCGGGAACTGCCGATTGAAGCGCGATACGTTGGCCGCGCCGTTCAAACCCTCGACAACGAGATCATCGAAGTCAAGTTCCAGGAAGTTGACGGCATCGAAAAAGTCCTCCTGTGCGAACGAGTGCCCGACTAGTGATCGCCTTGGACCAGAAAATGGCACCCGGACTTCTCGATATTGAACATCTGGAGCGGAGCGCGATCGAGCAAATCCTCGATCGCGCCCGCTTCTTCCAACCGCCTCCCAACGATAGCTACAGGCGGCTTGAGTCGCTGAAGGGAAAGACTGTCGTCAATCTCTTCTTCGAGGCCTCCACCCGGACCCGCATCAGCTTTGAGATCGCTGCCCGACGCCTGGGCGCTGAAACCCTCACCATCGCGGCGCAGGGCTCCAGCGTGTCCAAGGGCGAATCCCTCGTGGATACCTTGAACACCTTGGCGGCCATGCGTCCCCACGCAATCGTGATGCGCCACGCTGCTTCTGGAGCACCGCATTTCCTAGCCCGCCACCTCAAGATTCCAATCGTGAACGCGGGCGACGGTACGCACGAACACCCCACACAGGCACTTCTGGACGCCCGCACCATTCTGGACCACCGCCCGTCGCTGGCTGGTCTCCGGGTCGCCATCATCGGCGATATTGCGCACAGCCGCGTGGCGCGCTCCAATGTGCACCTGCTCTCGAAATTCGGTGCCGAAATCGTCCTGTGCGGCCCACCCTCCCTCCTTCCGAGGGAATTGGCCGACTTGGCGCCCGGCGTCCAACTCTCCTGGGACATGACCGAGGCCATCCAAGGTGCCGACGTCATCATGATGCTCCGTGTCCAACTGGAACGCCAGCATGAGGCGCCGATGTCGTCCGGCGAATATTTCCGCTTCTACGGCCTGCGTCTTGAGCATTTGAACTTCGCGAAACCCAACGTAATTGTCATGCATCCGGGCCCCATCAACCGTGGCCGCGAACTGAGTTCCGAAGTCGCGGACAGCCAAAAATCGGTGATCCTCAACCAAGTTGAAAACGGTGTGGCCGTTCGAATGGCCGTCCTCGAAAGAATCCTAAGCTAATGAAGTCCCTGTTCATATTCGGCGGCCGTGTGGTCGACCCCGCCTCGGGTTTCGACGGTCGTGCCGACGTTCTGATCCGCAATGGCATTGTGGAAGCTATCGGCTCGAACTTGGAGGCCCCCGGTGTTCCCCGCTTTGACGCCACCGGCACCATCGTCGCACCCGGGTTCATTGACATGCACGTCCATCTGCGCGAGCCCGGTATTGAGCACGCCGAGACTATCGAGACCGGTGCGAGGGCTGCCGCGGCTGGCGGCTTCACCACCATTTGCTGCATGCCGAACACAATCCCGGTGAACGACAACGCGACTGTGACCAGCTACATAGTCCAGCGCGCCCGTCAAGTCACCAAGGTGAACGTTCTTCCCATCGGTGCCATCACCAAAGGCAGCCTCGGCGAGGAGTTGGCCGCCATCGGCTCCATGCACGAAGCGGGAATCGTAGCGATTTCCGACGATGGTCGTCCTGTGATGAACTCCCGCGTCATGCGGCGCGCCATGGAACTCGCCCTGGCGTTTGACATCCCCGTCATCGACCATTGCGAGGACCTCAACCTAAGCGCCGGCGGCGACATGCACGAAGGAGCCCAATCCGTCCGCCTCGGCCTTCGCGGCATCCCGGCTGCGTCCGAGGACGTCATGGTAGCCCGCGACCTTCTCCTCGCCGAACTCACCGGTGCCCGATTCCATGTCGCCCACCTTTCCACCCAGCGGTCGGTCGCAATGGTCGCGTTCGCCAAATCCAAGGGCCTGAAGGTCACCTGCGAGGTGACGCCCCACCACTTCGCCATCACGGACGAGGAACTCGGCACCTACGACAGCAATTTCCGGATGAAACCGCCCTTGCGGCGGGACCGCGATGTCGAGGCGATGATCGAGGGGATCGTCTCCGGAGTGATCGACGCCATCGCTACCGACCACGCCCCACACGCGGGCAGTGAGAAAATGCAGGAGTTTGAGCGGTGCCCGTTCGGTATCACCGGCCTCGAAACCGCCATCGGCCTGTCGCTCTCCGAACTTGTCCACACCGGTCGCATCGGTGTTGTCCGGTTGGTGGAGCTATTCACCACAGGTCCGGCGGGTGTCCTGAAGCTGAAGCAAGGAACCCTCAAGCCGGGGGGCCAGGGCGATGTCACCATCTTCGACCTCGACCACGAATGGACCTACGATGCCCAACAGTCCTGCTCCAAGAGCAAGAACTCGCCGTTTGACGGACGCAGGTTCCTGGGAGGTCCCGTTGCGACGATCGTTGCGGGCGAAACGATTTGGCAGCGCGGCAGCTAGCACTCATCCGACCCTATACCGCAACCCAATATCTGCCGCTACGCAATCAACCGCTGTAGGATAACAGAACAGGCCCATGAACCGACGAACTTTCCTGGCGTCCAGCGCCGTCGCAGCCGCATGCGTCGAGGCCACCGAGCCCGCCGCCTCCGCAGCCCCCGCATCGATCCCGATTATCGATTGCCACATCCATATTTTCGACACCAACCGAAAGCAAGGTGTGCCGTGGCCGGAAAAGAAGGACACCGTGCTCTACAAGCCGGCCCTGATGGACCGCTACCGTAAGATCGCCTTGCCGCTCGGCATCGTCGGCGCGATCG
>CAIYDY010000056.1 GCA_903925015.1 uncultured Acidobacteriia bacterium
CGGAAAACCGAGCCTACGATGTAATGCTGGGCTTGGACAAGCTGCTTCGGGCCAGGGAGACCGGGAAATTCGGCCCCGGGGAGTTTGAGGATCTGGCGTTGCTGGCGGGGGATATTCCCGCTCCGTCCGCGTCCGCCGGCTTTTGGAAGGAGGCTCTGCAACGAGCGGACGCTCGGGACAAAAGCCGGTTGGGGAAGGCGCTTGCGGGGGAGCGGGAAATTATTGATGGTCGTCAGCGGCGGATCAACCGGGTTTTGGGTACGCGTCGTGCCAGCCGGGACATTCCCGGATCGACGGAATTACTCCTGCAAGTGGCGCTGGCGGAGTGGATCGGCGACCGGGAGCACCATGAGGAGGACCTGCGGGCGCTGGCTGCCGCGTTCCTCGATATTCATCGGGACCCGGTGGTGCGGGACTTGATTGGAATGCCCTCGTCGCGCGAGGCTGAACGGGCGTTGATGGAGGCGGCGGCCGCAAATAGGGCGGGGGAGTATTCGAAGGCGGTAGCAGTAGCGCGTGCTGCTATAGAGTCCTACCGCCGACTTGGAAATCCCGCTGGTTCGGTGTTGGCCGCAAATGAATCCCTGTATGCCCGTTGGCTCACGCAAGACACATCCACCTGCGAACCTTGGTGGCTGAACTTGACAGTCCGTAATCGATATGAATACGCGCATTTGCGCGCAACGCTGGAGAGTAATACTTGCTTCTCGACGATGCCGGGCCAGGACGTTCTGGCCCGACGGGAAGCATTTGTGACGACCGCCGCGCATTCCACGTTTCCGGGGCTTGCGGCCAGGGCCATCGCGACTGTGGTTGAGCCAGCCCATAGCGATACCTCGCCCGAGCGCGCGTGGGACAGGGCCAAAGAAGGCCTGTTGTTCTTTTGGAAGAGCGGATTGCCTGCGACCGTTGCGGGTAACTACTACAACCCGATGCATGTGTCCGCCGAGGGCGCTGATGCTTGGCGCGTTGCCGAACTCACCCTGAACGAGGCAATCCTGTTGCTGACGGAATCGGCGAATCTACAACGTAGGTCACTCTTTGTGCGCCTCCTGGAGGAACTGAGAGCCCGAAACCAGCCGGTCCTGTCTTTTGGTCGCGTGGTCACGGATGCCCCTGTTCCGAAGGCGGCCCGCGAACTGGCTCAACACCGTCCAGACTTGGCGCTTGTAACCTTGGAACGTCTTAGTGGCGGACAGTCCAAGTTCCCATACCAGCAATTGGAACGTTATGCTCGCCTCCAGTTGCTTCCTGTGTTAGGGAACGCCCTTTGGGATCTTGGACGCCGGGCCGAGGCGTTGAAACACCTTCGTGCCTGCGCCGACGAGTCGGCCGAATGGGCTCGTGCCGTCACCCGCTTGGAGCAACGCGAACTAAGAACACGTGAAGCAGGTGCTTGTTGGGGCATGCTCGCTGAGTTGCAATTAAGGAAAGGTGATATACGCGGCTCCTTGGAAACGTGGCAGACCTTCCGCAACTTGAGGCGCCAGGCACGTTGGACAGAGCCCAAGCCAGAGGCTGGCGAGGTCTGGATCTCCATTGCACATCTTCCCCACCAGTGGGTAGTCTGGGTTCTGGACAGAAACGGTCTGACCCATAACCTGACCGCAGACCCCTATTTTGAGGCAAAGGCTTCTCGATTTGCGTCCCTTGCCGCAACCCGAACGGCCCCAATCGACGCGGTCAACCGGGCTGGCGAGGATCTTGCCGGAGCGCTTTGGGGGCCATTGCGGGTCCGGGTCGAGAGGGCAACAATCGCATTGCTTGATGCCGAAGGATCTTTTGCACTTGTTCCTTGGGCCGCCCTTCCCCGTGCTACTGCAGGTATCTTCGCCGATCGCACGGCGGCCGTTCAAATGCTCGGCTGGTCTGGATCGGGCGGTCAAAAGATTCGTTCGTGGGCTCCGGCGCTAATTGTATCTACGCCCTACGTCCCGCAGGCCTTGCGCCGAACATTCCCCCAACTACCGTCGGCGGACCAATCGCTTGAGGCTGCCAGAAGCGCATTTCCAGAGGCGTTCACACTTCACGACGCCGAAGCGTCGTCCGTTGCGGTTGCAAAGCGTCTTCAGTCGTCGCGCATATTTCATTTTTTTGGCCATGGTGTTGCATCCGGCGGATCTTCTGGACTATTATTGTCGAGTGTGGGCGATCAGCCAACGGTTATGGCTGGTTCGGTAATATCAAAACTTCATTTGGGTGGTTTGGAACTCGCAGTGCTCACCGCCTGTTCATCCGGGGCGGTTGCGACTCCCGGTGTAGTCAATCTTGAGGGGCTCAGTGAGGCTTTCCTGAGTGCGGGGGCTAAGCGGGTAGTAAGCACGAGGTGGAATGTGGATGCATCCAGTACCGGCAAGATTGTGGCCGACGCGTATTTCGAATTGGCGAGAGGGACCTCTGTGGCCGAAGCCTTCCGGATAGCCGTTGCCGCAGCTCATGCTAGGGAACCGCGCCCGTGGTACTGGGCGGGTCTACAGCAGTTTGGTGAGCCATGAATCGGGCTTAAAAAAACGAAGGAGTTTACCGCCGCCGCCCGTCATTACTAAGGAGTCTAGAAGATGCCCAACAACAAAATCAATTCGACTTTCAACTTCGAGCTGCCTTCGATTCCGAACACCGGTACAACGACCTTCTTTGTTGTCCTGCACGGGGCCATCGGCCTTGTGGAGAGCAAGGATGATATCCGGGCGCACTTGGTGGATATGGAAGGTGACCATTTGTACCTTGCCGGTTCCTGGTTCGCCGAGCGGCCGATTCCCAAAGGCCTGGTGGCGACCCTGACCTGCCCCGGAATCGACGACGGCTCGAGAGACAAACTCGATGGTTCCCAGAATCCGGTATTCAAGCTGGACAAGGCGCCCGACGACGCGGGTCCCGCCTTCTATGCGACGTTCATTCTCCCCAGACCCAGCAAGATCCACTATTTCAACCGCTTTCCTGTCGCCATTAGCGGCGACGCGGCATCGCTTGGAAAGTTGGCGGGGAAGCCGGAAACAGTGACCGAGGTGCATGTCCTGGAATACGCGCTGAAAGATAGTGCCGACTTCGCGTCAATCCAAGCGGTCGGGAAAACCTCCGCTGGAACCGGCTGGCGCTTTCCCGACCCCGGTGTTACCGGCCTGGACGTCACCGACTGGGGCCGAAGATTCAACGGCGGTGCCGCCGCAGCGTTGCACATTTTCAATTTCCCGCAAACTACGCCAACTGACACCCACAACCAGGAAGAGTTTGAGAATGGGGCCAAGGCGTTTGGAGTCACCGGGCTCTCCATCGCCGTGGACCCGAACCCGGTTGCCGACAATTCCTTGCCGGACGGTCTCTCGCCCTGGGAAATCACAGGGCTGGCGCAGCGGGAGTTACTCCTGAAACGGTTTGCGAATTTTCTCAGGGTCGCGTCTTTTGACACCAGCCAGGCCGTCGGTGGAACCTGCAAGGGCTGTTGCGCTGCTGCAAGCGCAACCCTACTGCCCCGGCACTAGAAAATGGAGGAAGCTTTTCGCCTGATTGCGGTGATGTTGCGAGAGTACGCCGGCTGGGTCGGGATCTGTTACCGCGTCGATTTCGACCCAACTGGTGCCAAGCAATTCGCCTTGACCCTATACGTCGATGTCGAGGCGCTGCAACCTTGGTTGGGGCAGTTTGAAATCACCGCGACGGCGATCCTCAGGCTTGCCGGTTTCCAAGCCGCTTTCAAACTCGAATCGATCGGGCGAATGATTCCGGCCGGCGGGATTGCAGCATCGGGAATCTCCACCGGAACAAATGTTGGCAAAGCACATGAAGGTGTCGTGTCATTTTTCGCCCGCGTCGATGGCGACGACTGGATGGTGACAGCAAACCACGTCATCTCCGGAAATGGCGCATACGTCCCGCCGCTTGCTCCGGGGAATCTGGATAGCGCGGTGGTTTGGGTCGGCCCGGGCCAGAAAGTAATCGGCCGCCGGGTTACATCGAAGAAGATCGTCAAAGGTCAGCAGCCTCCCCCGACCATTGATGCCGCCGCCTGTATTGTCACAGGTTCTTTGGGGGCAACCCTCTATCCAGGTTTCCCTTCATACAGTCCCGTCGCCTATCCGAAAAAAGATGTCACGCCGGACGCGAAGTTCTTCTGCCGGAATGACCGGACTCCGGTGACAGTTGCGCCACACGACGGCAATGAATTCCTCGTTTCCTACACCCCGTTTATCGGAATGGGATTAGGGGACGACATTCAGTTTCAGAACCAATGGCTAGTCAGGGCTGACCAAGCCTTCCAGCCAGGGGATTCGGGATCGCTGATCGTTGGCCGCCATCAAGGCACACTCAAGCCGCTGGGTATGCTTTTTGCGATGGAGGAACAAAACGATTCACACTACGCGCTGGTAACGCCAATTCAGGATATCGTTGCCGGACTTTGGCCCGGCAAAAAGCCGTCGGAGATCACTCTCCTCTAGAACTCAAACAGCTCCGGATCCTCCCGCTCCCCCGACGCCAAACTCCACCGGTATGCCTCGTCGATAAACCCGGCGGCCTCTACCGACAAGTACCTCGCCGACGGCTGGATTCCAACGCGCCCCAAATCCAGCCGGTCGGCATCCCAGCACGTTTGGATCGTCGGGTCCTTGTGTCGCTTGCCGTCGCTGTGGTGGCGGATCGCGAAAGCCAGTTGCTCCAGCCGGGCCGCTTCCAACACGAAGTAGCCCCCTTGCAATGACACCGCGTAAACCGCTGCGCGAGCGCCATGCAGCGGGTCGTCATCCTCGTTTCTGCGCTGGCTGTCATGCAGCAACGCAAAGAGTTCGACAACCGCCAAGTCCGCCCCAACCACCCGTCCAACCTCCAGCGCATGATGCCGGACACGGGCCCAATGGTTCGGGCCGTGGAAGCCATCCAAGCTCACCCTGAACTGCCCAATGATGCAGTCGAGCAGTCCCCGGCGGTCGAATTCAAAGCTCCCGTATGTCATCCGCGTTTCAGCCCAAGCCACCGGCTCTGGTATTATAGTCCAAATCTGCCTGTTCCGGTAGTTTTATGTGGTCAAAGTGCCGGCCGAGCGGATTTCGCCCCAGTATGGCGAGGGGGGAGTCAGTGGATGGTCGCCAACCGAAGACCATCCAAGGCGGTCCCAACCAGGGACTAGCAATATCCCGGTCGGTAATCTCGATTTCAATGAGGGAGTTCATGAATTACAAAACGAAAGCATCGCAAGTTGCGGCACGACTGCGTGGGCTGCTGGTACTCGCAGCCGTCGCATCCGTATCCGCATTCGCGCAGGAAAGCACCGGACAAATCTCCGGCACCGTTTTCGACGCCACGAGCGCAGTCATCAGCGGCGCCAAGGTTGTTGCGGAAAGTCCCAACACACCGCGGCCGATCGAAACGGTCAGCAACGATCAGGGACTCTTCACCCTGCCCAGCCTGCCCATCGGCATCTATACCGTGACCGTGACCAAGACCGGCTTCAACACCCTGAAGCAGAACGCCGTGTCGGTTACGCTCGGCTCCAAGGTCGATTTCAGCCCCCGTCTGACGGTGGGATCGGTTTCGCAGACGGTCGAAGTCAGTGAATCGGCAATCTCGCTCGATGTCACCTCGGCCCGCACCACCACCAGCATCACCAAGGAAACCTTCGACGGCCTTCCCCACAGCCACAACTTCAACAGCATGCTGTTGCTGGCACCGGGTGTCCGCCTCGAACCCAAGTCGGGCTCGGCGGGCGTGGGTGGCATCTCGGTCGACGGCGCCTCCGGCTCCGAGAACGTTTTCATCATCGACGGCGTCGAAGTCTCCGACACGTTGAACGGATCGCTCCGCGCGGTGCACAACGTGCCGTTCGAGTTCCTGCGCGAAGTGCAGGTGAAGAGCGCTGGCTTTGAAGCCGAATTTGGTGGAGCCACCGGCGGCGTGGTCAACCTATCCACCCGCAGCGGCACAAACGATTTCCACGGCGAAGCAGGCATTGCCTATACCAGCAACCAGTTGAATTCCCGCCCCCGCGGCTTCTACCAGGGTTCGCCCCTCAATGCCGACGCGCTGGACTTCTTCGCTCCGAAGAAGGACAGCTACCGCACCGTGTATCCCGTCGTCACTCTCGGCGGCCCGATCCTCAAGAACCGGATTTTCTTCTTCGGCGGCTGGGCTCCTGAATTTTTCCGCTCCGAACGCGTGAACCAGTACGGTGGCACCGTGGGCACCCGCACCTACAACCGCGAAACCATCAATAACTACTCGATGGGCAAGATCGATTACGCGGCCACCTCGAAGATCCAAATCTTCAGCTCGTGGCTGTGGAGCCCGAACCGCATCAAGGGTGCCCAGCCGACGACCGACGTCCGGATCGCGCCTCCCTCCAACGACCAGTCCGTGGTTGGCGGTTACGCCCCGGCGCAGTCCTACACGGCCTCGTTCTCCTACACCCCGACTGCCCGCTGGCTGATCAGCGCCCGCTACGGTTACAAGTACCTGAACGACAAGGCCAGCAACTACGGCATCAGCGGTGCGCCGTATATCAGCTACGTGACGGCCAGTTCCGCGTCCCCGTTGCCCGTTCCGACCGTCGACCAAGGTTCCAACGGCTTCTCGAACGTGTCGAGCACGTTGGCCGTACGCAAGGACATCACCACCCGTCACAATGTGTACCTGGACAGCTCCTACTTGTTCAACAAGTTTGGCCAGCACTCGCTCAAATTCGGCTACGCCATCAACCGCCAGGCCGAGGACATCAGCACCGATTACACCAACGGTCGCTTCCAGGTGTATTGGGGTGACAAGTTCAGCCGCGGCAGCATCACGAACTTCACCGGTGCCTATGGCTACTACATTTGGCAGGACGGCGTCCGTTCCAACTCGAACGTGAACGGTCGGAACCAGGGCTTCTACCTGCAGGACGGCTGGCGTCCGTACAAGACGCTGACGATCAACTTGGGCGTCCGCATCGAGAACGAATTCCTGCCGCCGTACAAGAAGGTGCAGAACGGCACCAACATCCAAAACCCGATCGCGTTTGGCTGGGGTGACAAGATTGCTCCCCGTCTCGGCGTTGCATGGGACGTGAAGGGCGACGGTCGCTGGAAGGTCAGCGGCAGCTTCAACACCACTTACGACGTGATGAAGTTCAACCTGGCGCAGGGTTCCTTCGGCGGCCAGTTCTGGGTCAGCCACGTGTATTCGCTCGACAACCCGGATGTCTACTCGCTCGGCAAGTCCAACCCCGGCGCGCTGGGCAAGGAAATCATCAACTATGACAACCGCACGGTCGATATCGACTCCAACGGTGTCATCCTTGGCAACGATCCGAATCTGAAGCCGTACGGCATTCGTGAATACTCGCTCGGCGTCGACCACCAGGTTGCGTCCAGGCTTGTGGCTGGCGTGCGTTACACGAAGAAGACCCTGATCCGCTCCATCGACGACATTGGCGTTCTCGATTCCCAGGACAACGAAGTATACCTGATCGGCAACGCGGGATACGGCCTGACGCGCGACACCAAGAGCGTCTATGGCCAGAAGACCCCCAACGGCCAGGAATTCCTGGTTCCCAAAGCAACCCGCGACTACGACGGCGTGGAATTCTCGGTTCGCGGCCAAGCCGTGAAGAACCTGATGCTGAACGCCTCCTATACCTACAGCCGCTTGTGGGGGAACTACTCCGGTCTCGCCAATTCCGACGAGAACGGTCGCTCCAACCCCAACAACGACCGCGCCTTCGACCTGCCCTTCTACTACTTCGACGCCAGTGGCAGCCAGAAGAACGTCTACGGCCGTTTGGCCACTGACCGCCCGCATACGGCGAAGATCTTCGCCAGCTATGATCTGGCGACCCGTGCGGGCCACACCATCATCGGCCTGAACCAGATTGCGTACAGCGGCACCCCGCTGTCGACCTCGGTGATCTACCAATC
Source organism: uncultured Acidobacteriia bacterium (assembly GCA_903925015.1). Classification (GTDB taxonomy): domain Bacteria; phylum Acidobacteriota; class Terriglobia; order Bryobacterales; family Bryobacteraceae; genus BOG-234. Next base: position 7,881 of record CAIYDY010000056.1, read on the forward strand.
CGCCCCGACCTATCCAAATGGCCGCGGCGACTTGGGCCGCACCCCGGTTCTGACGCAGACTGACCTCACAATCAGCCACGCGATCAAGGTTTCCGAGCGCTACACTGTCAAGATCGAAGCGAACGCCCAGAACCTGCTCAACCAAGCTGCGGCCACGAACTACCAGACACAGATCAACCGCTCCGGTGCAATCACCGCGGCCCAGTTGCCTGTTTCCAAGTTCTTCGCTGGCTACAAGCTGTCGGACTTCGTCAGCCCGGCAAACCTGCCAGGCAACGCGAAGTACCAACCGTCCTTCAACCTGCCGATCTCCTACCAGGGGAATCGCGAAATCCGCCTTGGTGTCCGCCTGATGTTCTAGGCTTGTAACATAATAAATAGAAAAGGGCACCGGGTTTCCGGTGCCCTTTTCTGTTGTCTTAGCAAATAAAAAGGGACCGAATTTCTCCGGTCCCTTTTTCCCTTGCGTTGTGTTTCCTACTGCAGGACCAGATCGCCCTGCCCGTCATCAACCGGCTTCTCCGTCTCTGGAATCAGTGAGGCGGCCGCAACTTGGTCGGTATCATCCATTCTCACAAGCCGCACGCCCTGTGTGGAGCGCCCCGCCTGACGGATCTCGCTTGAATCGATCCGGATCATCTTGCCTTCCTTGGTGACAATCATGAGTTCCGAATCCTCCTTCACCGAGAGGATTGCCACCACATTCCCGGTCTTGCGCGTGGTCTTCATATTGATCACGCCCTTGACACCGCGATTGGTCATCCGGTAGTCGGAGAGCTTGGTGCGCTTGCCGTAACCGTTCTCCGAGATGGAAAGGATTAGACCTTCTTCACTCGGGAACACCTCGGCACCCACGATGTAATCCTTCGGAGCCAGATCCATACCGCGAACGCCGCGTGCCGGACGGCCCATGGCCCGGACGCCGGATTCCTCGAACCGGATCGCCTGTCCCTCGTAGGAGCCGAGCACGATCATGTCCTTACCCGATGTCAGCCGCGCCGCGATCAGCTCGTCGCCGTCGTCCACGCCAATGGCTATGATGCCGCGGGACAACGGATTGTCGAACTCGGTTAGATCGCACTTCTTGATGACGCCGAGTTTGGTCACCATCACGATGAAGGTTTCCGTCTCCGGCTTGAAGGACTTGACCGGGAGGAACGCCTTTACGGTTTCATCCGGCTGCAAGTCGATCAGATTCGAAATATGCTTGCCCTTGCCAATGGTAGCGGCATCGGGCAGGGCGTAAATCTTTATCCAGTACACGCGGCCCTTGTTGGTGAAGACCAACAGGTAATCGTGCGTGGAGGCAACGAGGAAGTACTCTACGAAATCCTCCGTGCGCGTGCCCATGCCGATTCGGCCCTTGCCGCCGCGCGTCTGACGACGGTAGGTGTCGACCGCGGTGCGCTTCAGGTACCCGGCGTGGGTGACAGTGACGGCCATGTCCTCCACGGCCACAAGATCCTCAATGCTGATCTCGCCCGGATCGTCGATGATTTGGGTGCGGCGCTCGTCGGCGTACGAGTTGCGGATCTCCATCAACTCTCCGATGATCACTTCGCGGAGAACGGATTCAGAGCCCAGGATCTCCAGGTAGCGCGAGATGCGGACCTGGATGTCGGCCAATTCGTTGGCGATTTTTTCCTGCTCCATGCCGGTGAGGCGTTGGAGCTGGAGTTCGATAATCGCCTGCGCCTGACGGTCGGTGAGGCGGCTGAGCGGCTCGGCACCGCCCGCAGCACGCAGGTAGAGCGGATTGAAGTAAAACTCGGTCGAGGCCGTGACGAGGTTTTCGCGGGCTTCGCGCGGGGACCGTGCGGCCCGGATGATGCGGATGACCTCGTCGATGTTGTCGAGCGCCAAGCGGAAGCCGAGCAGGATGTGCTCGCGTTCCCGCGCCTTGCGGAGTTCGTAGTCGGTACGGCGGCGGACGACGTCGACTCGGTGCTCGATGAAGCACTTGATCGTTTGGATCAGGCTCAGTTCGCGCGGTTGGCCGTTGACGATGGCCAGGTTGATGATGCCGAAGCTGATCTGGAGCTGGGTGTTTTTGTAGAGGTTGTTGAGGATGACCTCGCCCTGCTCGCCGCGCTTGAGCTCGTAGACGATCCGCATGCCGTCGCGGTCGCTCTCGTCCCGGATTTCGGAAATGCCCTCAATCTTCTTTTCGTTGACCAGGGCGGCGGTGTATTCGATCAGCCGCGATTTGTTGACCTGGTAGGGGATCTCGCTGACGATGATCTGCTGGCGGTCCTTGCCCATCGGCTGGATTTCGGCCTTGGCCCGGATGCGGAGGCTGCCGCGACCGGTCCGGAACGCGTCGTAGATTCCGTTGCGGCCGAGGATGATGCCGCCGGTGGGGAAGTCGGGGCCCTTGACGATCTCCATCACCCGGTCGAGTTGGGTGTCCGGTTCGCGGATCAGCAGCACGGTGGCGTCGATAATTTCGCCCAGGTTGTGTGGCGGGATGTTGGTCGCCATGCCGACCGCGATGCCCGAGGAGCCGTTGACCAGCAGGTTGGGAACGCGGGTCGGAAGGACCTCCGGCTCCATCTCGCTGTCGTCGAAATTGGGGCGGAAGTCGACGGTTTCCTTGTCGATATCGTCCAACAGCGAGGTTGCTATCTTGGAGAGCCGCGCTTCGGTGTACCGGTAGGCTGCGGGCGGGTCGCCATCGACCGAGCCGAAGTTTCCCTGGCCGTCGACGAGTGGGTAGCGCAGGCTGAAGGGCTGCGCCATCCGGACGAGTGAGTCGTAAACCGAGCTATCGCCGTGGGGGTGGAACTTGCCGAGAACTTCGCCGACAATCTTGGCACATTTCCGGGTGGGACGGTTGGGCGCGAGGCCCATCTCGTTCATGCCGAAGAGGATGCGGCGGTGGACGGGTTTCAGGCCGTCGCGGACATCTGGCAGGGCGCGGCCAACGATCACGCTCATGGCGTAATCGATGTAGGACCGTTTCATTTCGTCTTCGATGTTGATCGGGACGATGTCTCCTCCGCTCAAGCCCGCTGCGCCGGGCAGAAGGGGATTTTGCGGGGGTGGTGGGGGAGCCGGAGGCCCTTGAGGAGGAGTGCCCTGTTCAGCCATGTGTTCGGTAGACTTAAGTCTTATTATAGCATTCAGTTAGAGGGGGATTGCGAATGCTTGGGGCTGTTGGGTTCGGCACTGGCAACCCTTCGGCCAGGACAGCTAGGGCCGGGCACCTTGCCGCACCAGCAGCATTTCCTCGTCCTTCACCTGTCCCACCCCGGCGGCAAACCATTTGTGGTCCTTGAGCGTCTTTTCGATCGGGCTGGTCTCCACAACATGGAGACAGTTTTCATACCTGCCGGAAGGCGTCACGACGGTTTCCTTGTCCGATAGGATTTCGAACCGGTCCATCCCGACACCCGGTGCCAGCTCCTGGTAATACCTCTGCCCAACCTGCGGCTTGCCCGGCATCATCATCCCGAATTTCGCACCCTTCACTCCCGACAGCCACGACCCCGAGTGCCCGGTCACCTTGCCGTTCTTGTACACATCCACATCCTCGCCGAAGTAGTAGACATCGTTGGTCTCGCGGTCGATCGCAAAGTAGTCGCGGGTCAGTTCCACCAGTTTTCCGTTTTTCGTCTCGCGGTCCTCCATAATCCTGGTCTCGACCCCGTCGATGACGCGTGTCTCCTGGAGGATCGTCAGGGTGTCAGTGTCCTTGCCATGCTCGTAGTAGAGCGTATAGCCCGGTGTCAGGTTGAAGTACGGATTCGAGCCGGTGGTTCCGAGCGTCTTCCTGTCCACCGGGAATGATGAACGGAACTCCCCGGTACCTTGCGCGAGGACGGACATCGAAATTGCTGCCGCAACAGCGGCCCGACCGATCATTTTTACCTTCATGGAACGCATTTGCCTCACGCGAAGATTAGCGTATCTTTCTGAATTCTCACTGAATGCCCGTGGGCGTACCGATACTCCGACTTCCGTATTTCTGCTATCCTGAAACTTGCCTATGTCTGTCCGCTAGTCCAGCGGACCCTTTCCGGGTCCATCGGTCTTTCGCCCGGTCGCCTACCGGTTCAACGCCGGGAGTGCGCCCATCCATGTACGGCAGGACAAAGGACTAGATCTCAATGGACAGACAGGACGTACGGGCCTTTGGCGATTTCCGCCATCGCGAACGCAAGATTCGACTGCAGCAGCTGCAAGCCGCCCAGAGCAAGAAGAAGAACTCCCAACGCGAAATCAAGGAAGGCGCACCCGAAGCCCTCGTAATCGGGGTTTCTTCGGGCTTGTGCCTGGTGGCCTCGAACGGGTCCACCAAGTGGGTCCGCTACATGATGCCGGTCGCCCCGGGCGACATGGTCTCGATTGAGAACGAGGCGGTCAGCGGCATTGCGCCGCGCCGCAGAACACTTTCCCGCACCGACCCTGGCAATTTTCACATCGAGAAGGTGATTGCCGCGAACATCGATTTGATCGTAATCGTTTCCGCCGTGGACAGCCCGCCTTTCCGTCCGGGCTTGGTGGACCGATACCTCCTTGCGGCGGCGCGCGGCGGCGTCACACCACTTCTTTGCCTCACCAAGACCGACTTGGGCGACACAGCCAAGGCGGACATGTTCCGCATTCCGGTGGTGCGCTATTCCAAACTCACAGGCAACGGCGTCGGGGACCTGCGCGATCTCTTGGCGGGCAGCACCGCTGTTCTGGTCGGGCAGAGCGGGGTAGGGAAGAGCACGATCCTGAATGCCCTGGCCGGTGAGGACCGGGCCAAGACCGGTGCGATCAGCGAAGCCACCGGCAAGGGGATGCACACCACCACCTCTTCCCGACTGTACGAACTCGCGAACGGTGCGCGGATCATCGACACGCCCGGCATCCGGGAATTCGGGCTGGGGGCGATCACCCTTGAAGAGGTGCAGTCCGCCTTCCCCGAATTCCTCGATGCCGGTTGCCGCTTCCGCGACTGCCGCCACAGGGCCGAGCCGGATTGCCCCGTGCGCGAGGCTGGGGGCGTGCGGCATGCGGCTTATCTCCGGCTGCTGGCCGAAACGGAAGTTGCCGTCTAGCCGATGTGCGGGCCTACCACTTCAGGCCCGCATCCTCCGCGGCTCCCAGAACAAGGCTGACGGCATCCTGGTGTGCCCGTCCGTTCGCGATCAATGAAAGGTACCGGTCCACCAGGAGATTGACCATCGGCATCGGGGCCCGGCTGTCGGCGGCGGTCTTCTGCACCAGGTGCATGTCCTTCAGGATGAGGAGGTTGGAGAAGCCGACCTTTTCGAAATCGGCCTCGATGATGGCCTTGCCGTAGTTCACATAGATCGGGCAGTTGAAGATCGTCTGCATGAACATGTTGAGCAGGGCCTCGCGCGGGACGCCGTTCTTTTCGCCCATTGCGGAAGCCTCCGCCATCGCCTCGATCGCGGCAGTGAGCATGAAGTTGCCCGCCAGCTTGACCACGTTGGCGGCACCGGGTTCGTCGCCGAAATCGAAGACCCCCTGACTGAGCACGTCGAAGACTGGTTTGACCCGCTCCTTGGCCTCAACGGGACCGGACGTGCAGATCCACAGCTTTCTCGCCGCCGCCGCCGCCGGACGTCCGAACACCGGGGCGGTCACCAATTGCCCGCCATACCTCGCGTGCCGTTCGGCAATGGTTCGGGATGTATCGGGGGATACCGTGCTCATCGAAACGTGGACACCGGTTCCCAGGGCTCGGCAGAAGTCCTCGTCGGCGATGGCCAGGAGCGCCTTGTCGTCGGACACAACCGTGAGCACCACGCCGCCCTGCAACGCGGCCTTGGCTGGTGTATCTACCAGTTCAGCTCCGTTGCCCACCAGTCCCGCCGCCTTTTCAGCCGTGCGGTTGTAAACGACCAGCGGAAATCCGGACGCGGCCAAATTTTCCGCCATCGGCAGCCCAAGCTTCCCCAAGCCCACAAATCCAATCGTTTCCATCATCCTCCCAGTATGCCGCAATGCAAAACGGGGCCGGATGGAGCGAAATCGCCCCGTCCAGCCCCGTCTTTGTTCCGGCCCTCAGGGCCAGTCTGTTGTTAGAAGGAGAACCGGAGCGCCATTTGCAACTGGCGCGCGAAGTTCGCCTGTGAGGTGATCTTGCCGAAGGAACCGCTGCCGAAAGCCACGTTCGGGCCATAGAACAGCGGGGTGTTGGTCGCATTCAGAGCTTCCAGCCGGAACTGGCCCTTGAGGGTTTCCGTGATGCTGAAGGTCTTGAAGAGCGACATGTCGAAGTTGACTTGGCCCGGTCCGCGCATCGTGATGGTGCGGGAGAGGTTGCCGAAGGTTCCGCGCGCGGCGGTTGAAAACGCTGCCGGGTTGATGTAGCCATTCAACCGGTCATTCAAGCTGCCTGTGGTCTCGGGGCTGACGCCGGTGGCGTTGGGACGCTGGGCTGCATAACCGAAGATCGAGTTGTTGTTGGTGGACTGCGCGATCTGCAACGGGAAGCCGGTGTGCATCACGCCGACCGAGTTGATGGACCAACCGCCCACCACGTAGTCGAGAGCCTTGCTGGAGTTGCCCAGGAACATCTTGCCCTTTCCGAGCGGCAGTTCATAGGTGACTGAATTGGCCCAGTTCCAAGGGGTGTTGATGTTGGAAAGACCGTATTCCGCATCCGTGTTGTACGGGTTCTGGGGAGCCTTGGCACCGCTGTTGAGCGTGTTGCCGGGGCCTCCGCCGCTGGCGTCCATGTTGCGCGAGAACGTGATCGTGTTCACGAAAGTAAGGCCATTGCTGAAACGCTTCTGGGCCTTCACGAACATCGAGTCATACGAGGCATGGTTGTAGCTGGAGTAGGACGCGTTGATGGCACCGTAGGTCGGATACGGCAGAAGCAACTGGTATTGGCCAACGGTTGCTGTGCCAACGATGCCCGTGCCGCCCTTGCCGAAGAAGGGGTTCGCGACCGAATTGGTCAGACCAGCGGTTCCGAGGAGCGACGGATCGAGCGCATTGATGTTCAGCGACGGAGCGTTCAGGCCAAGCTGCGACGAACGGGAACCGACATAACCAACTTGCAATGCGATGCCGAAGGGCAGTTCGCGCTGCACGTCCAAGGAGAACTGATGGACGCGGGGCGACTTCGCGTTCGGATTGACGAGCGAGAAGCTCTGGCCGATCGAAGTCAGTTTGCCGAGCGAGCTGCCGAGAGGGGCGGTCAAGCCGGTCGGGAACGGGTTGCTGAGCGTGCCTGCCGGGGTCTTGTAGCCATCGGTGGTGGCGATGTAGCTGGTGTCCGAGGTGTAGCCGGGGGGCGAGATCGGCGAGCCGATCGCGAACTGCGGGGCATAGAACAGTCCGTAGCCGCCGCGGAGGGTGGTCTTGGAGTTCAACTGGTAGGCGGCACCGATACGCGGTCCGAACTTGGCACCGGAGAAGCTGCCTACGTGGGTCGAGGCCCCGTCGGTGCCCGCGAACTGCACGTAGCCCTTGGGGGAGATTCCGGGCACATTTGCGGCCAACGGATTGGCCGAGGTCCCTGCGAAGTTGGTGACGAGGCCGTTGTTGGCTTCCTGCAGGCCGAGTTCGCGCTCGAAACGGAGGCCGAAGTTCAGCGTCAGCTTGGGGGTGAGGCGGTAGTCGTCCTGCACATACATGCCGTAGTAGTTGGCGAAGTCGTTCAGCTTCTTGGCGAGGTAGCCGTTGCCAGCATAGGGATAACCCGTCAGCATGTCGGCGACTTCGTTGCCGGTGAATGTTCCGTTGAAGGTGAACGCGAGCTGGCCATTGCTGCCGTCGAGATCGTTGCCAACCGCCGCGATCTTCCGGTAGTCGAAGCCGGCCTTGAGGCTGTGCTTGCCGATGTACTTGGCAACACTTGTGGAGAAGTTCTTCGACGCATGGACGTAGAAGAAGTTGTTGTTGGTGCCGAGGCTGTAGGCCGTGCTGAAGGTGACGATCGGGAACGTCGGGTTCTGGATCTGGCTCACGAGCGACGACGGGAGACCGAGGGACGCCAAGTCAAAGCCCTGGCTGGCCTTGTAGCCGTAGTTCGGGAAGCGGTTGAAGCCGTAGCGGACCGTCAGGATCGTCGTGGGGGACAGCGTGAAGATGTTGTTCAGAGCCGTCGCGTCCACGCGCCGTTGCAGGCGCCACTGGTCGGGGGAGGAAATCGAGGTGAACCAGCTATTGCCGGGTTCCAGGGAGTAGTAGCGGGCGTAGCTCGCGCTGGCGCGCCACCAGCTCATCACGTTGTGGTCCAGCTTGAAAACCTTCTGGGCGGCATGCGATTTCAGCTGCGCGGAACCGGTCAAGTCCTGGTCGCCGTAGTAGCCGGGGGTGGTCGCCGGGGAAACCAAGGTCTTGGCGATATTCACGCCCACCGGGTTCAACAGGCTGGCCGGAATCTTGTTGCCCGCGTAGGGGGTCTTGGTGAAGGGATCGGAAATGACCATCAGCGGGCCGTTGGCCTTGGTCAAGGTCTTGGAGAAGTCACCGGCGCGCTCGAGGGCGGTGGGGACGTAGAAGGTGGAGGACCCGGACTGCACGTCGTCGTATTGTTCCAGTGCGGCGGAGAAGAAGGTCTTGTTGCGGCCGTCGTAAATCTTCGGGATGAAGATGGGACCGGCGAGGCTGCCGCCCCAGGTGCGGTTGGGCTGGTTGGTGATCGGGATGCCGGCCGCGTTGCTGAAGAAGCTGTTGGCGTCCCAGTCGGTCTGTCGCATGTGGCCGTAGGCGCTGCCGTGGAGCAGATTGCTGCCGGAGCGGATCAGGGTGTTGAACATGCCGCCGCCGGTGCGGGCCATTTCGGAATCGTACGTGTTGGCCTGGACTTTGACTTCCTGAACCGCTTCGAGGGAGGGAATAATGATGGCGCGGTTGGTGGCGTCGGTTATCGGCACACCGTCAAGCAGATAGTTGTTGCCGCGGACCGGGCCGCCCGCGATCGAGATCGACGAGGAGCCGCTTTGATCCTGCATGCGGTTGTACGCGTTTTGGTAGGCACGGCGGAATTCAATATCC
>CAIYDY010000057.1 GCA_903925015.1 uncultured Acidobacteriia bacterium
CGAGAACCGCCCCCATCGCAACGCCAACGCGGGCAGCACCAACAAATTCAAAACCGTCGAAGTCCCCAATCCCCCCAGAATCACCAACGCCATAGGTCCCTCGATCTCCCGACCGGCCCCGCTCCCCACCGCCAGCGGCAACAACCCCAGCGCCGTCACAATCGCCGTCATCAACACCGGCGTGAGCCTCTCGCTAGCACCCCGCACCGCCGCCGCCATCCCCCAAACCTCGCCCTCCTCCCGCACCAAATGCTCGAAATGCGAAATCATCATGATCGAATTCCGCATCGTGATTCCGAACAACGTCACAAAACCCACCAGCGACCCCACCGACAGGTTGTTCCCCGTCATCGCCACCGCCGCAACGCCCCCCACCAGCGCGAACGGCATGTTCACCAGCACCAGCATCAAATTCCGCCAATTCTGGAACACAATCGCCAGCAGCATCACAATCCCCGCCGCCGCAACCAGCGACCACGTCAGAATCTCCTTCTGCGCCGCGTCCCTCGCCTGCGACGCCCCGCCCACCGAAATGTACGCCCCCGGCGGCAACACCACCTTCGCCGCTACCGCCGACCGCACCTCCGCCACGAACCCCTCCAAATCCCGCCCGTTCACATCGCACCCCACCGTCTGCCGCCGCCGCGTCCCCGAATGCGGAATGTTGTACCGCCCCGACCCCGGCGCAATCTCCGCCAATTCCCGCAACGGCACACGTAGGCCAGTACCATTCTGGAACGTCAAAGCCCCAATCGACGCCAAATCCCCCCGCGCGGTATCGTCCAGAATCGTCGCTACCGTGAAGGCCCGCTCCTTGTCGTGGACCTCGCCCACAACCGACCCCTGGTACGCCGTCTGGATCTCCTCCAGCACCGTCCCCGGCTGCAACCCGAACTGCCTCAGCCTCTCCGGCCTCAACCGAATATTGATCTGCGGCGTGCCCGGCGGCGACTCCACCCGGATATCGGCCGCCCCCTTCACCGTCGCCAGCACCTTCGCCACCTCGGCGGCCTTCTTGTCCAGCACATCCAAATCGTCGCCGAACACGTTCACCACCACCTGCGCCGTGCTCCCGGCAATGATTTCGTCCATCCGTTCCGTCAAAAACGGGTTGATCGACACCGCCGGACCCGGCACGTTCGCCACCTTCTTGCGCAGCTCGTCCTCGGTCTCCTCCGGCACCTTGATCACGCCCGGCTTCAAGTCGATGTGGATTTCGCTGGAATGCACGCCCTCGGTGTCGTCGCCCAGTTCCGCGCGCCCAATCTGCTGCGACACCAACCGCACGCCCGGATGCGTCAGCAACTCGCGCGTCACGATCCCGCCCACCCGCACCGTCTCCTTCAACGAAGTTCCAGGGAGCAGATTCATATGAACAATGAAATGGCCCTCGCGCATTTCAGGCAGGAATTCCCCACCCATCGACGGAACCCAGGCAGCCGCGCCCGCGCACACCACAATCGTGACCACCACAATCGTCACCGTGTGCCCGGCCAACTTGCCAACCAACCGCCCGTACCCAACCTTCATCCGACGCACGAACTCCGGTTCCCGGACCTTGTCCAAAACCGGCGGCAGCATCGCGAAACACATCGCGGGGGTCAGGGTCAGTGCGACCACCAGGGACGCCATGATCGCCAAAATATAGCTCCAAGCCAGCGGCGCGAACAGCCGACCCTGCACGCCCGACAAAGCCAGGACCGGCACGAAAACCAGCGCCACCACGAAAGTCGCGTAGACCACCGCGCTGCGGACCTCGATCGAAGCATCGCGCACAATCCGGAAAATATCGGCCCGGGACAGGGGCCCACCACCAATCGATGCCGCCTCGCGCAGACGCCGGAAGATATTCTCCGCATCGATAATCGCGTCGTCCACCACCTCGCCGATCGCAATCGCCAACCCGCCCAGCGTGAGCGTATTCAAACTCACCCCCCAGCGGTCCAGCAGAATCACGGCAATAAACAACGAGAGCGGAATCGCCGTAAGCGAAATGAACGCCACCCGAATATTGAACAGGAACAGCAGCAGCACCAGACCCACCAGCACCGCGCCCAACAGCAACGAATTGCCGATGTTCCGAATCGCCTCGACAATGAAATTCGCGGGCTTGAACAGATCGCCATACAAGCGGATCTTGTTTGCGGCAATCGCGGGCTTCAACTCCTCAAGGGCGGCCTCGATGGCGTTGGTCACTTCGACCGTGTTCGCTCCATACTGGCCGCTGATGTGGATCATCACACCCTGTTTGCCCATGATCGTGGCATCGCCGATCTTTGCCTCCGCTCCGTCCACCACCTGCGCCACGTCCCGCAGTCGGACCGTCCTTCCGTCCTTGACTGGAATCACCACTTCGCCCAGCTGCTCGGCGCTCAACGACTGCCCCTCGGTCTGCAACACAACCCTCTGGGAATCGGTCTCGATGAACCCGGCCCCGCGCAGTCCCGTCGCGTTCTTCGCCGCCGCCGTCACGTCGGAGAGGGACAGACCGAATGCCGCCAATCGGTCCGGGTGCAGCTGGATCTGCATCTGCCGAATCTCCCCGCCGAAAATCGCCACGCGCGCCACGCCCTTCACGCCCAACAACCGCGGACGCATCGTCCAATCGGCGAACGACCGCAATTCCATCAAGGTTCGTTCTTCGGAAGTCAGCCCCACGATCAGCGTCAAACTCGTCGCGCCCACCAGCGGAGCCATGGCCGGAGGTTGCACCCCTTGCGGCAACTGCGTAGCGGCCTCGCCGATCCGCTCGGAAACCATCTGCCGCGCCCGGTAGACGTCGATCTGGTCCTCGAACGTAGCGACAACCACGGACAACCCTTGGATCGAATTCGACCGCAACGCCGCCAAATTCGGCGTGCCGTTCAGCGCCGATTCGACGGGCCGCGTGACCAGGCTCTCGACATCCTGGGACGAGAGACCCGGAGCTTCCGTCTGCACCACCACCTGGGGCGGGGAAAACTCGGGATAAACGTCGAACTTTGCGTTGCGGATCGTGTAATACCCGTAGGCGGCTACCAGGCACGCCAAGGCCATCACGATGCCCCGGAACCGGATCGAGATTTCAACCAGACGGGACAGCATCTAGTTCGAATCCGCCTCGTTGCGCGACTTGAATTCTTCCGAAAGCAGGGTCTGCGCGCCCACAATCACCAAGTCGTCGCCCTTGCCGAAGCCCGCCGCGACCACAAAACCTCCGGCGACCGGCTTGTCGATGGGCACCGCGCGCCGCACGTACTTTTCCTTGTTGTCCTCGTCTCGGACATAGGCCCAGTAGCGACCGTCCCACTGGACAACGGCGGAGCGGGGAATCACGATCCCCTGATGTGTCGCTCCGGGCAGGGCCACGTGAACAGATACGGCCATCCCCGGACGCACTTCGGCGTTCGACGCAACCTTATAGAGGAGAGTTTGTCCGACCCGTTCGCCGACCAGCGCCGGACGGTCGTCGAAGCCAGCCGGAATCACCCGCGCCCCACCCGAGGTAGGCAGATGCTCGCCCATCGGGACCTCCACCCTCGCCAACAAATGATCCAACTTCGCCAACCGCAGGATTGGTGTGCCCGGTTCGACCGACTCGCCAGGCTGCGCCAGCAATTCCATCACATTCCCGGCGCGCTCCGCGACCAATGCGCGCGCATTGCCAAGCGAACCCAAGCCCGATTCCAAGGTCTGGATCAATACCCCGGTCCCAGCCACGCGGGCCTCCTCGGCGGAAACCCTTGCCAAAGCTTCCTGGACAACCCTGTCCGATACATTTTTATCGTCCGCGTTCAGTTTCCGCAACCGCTCATGGGCGACCTTTGCCGCAGCCAGAGCCGCATTCGCCGAAGCCAACTCGGCCCTTGCCTGTGCCAATTGCGTACTGAGGGCGACCTTGTCCGTAACGCCCAGCCGCACCTCGACCGCCCCGAAAACCGTCCCCGCACCCAGACTCTCCCCAATCGCAGGCCAACCCCGACCCGCCGCGACCCGCAAAGTCCCGGAAGCCGGAGACCGCACAGCGAACGACGCGGAGGGATCCTCCTCCAAACGCCCATAAACCACCATCTCGCGAGCAATGGCGCTCAGCTCGATGTCGTCCGTCTTGATCCCGGCCCGCTTGGCAGCATCCGCTTTCAAGGTAACGACACCCGACGAACCCGCGTCGTCGTCGTCCTTCTTCGCCGCACTCGCCGCACTGGGCTTCTTGTCGTCAGCATCCCTGCACCCCACCAACAACCCGACCCCAACCACCAGAACCCAAACCCTATTCACAAACCCCTCCGCTGTATTGCCAGCCAGTCCCGTTGTGGGGCAGCCATTCTTGGCTGCAGCCGCCTTTCAGGCGGCAATAACCGTAATCTCCGGGCAACCGTGACCTCACTTCACCTCTCCCATCCGCATCCAGCCACCCAAAGCCCCCTGAACCGCATCCTCCAAAGCCCCCAAAGCCAACTGCCCCCGCTCCAAAGCATCCAGCTCAGCCCGCTTCACACCAAACGACCCCAACCGAACCGTCACCACATCCAACCGGTCACCCTCGCCAGCCCGCAGCGCCGCAGCCGCACCAGCCTCGCGCCCCGCCTGTACCCGAGCCGCATCACCCCGCGTCGCAGCCCATTCCGAAACCGCAGCCGTGTACTTCGTCAAAGCCGAATCAGTCTCATCCCGAACATGCGCCTGCAATGCCCGGAACTCCACGGCAATCTTGTCCCGCTCGGCCTTCCGCTCCGCCAACTGCCCCTCGCCCCGATGGAACACGGGCAGAGCATCCAGAGTGGCACCCAAAACATACGATGCGAACCCCTCCTGGAACAGATACGATGGGCTCAGCACGACATTCGGATACCGCTGCGCCAACTGCAACCGCAACCCGGCGTCAGCGGCGTCGTATTGCGCCAGAACCCGCCGGATATCGGCCCGGTGCACCTGCCCAGCCTTCCGAATGGTCGCGATGGGCAACTCCCCGGCCCCCGGCAACGCCTCCAACTTCGTCAAGTCCATGCGCCTCGACCCGAGTGCCGCCGTCGGCAGCCCCGCCGCGTCCCCGATTCCGGCCACTCCGCGCTCGGCCTCGCCCTCGGCATTCGCAATCGCAGACAGCAATCCCGCACGTTCCGCCCGTGCGGATTCCACTTCGGGACGACTGGCCTCGCCGGCCACCAACCGCTTCTCCCAGATTCCGGCGATCTCCGTCCGAACAGCGAGCTCAGCCCGCAACGATTCCAGCCGCCGACCAGCGAAGTAGTGCGCCACCAAAGCGGTCCGCACTTTAGCCCGAGTCGTCCAAGCGGCTTCCCAAACACCCAGGCGAGCCGCTTCCAAAGCCTTTTCAGCCTCCAGAATCTGCAACCCGCGCTTGCCCGCCGTCTCAATCGTGAACGCGGACGAGAACGAGTACGTCGCCACCGAGTCCGGCGTCTTGTTCCGCCCAGCCTCGGCAGTAACCGATGGATTTACCCTCTGCCGCGCCGTCACAAGGGCGGCTTCCTTGGCCGCGACATCCGCCCGGGCCAACTCGACATCCGAGCTGAAAAACAGCGCGATCCAAAGCAGATTGTCCGGGTCCAAGACCTTCGGGGGCCATTCCAATGTCGGATTTCCGGCTTGGGCGCGTGCAAACGCGGCCAAACCAGGGGCATCCAGCGTCCGCGCGCGGAACTGGGACTCAAACTTGACGGGATCCAAGGCCGTAGCCTGGTAATGGGCGCAACTACTGAGAACGAGGCTTGCGAAGATTGCCGTCGCAGCCGCCAAACGTCTGGTCACTGCATTAAAGTATATGTTGACGTGCTGAAAAATCGCTGCATTCCTCTCCTATCCTTGTGTCTGGCCGCCGGGTTCGCCCAGGCCCAGTCACCCAAGAAGCTCTCCGCCCTGATAGTCGACGGTCGGAACAACCACGACTGGGCCGCAGGTACCCGCGCCATCCGCTCCACCTTGGAAGGCACCGGGCGATTCAACGTCGATGTCTCCACCTTCCCGGCCCAGCCCGATTTCAGCAAATACGACCTTGTCGTCAACAACTTCAACGGTGGCCACCTTGCGGATGGCGTGCGTTGGCCCCGCGAAACCGAAGTCGCACTGGAAAAATACGTCCGCAACGGCGGTGGCCTGGTCATCTTCCACGCCGCGAACAATGCATTCCTGAACTGGCCCGAATACAACGAGATGATCGGCCTCGGTTGGCGCGAGAAGACCTTCGGTCCCGGCCTGGCAATCGTCAACGACAAGGTCATCACGATTCCCAAGGGCAGCGGACTCGCTCCCGGACATGGCCCCCGCCATGATTTCGAGGTCTTCACCCTGGACAAAACAAACCCAATTACTGCCGGACTCCCCGCCCACTGGTTGCATCCCTCCGAGCAGTTGACCCACGGCCAGCACGGTCCAGCCCAGGGGTTGACCGTCCTGACGTACGCTTTTTCAGAGGTTTCCCGCCAGGGCGAGCCCATGGATTGGACCAAAGCCTACGGAAAGGGCCGTGTCTACGCCACCATGCTCGGACATACTTGGGCCAATGAAGCGAATCCAAACCTCGACGACCCGAACTTCCAAGCGCTCCTCGCCCGTGGCTCCGAGTGGGCCGCCACCGGCAAGGTCACAATTCCCGCCGATCTCGGATGGAAGCCCCTTTTCAACGGCAAGGATCTGCAAGGCTGGGAACCGCGCGGGGAATGCACTTGGACCGTGATGAAGGACGGCGTCCTGTTGGGCCAGCGCACCCATCCCGATCCCTCGCAAAAATGGCCCATCGACCGAAACACCTTCCGTTCCTGGGTGAATCCGCAGGCCTGGCTCTACACCAACCGCAATGATTTCAACGAGTTCGACCTCCACGTCGAATTCTGGCTCCCCATCGGTGGCAACAGCGGTGTCTCCATCCGCGATCTGTCCCGCGCCCACTACGCCATCAACGAGCCCGACACCGTCCACCCGGAACTCGCCGGGCCCATCAAGAGCACCCCGGCGCACATCGGATACGAAATCCAGATTCTCGACGAAGATCCCCTCCACCCAAGCGGCGAAAAGTACCCGACCGGTTCCGTCTACACCTTTGTTTCCGCCAAGGTCGGAGCCATGCGCCACGCCGATTGGAACGCCATGGATATCGAATCCCGCAACAACATGATCCGCGTCCGGCTCAACGGCGAGGTTGTTTCCGAGTACCCCGGGGAACCGGGTCGCTCGAAGGTCGGCCCCATCGGGCTGCAGCTGCACGACCGCTTTTCAACCGTGATGTTTCGGAACCTTCGAATCCGGGAGGTCAAATAGCCTGGAGGGCACTGGCATGTGCCCCGACGGCCTTTGTCAACCCATCCAGGTTGTAGCCACCCTCAAGGACCGACACCAGCCGTCCGCCGGAGTGCTTGTCGGCAATCTCCATCATCGTGGTGGTCAGCTCCGCGAAGTCGCTATCGGCGAGCCGGAAATGACCCAGTGGATCCCCAAGCCGTGAATCAAACCCGGCGGAGATCAGGACCAAGTCCGGCCGGAAGTCGTTCATGGCACCCGCGAAGTCCTTGCGAAACGCTGTCAGGATCTGTTCGCGCCCGGAACCAGCGGGAAAAGGGCGGTTCATTGTCGTCCCCACACCGGTGTCCGTCCGCAATCCCGTCCCCGGATACCAAGGGGCTTGGTGGGTGCTGAAGAAGAAGACGGATTCGTCCTCTTCGAAGATGTCCTGGGTACCGTTGCCGTGGTGGACGTCCCAATCGGCGATGGCGACCCGCTCGACGCCGAATTTCCGTTGGGCGTAGCGTGCAGCGATTGCGATGCTGTTGAAGAGGCAGAATCCCATCCCGCGCGCTTGTGACGCGTGGTGTCCGGGAGGGCGGACGATGCAGAAGGCGTTCTTCGCGGTGCCTTCCATTACCAGGTCCACCCCGCTGAGGCAGGTTCCAGCGGCATGAAGTGCTACTTCATAGGAGGCGATGCAAATATCTGTATCGCCAGTGGATAGCACATCTCGTCCGGCCTCGCAATCCCGCTTTGCAGCTGCGATGTAGGTGCGGGTGTGGCAGAGCGCCAGTTCGTCCGAGGTGGCTGCGCGGGGAGCAATCCCGGACAGCGTAGCCCCGCCCAAGCCAGCGATCGCCGCATCCCACCGGGCAATTTGTTCCGGATGGCCGGGTCCGGTATCGTGCCGCTTGGCAATGGGGTCCGCGAGAAAGGCTGTCACGCCAGCTTGCCCTCTTTCAGTGCCTCAATGCGCGGTTTGCGCGACTTGGGGCTGTCGAGGCTGAAACTGCGGGCGTCCCCCAGATCTTCCCGGATGAAGGCCTCCGTCCGGGCGACGGCGTCCACCAGCGCTTGGTCCGGCTTTCCAAAGGCCATCCAGACGATGCTCGCGGCTTCCGGATCGTATTCCCAAAAGCCGACTACCCGGCCCCGGTCTACGATTGCGTGGCCTTTGGCCCTCTTCGCCCGGTGCTGGTCGTCCGGCCCCAGGATCGAGGCATAATCGCTCCTCAACTGGATCAGGTTGTCGATACTGCCGATGAGGGAATAGGCCGGGATCCTCGGAGCCACGAAGCGAGCGAAGGCTTCCGCTTCTTCCGGCAGGATGAGCCACCCGTCCAAATCAACCAAGCCCAGCGGCGCCACGGCAGCCTTCGCCGCCTTCACGCCCAAACCGGAAAAGGCGGTGAATTCGGCCATGGTTGCCGGACCGGTCCAACCGAAGAATCGGCGGGCGAGGTCTTGGAACACCATGGAATCGGCTTGTGGTGAAAGGCCCCAACGGGCGTACTTGTAGCGTTGCTGGTCCAAGCGCCCGTTCACAGGGATGCGGCGGATCTCGCCGGACTCCTGGAGGAACCCGAGGGCCACGGGCAGGGTACTGGAGACACCCTTCTTCGTACCTTCCGGCCCAAGGGAACGCGCGGCGTCGCCCACGGCGGCACGGATTTCATCCGGCTCCAACGCCCCACCCGATAGGGCGTCAAGAACCGCTTGCCGGAGCGATCCGATTTCCGCCTCCGTAACGCCCAGCTTCATGGCGGTGCGCATCTCCGGCATCGCGCCGAAGCCGCTTCCGGCCGCTAGACCCAACGCGTAGTCCTCCTCAGGCAGCACATAGGTGCAACCGCGGGCGCTGGGAAGCTCGTGGATCTCGACCGCCGCCAATGCCGCGTCCACTTCTTGACGCCGGATACCCGCCCGCGCAAACAAGGCCAGATACGGCGACGCGCCCGCAACCGACCGCTGCCACCCGGTTTGAGCCAGCACTT
The DNA here is from genome assembly GCA_903925015.1 of uncultured Acidobacteriia bacterium. Classification (GTDB taxonomy): domain Bacteria; phylum Acidobacteriota; class Terriglobia; order Bryobacterales; family Bryobacteraceae; genus BOG-234. Next base: position 9,216 of record CAIYDY010000057.1, read on the forward strand.
CCGCTGCGGTCAGACCGGTCAACCGACCATCAAGGCCCTGTTTGTAGGACCACCAAGCCCGGAGTTTCGCGTCGGCGCTGGACATGGCTGCTTTACTTGCGCTTGGAAAGTTCCTTCTGGAACTCCTCGTAGCCGCCGCGGAAGTCCTCGACTTGGCCGCCGCCCACGTTCCAGATCCGGGTCGCAGTCTCCTCGATCAAGTCGTGGTCATGCGTCACCAGAAACAGCGTGCCTTCGAACTTCTGCAACGCGAAGTTGAGCGCGTTGATCGATTCGAGGTCCAAGTGGTTGGTGGGTTCATCGAAAACCAACACGTTTGGCTTCTGCAGGAACAAGCGGCAGAAGTACAGCCGGGCCACTTCGCCACCCGAAAGGGCGTCGGTGGGCTTGAAAACTTCGTCGCGGGCGAATAGCATCTGGCCCAGCAGACCGCGGAGTTCCTCGTTGCCGGCCTGGGGGTCGTATGCCTGCAGCCAGTCGAAAATGGTCATGCCGGTCTGGATCCAAGCACGCGGATCCTGCGGGAAGTAGCCGATGTTGACCTCGTGGCCCCATTCGGCGACGCCAGCGTCCACATTGAAAGGCTCGTCGCCTGCACCTGGACCGCCCGCGATCAGCGACCGGATGAGTGTCGTCTTACCCGCGCCGTTGCGGCCAAGGATACCGATCTTCTCGCCTCGCGTGATGCTGGCCGTGAACGGCGGGATCACGGTGCCTTCGCCGTAGGATTTCGCCAAGCCCTTGATTTCGAGGGCGTGCTTGCCCGAAGGCCGCTTCATCTCAAACCGGATAAAGGGGCGTGCGATGTTGGACCGGGCCAGGTCGCCCGATTGCAGCCGCTCCACTTCCTTCTTGCGCGACATCACCTGGCTGGACCTGGTGCCAGCCGAGAACTTGGCGATGAAGTCCTTCAGGCGGGCCGCGCGTTGGGTGTGGGCAAGTGTCGTCGTCGCATCATCGGCTGCGTCCGTCGCGGCCCGCCTGCACGCGCCGCGCGTAGTCGTACGTGACGCTTTGCTTGGCCGTGCCCGAAATGGCGTCGTGGTGCTGCGCGACGCCCATGCCCTGCTCCAACAGCCACAGCGGGTTGGCCAG
>CAIYDY010000058.1 GCA_903925015.1 uncultured Acidobacteriia bacterium
CAGGACCTCGACGGCCTCGCCTTGCCGAACCACCAATGGTTGGCCGAGCTTCGCCAAACCATCGCGCAGTTCCGCCAACGACCGGTGGATGAACGTCCAGTGGCAGGGGTCGAAATCGGGCGCGGCCAGCAAGCTGGGCTCGATGATGTACAGCGGAATGACTGTGCCGTGCCGTGCGGCTTGGACCAGAGGCGCATGATCGCGGAGGCGCAGATCGCGCTTGAACCAGACCACTTCGTATGTCATGCGAGCAGCTTGCCCTCCGCCTTGGCCCAATAGCGGGAGAAACGCCTTAGATCCACAGGCTCTTCGAGTTCCACGAAGACGGGGGCTGGCTTCAGGTCGACCGGTATGGACTGACGGAGTTCGATGATGCGGGAGCAGAGCCAGGGGTCGGGCGTGGCTACTGTAACAATGCGACCACTGGGCCCCGCCAGCGAGATCAGAGTATCCACGGTGGGTCCGCGATGGATCTCGACGGGGAGCCCGAGAAGAGTCTCATACAGAAACATGATACGTTTGAGGCCCCAGCCTGCGGCTTCGATCTGAGCGTCGTCGAAGACGTACACAGCTCGGTGGCCGGGTTGGAGCCAAACGGCATTCAGACAATCGGGGTGCAGCCAGGCAAGCTTCACGGGGTGGCCGTCCCGATGCGGAAAAGCCTGCCGGCGAGTTGGTCGTAGGAGGCGTCAAAGGGGCAGTTGGACTGCGAGGGGCAGGCTTGGCAGTGCCGTCCATCGGTGAATTTCACGACGTTTTCGCGGTTGAAAAAGTAGGGTTTTTGGGAGAACGTGGAGGCCACCCATTGCCAGGAGAGGTTGTTCGATGCGGGGTCCCCATCCAGAAGGTGGAGAAGAAACCAGCGCGCACCAGCCTGCCACTGTACGCGCCGCCAGTGGACCAGGTAGGCCGCCAGCCACATGCGGGCGTGGTTGTGCAGATGGCCGGTGGAGCGCAATTCATGGCTGAAGGCGTCCATGCAGGCCAAGCCGGTTGTGCCGGTGCGGATATCGTCGGGCAACCCGGGCAAGTAGTCGTCTCTGATCCACCCGGTTTTGTACTCCTCGCGGTCGAGCCAGATGTCCGAGCCCCAACGGAAGTAGAGCCGCTGCCAATAGTCGCGCCAAGCGAGTTCGCTGATGAACTTTCGGACCGCTGTTGGGGAACCCGCGAGTGCGACGGCATGGGTGCGGACTGTTTCAAGGGTGAGGATCCCGTGCCGTATATAGGGTGACAGGCACGTAACGGCACCATCGAGATGGTTGCGGGTGGCCGCATAGCTTTGGGGCTCGATCCGGGCCAGGCGTTGGTTGGCTTCGGCGAGACCGCCCGGCCATGGGCTGGTGCGAGGGTCACGGGCGGCGGCGGAAGAAAACTCGCGGCGGAGGTAGGCAGCGAGTTCATCCCGCGAGTCAAAGTCGCGCCGCATTTCTTCCGGTGTCAAGCCTGGTTCGGGTGTCAACTGCCGCCCCGCTGGCGGCGGTTGCCGCGGCACCGGTCGCTGCAGTACTTCACCTCATCCCAAACCTTCTCCCACTTTTTGCGCCACGCAAAGGGGCGGAGGCAGACAGCGCAGACTTTGCTGGGAAGGTCGGATTTGGATGGTTTCCGCATCTATTCGGGCACTCGCCTGCAATAGGGATGCCGGGAGGGGTGGCCGGAGCGTAAAAATTGGTTCAGGTTGCCTTTGCACCACATCCTGCATACTTGGATACACCCTTGCACACGCGGAATCTGGTTTTGGTACTGGGCGACCAGTTGGATGCCGATTCGTCCGCCTTCGACGGTTTCGACACAGGGATTGATCGGGTCTGGATGGCCGAGGTGGAGGAGGAGTCGCTCCATGTGCCGAGCCACCAAGCGCGCACGGTGCTGTTTCTTTCGGCGATGCGCCATTTTGCCGCGCAACTGCGGACGCTCGGCAGGCAATGCCACTATCGCCAGTTGGACGACGAAGGGAATACGCAGTCCCTTGCAGGTGAATTGAGGGCGGAGGTGGAGCGGTACCACCCGGTCGGCTTGGTGGTGGTGCAACCCGGGGATTGGCGGGTGCAATCGGCACTGGTGGCAGCGGCCGAAGAGTCCGGGGTGAAACTGGATATTCGGCCGGATCGCCACTTTTTTTGCGAACTCGACTGGTTCCGCAGCTACGCGGGACAGCGGAAACAACTGCGGCTGGAATACTTCTACCGGGAGATGCGGCGCCAACATGGCGTGCTGATGGACGGGGACCAGCCTGAGGGCGGCGAATGGAACTTCGATGCGGAAAACCGGGGGGCGTTTGGTAGGCATGGCCCGGCACCGATTCCTGTCCCGATGCCGTTTCCCCCCGACCAAACGACGCGCGAGGTGATGCGGCTGGTGGCCGAGCGTTTCGCGGGAAATCCCGGACGTTCCGATCGCTTCGACTTTCCGGTGACCGCCGCCGACGCCGAGGCCGCCCTAGAGGATTTCATCGCGCACCGCTTGGCCGATTTTGGCCAATTTCAGGATGCGATGTGGACGGCTGAGCCATATCTCTACCATTCCCGGTTGTCGGCGGCGATGAATCTGAAGCTGCTGTCCCCAAGGCGCGTGGTGGCTGCTGCGGAAGCAGCCTACCGGGCAGGCCTTGCGCCGTTGGCGGCGGTGGAGGGCTTCATCCGGCAAGTGCTTGGATGGCGCGAATTTGTGCGCGGTATTTATTGGACGGGGATGCCAGCCTATGCCGAGGGCAACGCACTTGCCGCAGACCAGCCGTTGCCCGATTTCTTTTGGACCGGTGACACGCCGATGAAATGCCTGTCCGAAACCATCGGGCAGACGCTCGAGTTCGGTTATGCCCACCACATCCAACGTTTGATGGTGACGGGCCTCTACGCCTTGCTGCTGGGCGTGCGACCTCGGGAAATTCACGAGTGGTACCTGGCGGTCTATGTGGATGCCGTGGAATGGGTGGAGCTGCCAAATGTGATCGGCATGTCGCAATTCGCCGACGGGGGGCGCATAGCTTCCAAGCCATACGCAGCCACGGGCAAGTACATTGACCGCATGAGCAACTACTGCGCATCCTGCCAGTTCGATCCCGGCGAGGCCGTGGACGGCCGCGCGTGCCCATTTACGACGCTCTATTGGGATTTTCTATCGAGGAACGAGGCCCGGCTGCGCAGCATCCCCCGGATGGACCTCCAGCTGAGGAACTTGAGCCGGTTGTCGCCGGAGCGGCGCGTGGCCATCGGCCTGAAAGCGGATGCATTGCGCCGTGCAAGCTCCCGCCACCACGTGGAGGCGGGCTGTAAAATGGAACCCTGCGAACCATGAAATCACTTCTTGCTGTTTCCGTCCTGTGCCTGTCCGGTTTGGCGGCCAATTCCGTTGCCCAGACGCCGGCGATCGGCAATGCCCCTCCCATCTCGAACGGGCCCACCATTGTGCCGCGTCCCGCTGGTGCCAAGATCACGGTGCCTTCCGGGTTTTCGGTGGAGGAGTACGCAAGCGGCTTCACCCGGCCCCGGTTCATGGTGGAGGGTCCGGGCGGCGAGGTGATTGTGAGCGATTCGGTAGCCAACGGCTCGGTGATCGCGGTGCGCGCCGGTGTGAAAAAGACCCTGGTGTCCGGGCTCGACCGGCCCTACGGCCTCGCGCTCTGGAAGGAGTATCTATATGTTGCGGAACCGGAGACGCTGAAGCGCTACAAGTATGATTCGAAGGCTATGACTGCCGGACCGGGACAGGAAGTCGTCTCGATGGCCGGGTTTTCGAAGGGTCACGTGACGCGGACGATCCTGTTCGACGAGAAGGCCGGGAAGATGTACCTGACGGTGGGCAGTTCGACCGATTTGGCCATCGGCGATCCGGAAATGCGGGCCGCAGTGCACCGGTTCAATCCCGACGGCACGGGGCATGAGGTGATTGCGACGGGGTTGCGGAACACCGTCGGGCTACGGTTTTATCCAGGCACGACGCAGCTGTGGGCCACCGTGGAGGAGCGCAATGACGCCCCGGACGTGGTGGTTGCCGACTTCTTCAGCAGTTTGAAGCCGGGTGGGTTCTATGGCTGGCCCTACGCCTACGTCGGGCCGCATGCCGACCCGCGCATTCCCGAAAAGGACCGCCGCCCGGATCTGGTGGCAAAGGCAATTGCGCCGGAGATCATGCTGCAGCCGCACATCGCGGTGCTGGACTTCCTTTTCTATACGGGCAAGCAGTTTCCGGCAGAATACCGGAACGGGGCGTTCATGGCGAACCACGGCTCTTCGCAGGCGGAGAACCGGATCGGGTATTCGGTTTCGTTTGTGCCGTTCAAGAATGGGAAGCCGTCCGGGCCGGTGCGGGATTTTGCGACTGGTTGGATGATGGGGTCGGACAAGAAGGATGTGTGGGGGCGTCCGGTGGGGCTGCTGCAGATGAAGGATGGCAGCATGCTGGTTTCCGATGACGGCGGCAAGGTGATTTGGCGCGTCAGCTATAAATAGGTCTCGACGGAACCGCGCCGGGCAGTTTGGTCCGGCGCGGTTGTCCTGTAATCTGCTATCCGAAAATCGGCGGGGTGGCGTACCCGAAACCACCCAGATTCGGAAAGACGTAGTCCAAGTCCGAGTTGGACTGCAGCCCGAACCATTTGGCCATGGCACCGGCGTACTGGTCAGTGGATGTTGTTGGGACCCAGTTGCCGCGGTCGCCGGAATCGTCCGGTCCCTGCAGCGCCAAGGTCGGGAAAGTTCCGTATACGTTGCCGCCCTTGACAGCACCGCCCATGACGAGGGAGTGCGATCCCCAAGCGTGGTCGGTCCCACCGTTTCCATTTGGCTGGAAGGTCCGGCTGAAATCGGATTCCGTGAACGTGGTGACGTTCTGCTGGACCCCGAGCGCCCCCATCGCCTGATCGAAGGCCACGAGCGCGCCGGAAAGTTCACCGTACAGTTGCACGTGCTGTCCCAACTGGGCTGAGTGCGTATCGTAACCGCCTTGGCTGACGAAGAAGATCTGTCGGCTGGCTCCGAGCGCCGCCCGGATCTGGATGATCTGGGCGACTTGGGCCAACTGCTGCCCCAGACCGGTATTCGGAAACTGGGTCGTGAGCGGCGAGGAACTCGAAACAGCCGAATCAATGGCTTTTGCGACGGACATCGCGGCGTTGGCGGAGTTTTGCGCTGCCTGGATCAGAGCCACACCGCTGTTCAGGTTCAGCATCTGGGTCAGGGCAGCCGTGCGCGGGTCGTTCAACCCGGTGAGCGGCGAGAAGCCAGAGGTGCCTACGGTGGATGGCTTCGTGGCTTGTCCCACCAGTTGCAAAGCGCTTCCGGAAACCGCGATGGACGGCGGAATGGCTGGATTGGTATTCAACTGGACAATTTTGTCCGCCAATCGGCCCTGCCAGCCGGTGTTGGCGCTGGCACCGCCCTGGGGTACCGCGTTCTGCCATTCGGTTGTCTGGTCGGCGTGGGAAAACAGGTTCATGGGGAGCGGAACGCTGTTCAGATTCGGCTTTTTGGTAACCGGGTCATGCGGAACCGCTTTGATCAGGGTTCCCACATTGGCCAGTAACGCCAGTCGCGGGTTGGACTGGTTGTAGAGCGCCCCGAGTCCGGCCATCGACGGGTGCAGTCCGAAAGTGGCTTTGCTCAGTGGGTCATGGATCGAAACCAGACTTGCCTGCGGCAGTGCCAAGTTCTGCCGAACCTTCTGGTATTGCGTGTAACTCGCCGTGTCGTTGGGAACCAGCATGTTGTTGGCGTCGTTGCCGCCGAACAGGAACACGCAGACCAGAGCCTGGTAGGTGCCGGGGTTTTGTATTTGCGCCTGCAGCAGGCCTGCCTCGCCGAATGCGTAGGCTGCGCCGACGCTCGAAATGGTGCGGCATCCGAGACGAAGGAAATCGCGCCGGGATTTCAATTGGTTGAATTTCATGGTCGATTTCTCCTCTTACCTTTCCACCTGGAACTGCGGCGCGGCGGCCGCCACATAGAAACCGTTGACGATTCGCGTCGAAGGCGACGTCGAGAGGTTGATGCCGGAAAGAACCGCCAACTTCTCCCCGGAGGCCATTTGTCCCCGGTAAAGAGCTTGGTCGATGGCGTCGAGCAGGGCCGAGGGGTCCGATGCAACGTCCACGAGGCTGGAGGTATCCACCCGGATGTTTCCGGAAAGCTGGTTGTTGACGGCCCGGTAGGCGAAGTTGATGCGCGCGAATGCGGTCTCGGCATTCATCAGCTGGAATTCCGGAGCCGTTTGGACGGTGGTCACGCCCGGCGTGGGGAAGTTCGGAACCGAGACCTTGGATGTGGGCGAGAAGTAGTTGAAGACGCTGGGAGCGCCGAGGACTTTCTGCCCCATTGCCTCGGTCTGGCTGCGGACGCCGGTGGCTGCGCCTGTGACTGTTGCGTTCAGCGATCGCAGCAGTTGGGTGGAGTAGAGTACCGGTTCGAGCAGCTTGCCGGTGTTGGGGGCGAGCGCCTCGGGATCATTGAGAATCGCTGTTACCACTGCCTGCAGGTTGCCGTTGGAATTGTTGAAGACGGTGGAAACACGCTGGACGAAGCTGGTGGAAGGGCTGCTCATCACCAGCCGCTGGATCAGGCGGTAGGAGATGAACGGTGCAACATTCGTCTGTTTCGCGAGGCAATCGAGGGCTTGGTTGAGGTCGCTGGCAGCAGTCCCTCCGGCCGGAACCGTACAAGGAATGGGCAGGTTCAGGTTTTTCTGGGTTGTGTCGTGGTGGTCCTGGAACGCGACCATGGGGACGTTGTTGTACTCGGCGTTCTGCCAATGGCTGGCAAAACCGGGGAGCGGCGGGTAGGTCCAACCGGTGAAGACCTTTGCCATTTCGGTAACGGTCGATTGATCGTATTCGGGAACCGTGGTGGCGACACCTGTTTGGGGATCGAGCCGGACCAAACCGACGGTGAACAGCTGCATCACCTCGCGTGCATAGTTTTCGTTGGCGACGGTGTTTTTGACTGGGTTGGCCTTGTCGTTGTTCACCATGTCCAGAAAGTGACCCATCGCCGGGCTCAAAGTCACGTCGCCGAGCAGGTTTCGGAAACTGCCGAAGGCGTCGCCAAGAAGGAGTCTGTAGTAGCTGACCATCTCCGCGAAGTGGGTGTCCTTTTCAGCGGAGACGACCATGATTTCCGATAGCGCAAACGCCACGCGCTGGCGGAGCTGGTCCTGACCGGTGAGTGCGTTGGTGAAGAAAGCATCCTGGAGCCGGGAGACACCCTCGTTGGAGTCGTTGGGGTCGGGTAGCGGCGTTGCTGGCATGGCGAACTGTTCGGCGAGCCAAGCAGTGATCCCGATCTGCTGCAAATGGACCACGCTGGCTGGCGTCGGGCCCCACGAAGCGGTTTCGAGGAATCGGACGGCACTGGCGTAGTCCAGCTTTTCACCGGTGACGCGGACGGGAACGGTGAAGACGGCCGAGGTTTCGGGACCTGGGGCCGGATTGCTGACTTTGAATGGTGCGATCCGACCGACGGGCATGGCGATGGTGGCATCGACTTTCAGTTGCTTGTCGGAGACGAAGGTCGGCGTCAGTTTCACGCCTGCGATGGTGATGGTTCCACCGGGTGAAAAGCCGGTTCCGTTGATCGTCAACGAGGTCTTTCCTACCGGCAACGTGGCGGGCAACACGCCGGTGATTTTCGGGATGCCGTTCTGGAGAGTAATGGTCGCAGTACCTTTCGCTGTTGGATCGATGGTGCTGACGGCGGAGACCGTCACGGTGGGGGAGGTTCCGGCCGGACTGCCGGCGGCAGCGGGAGGAAGGACCGCGGGCGGGGTGTATAGCCCGGCGGCGTCGATGGTGCCGACTGCCGCATTTCCGCCAGCAATGCCGTTGACGGCCCAGGTGACGGTGGAATCACCCTTGTAGGGGTCTGTCACCGATACGGAGAAGTCCTTGGTGGTCCCGATCCTGAGCGTGGCGGTGGAAGGATAGACCAGAACCTGCATGGGTGGCTCCACTTCGAGGGAGGCCTTGTTGGAGACCGAGTCCGGGCCCGGATTCGAGACTACGATGCCGAGCAGGGACTCCGCCGCAGCCGCTGTTCTGCCGGAAATCTGCAGCACGGTGGAGGAAACGAAAGTTGACTTCACTGCCACGCCGTCCATGAGGACTTGGGATGACGGCAGGAAATTCGTGCCGTTGATCGCGACCGTGTAGGCAAGCCCAATGTTCACCCGGGTTGGGGACAGGGATGTGATTCGTGGAAGCGGACTCAGCAGGGTAACCGTTGCGGAACCGAACACTTTAGCATCGGTGGAATCGACAGCTTGCACCAGTACCATGGTGGCCGCGGGTAGGGCAGCGGGGGCAGTATAAACACCTTTGCTGGTTACCGATCCCAAATCCCCTGTGGATGCCGGAGCGGTGGAGACCACCTTCCATACGAGCGTTGGGGCGGTGGTGTAGCCTTTGATGGCGAGGCTGAAAGTTCGTTGTTCCGATGTTCTCAGTTGGGCCGTGGCCGGACTGAGAGTTATGCTGGGCGGGACGGTAGTGGCGGCCGGACAGGTCACGGCAAAGCCAACCAGGGACACGGCTAACGCCATGCGACGGTGCATCAATATTCCTCCGATGTGGTAGTACTGGTAGCTCGAAGGTAACATGACTCCCATGTCGGGTCAATAGAAAATTTGTTCGCGGACCGCAACTTTGCAAGGTATATCCTCAAGGGGATGAACCGCCGCAATTTCCTCCAGACCGCTTCGGCCGCCTCACTTTTCGGCTCGGGGCTGCATGCAGCAGACGTCGATCCAGCGAAAATTGCCGCCTACCAGAAGCCGGTTTTCAACCTTCACAAGTTCTTTTCCAGCCCGGTAAAGATCTCCTCGATCGAGCTTTTGCAGCGCAATAAGGACTATTTCCTGCGGACCCGATCCACTGATGGGGCCGAGGGATTGGTGCTGACGAAAGGGGTGGAGGATTTCACAGGCATTCTCGGGAACAGGGTGATCCCGCACTTCCTTGGGAAGGACGCGCGGGACTTGGAGCACCTCGTTGACGAGGTCTATGCCACGAATTCGAACTACAAACTTGCAGGGCAGGCGTTCTGGTGTCCGGTGGCCTATATCGAACAAAGCCTGTTCGATTTGATGGGCAAGACTCTGAAGAAATCGGCGTCCGAGCTGATGGGCGGCGCGTTGCGGAAGGAGATTCCGGTGTATCTATCCGGGTCCGACCGCAAGCTTTCCGCGGACGATGAGGTGGACGTGTACGTCCGCGGCGTGGAGGAGACGGGGGCGAAGGCAGTCAAATTCAAAATCGGCGGTCGCATGAGCGACAACCACGACGCGATGCCGGGCCGCACCGACCGGATTTTGGAATTGTCGCAGAAGAGGTTCAAAAATATCACGCTGATGGCGGACGCGAATGGCTCCTATGATGCGAAAAATGCCATTGAAATCGGGAAGCGTTTGCAGGAAATGAAGTACCTCTGGTTCGAGGAGCCATGTCCCTGGGAGGAGAAGAGCGAGACGAAGCGTGTGGCCGATGCGCTTGACATGAAGGTCGCGTTCGGCGAGCAGGATTCGAGCCTTTGGCTGTTCCAGTGGATGATCGACAACAAAGTGATGGATGTGGTGCAGCCGGATCTCAACTACAACGGGGGGTTCATTCGTGCTGCGCGGGTGGCGCGAATGGCGCGCAAGGCCAACATGTGGATCTGTCCGCACAACACGCAGACCGGGGCGGCATCGGTGAACATCCTGCACTTCGCGGCGACGACCCCCAACATCGGCCCTTACATGGAATATGTGCATCGCGGACCCGAGAAGAAGGAAAGCTGGTACTCGCCGAATTTTGAAATCCGGAATGGCGTGATTCCAGTGCCGACCGGTCCGGGGCTGGGACTCGAATTCGATCCCGATTTCGTGAAGAAGGCGACTCTGGTAAAACTCTAGTGCCAGCTCCCAATTTCTGCCTGGCAACTGGTGCCGGCTGTGTCCGCATTGACAAGTGGTACCCCGGTTGCTAACCTACTCAACGTGAAACGCCGCCGATTTATGCAGGCGATAGCGGTCGCGCCCGCTGTCCCCGCCGCTGTCCCTTTCGTTGTTGCAAGTGCCATTACCGAGCAGGATTTGAAGGCACAGGCCGCTCCCGCCCGTCCCGCCGCGCCTTTGGCCGCCGGCAAGCGCGACGCGGTCGGCGAACCCGTGCCTCATTTCTTCAGCCCGGCACAGTTAGCCGCGCTGCACAGGCTCGCCGAGTTGCTGATGCCCCCCATGGGAGGCAATCCGGGCGCGATTGACGCCGGAGTGCCCGAATTTCTGGATTTCCACGTCGGCCAGTCGCCGGCCGACCGGCAACAGATGTACAAGGGCGGGCTGGACCTGCTCAATGCCCGCGCCGCAAAACAGTTCGGCAAGGCCTTTTCGGCCTTGGACGCAACCCAGGCCGATGCCGTTGTCCGTCCGCTGCTGGTGCTGGTCCCCTGGCAGTTCGAATTGCCCAAGGAGCCGGGGGCCCGGTTCATGGCCGCCGCGCATGACGACATCCGCGTGGCTACGCGCAATTCGCGCGAATGGACGCAGGCTGCGATTGCGGCCGGGCGGCGTCCGGTTGGGGCGCAGTTGTACTTCGCGCCGGTCGATCCGATCTACAAAGGATAATTGTGCCGAAACAAGAGTTTGACGTTTTGATTGTGGGCTCGGGCCTCTCCGGCGGGATCGCGGCCAGCGTGCTCACCCAGAAGGGTATTTCGTGCCTGATGCTGGACGCGGGCCCGGAAGTGAATCTGGCCACCAACCGCACCACGAAGAATCCGTGGGAGCTCCCGTACAGAGGCCTCAACAAGCCGGGCCGGCTGCCGCACGTGGTGCAGGCCAACGAGTTCAACGCCAACCAGTGGTTGGACGAGAAGGAAGTTCCCTACACGCACGATCCGGCATCGCCGTACAACTGGGTCCGGGTGCGGTTTGTAGGGGGCAGGAGCCTCTTCTGGGGACGGCAATCCTTCCGCATGAGCGACTGGGAGTTCAAGTCCGCGGACAAGGAGGGCACCGGCGAAAACTGGCCGATCAGCCACGCCGATCTGGATCCGTACTATTCCCGCGTGGAGGGAATCTTCCGAGTATCGGGCCGGAAGGAGGGCAAGCCGCATTTCCCGGACGGGAACTTCCTGGACGCGGATTACGGGCCGGATTCGGCAACCGTCAAGAAGATTACAGAGATTGCCGAGGCCCGGGGAATCCTGGTGTCGAAGATTCGAGCGTCGAACGGGCGCAACGGACAGGCAAGTTCGGTAAACCTGCTACTGCCGGACGCTGTGGCGACGGGCAAGCTGCAAATCGTCCCGAACGCCGTCGTCCGCCAAATCACGGTGGATAGGAACACCGGTTTGGCCAACGGCGCGAATTTTGTGGACCGCCATTCCGGCCAGGAGCTGCACGTGAAGGCCCGGGTGGTGGTGATGGCCGCGGGCTCGCTGGAAAGCACGCGGATCATGCTGAATTCGAGCACTGCCGGACTGGGCAATTCCAGCGGCGTGCTGGGCCGCTATGTGATGGACCAGTTGTACGGCGTGCAAGTAGTTGCATCGGTGCCGGAGGCACGCGGCGGCAAGGCGCCTGAAGGCACGATGGGCGGAACCGCCCTGCTGCCGAGGTTCCAGAACCTGCAAAAAGGCGAGAAGCGGAATTACTCGAAGGGCTACGGCATGCTGATCGCCAGCGGTGGCGCAGCCCAGCCCGGATTCTTCGCCGACTACGGCGAATCCCTGCAGAAGAAGCTCGATCTGCACTCCGGTGCCTGCATGACCGCCTCGATCTACGGCGAGCGCCTGGCCCGGTACGAAAACCATGTTCGGATCAACAAGGACGTGAAGGACGCCTGGGGGATCCCCGTGCTGCACGCCGAGGTAAAGGATTCGGCCAATGAGCACAACATGGCGAAGGATGCCGCCGACACCGCTGAAAACATGCTGAAGGCCGCCGGTTGGGATATCCTATCGAAGACCGACAAGTTCCATCCGCCGGGTTACAGCATCCACGAAGTGGGAAGCTGCCGAATGGGCGACGACCCGAAGAAGAGCGTCCTCAACAAGTGGAACCAGAGCCACGACGTGAAGAATCTGTTCGTCGTCGACGGCGGTTGTTTTGTCACCTGCGGTTGGCAAAATTCTTCGCTCACGATCATGGCACTGGCGATGCGGGCGTCGGAATATTTGGCCGAACAGATGCGCCTGAAGGCGATTTAGCCTACTTGGCTTCGGGCGTCTTGTTGACGTTGGTTTTCGGCGGTGCCAGATAGGTGCTCAGGTATTTCAGCACCGCCGCGAAATCGGCGTCGCTGATCTCCACTCCGCGTTCGGTCGTCATGTTGGCGACCTTGCGCTCCCAGTCGGCTTGGTTTAGGCGGATGGCCGAGAACATCTCGGCCCCGTGGCAGCCGGTGCAAGCGCGAACGGTGACTTGCTTGCCAGCGCCCTCGGGCAGGTCCTTTTGGGCCAAGGCCGGGATGGCGACTAGAGCGGATAGGATGAACAGGGTCTTGAACATGGTTTATTCGGCCTGCGCTGGCCTGTAATCCGGTACCAGCACGTTTCTGACCACTAGTGTAGCGCCGGCATTGGACCGGAAAGGGCGATACAATTTCAGCGTGATATTCAACGTTCCCGGCAGCCGGGCCATAACTATTGGGTGCGCATTCCTCGTGGCTGCCATGGCCTGCAGCGCCGCCGATTCCAATATTTACCTCAGCCCGGTCGGCAGTGACAGCAATGCCGGGACGAAGACAAAACCGCTGGCCACACTCGCAGCCGCACAAAAGCTCGCCCGGAGGGCAAAGCCTGGTGGATCGGTAACGGTATGGCTTTCCGGCGGCACCTATTACCTGCCGGAAACCTTTATTCTGACGGCCGCGGATTCGGGAAAACAAAACAAACCCACCCTCTACGCGGCCATGCCCGGGCAGGAACCGGTTCTCAGTGGCGGGGTGAAGCTCGTCCTCCCGTGGAAGCCCTACCGGGACGGCATCCTGATGGCCCAGGTTCCGGCTGGGTTGAAAACGGACCAGTTGTTCGTCAACGGCAAGCGCCAAGGGATGGCCCGGTATCCGAATTATGACCCCGCTGCCGGGTACTTCGACGGCTGGTCCCCGGACGCCTTCGGCAAGGACCGGGCGGCCCGTTGGAAGAATCCCGAGGGCGGCTTTATCCACGCCATGCACCGCAGCATGTGGGGGGATTTCCACTACGCGATCACGGGCAAGGACGCCTCCGGCAACATCACTTACGAAGGTGGCTGGCAGAACAACCGCCGCATGGGTATGCACGACAAATACCGGTTCGTCGAGAACATCTTCGAAGAACTGGACGCGCCGGGCGAGTGGTTTCTGGACGGGACCACGTCAACGCTGTACTTCTATCCCCCGGAGGGCGTCGACATGAAAACCGCCACCGTGGAAGCCGTCCGCCTCAGCAGCCTGGTGGAGCTGAACGGGGCCAAATGGGTCACCCTCAGGGGCCTCACGCTGCGCCACGCCGCCCGCACCTTCATGCGGAACAAGGAGCCGCTGTTGCGCAGCGATTGGACGGTTTACCGGGGCGGTGCCGTGTTTCTAACGGGCACCGAGGACTGCTCGCTGGAGGAACTGTTCGTCGACCAAGTGGGCGGCAACGCCATATTTGTCAACAACTACAATCGCCGACTCGCCATCCGCCGCAGCCATATTTTCGAGGCCGGGGCCAATGGCGTAGCCTTCGTCGGCGACCCGGGGGCGGTGCGCAATCCGCTTTTTGAGTACAACCAGCGGCAGTCGGTGAAGGACATCGACCTAACCCCGGGCCCGAAGACCGACAACTATCCCGCCCAGTGCCTGCTGGAGGACACGCTGATCCACCGCACAGGCCGGGTGGAAAAGCAGACGGCACCGGTCGAAATTTCCATGTCGATGGACATCACGGTGCGGCACTGTTCGATCTACGACGTTCCCCGCGCTGGCATCAATATCTCGGAAGGCACCTGGGGCGGCCACGTGATCGAATTCAACGATGTGTTCGACACGGTGAAGGAAACCGGAGACCACGGATCGTTCAACTCCTGGGGGCGCGACCGCTACTGGATGCTCAAGGACTTGGACCCGAACACGATCAGCGCCGGACAGTACAAGGGCCTCCCGCTGCTGGACGTGGTGAAGCCGATCATACTGCGAAACAACCGTTGGCGCTGCGACCACGGGTGGGATGTCGACCTGGACGACGGCTCCAGCAACTACATCATTACCAACAACTTGGCGCTGAACGGAGGCATCAAACTGCGGGAGGGTTTCGGCCGGACCATGGAGAACAACATCATGGTCAACAACTCCTTCCATCCGCATGTTTGGTACCAGGGAAGCGGCGACACCGTGCGGAACAATATCGTCTTCACGGCCTACAAGCCGATCCGGGTGCCGAAACCATGGGGGGAAGCGGTAGATCTGAACCTGCTTCACGTGCCCGGACTGGCCGTGCCGAGACCGGCTGCCGGGCTGCAGGCGCAAAGCGGGCGGGATTTGCAATCGATGGAGGCCGACGCCGGATTCATCAATCCCCAGGCTGGAGACTACCGGGTCCGACCCGATTCCCCGGCCCTGAAGCTGGGGTTCCGGAATTTTCCGATGGACCAGTTCGGTGTGCAGTGGCCGAAATTGAAAGCGCTGGCCCGCACCCCGGACCTGCCTAGCCCCTTGGCATCCGCCCCAACCACAGGCTCCCAGCGTGACGGCAAGCCGACAGTGTGGCTTGGCGCGACGGTCAAGAACGTTGTCGGCATGGGCGAGGTGTCGGCGTCGGGTTTGCCCGGCGAGACCGGGGTGATCGTGCTCGGAATCCCGCAAGCGAGCCGCGCCAGTGCGGCGGGGCTGCACGTCGGGGACGTGATTCTCAAACTGGACGGGCAAACCATCGGGACCCTGGCCGATTTGCAACGCACCTCGGCCGGGACCCCGTCGTTCGGGACAGTGAAGCTGACGGTCTGGCGGGGCCAACGGGAGACCATTCTGGATGCCGAGGCCCCGGTTCGATAATCAGCCAAACGGACCGCAGCTAGTGGTGGCCGGCCATTTGGCGGCCGATCTCGGCGAGGTCCGCAGTCGCCGGAGTGGTTTCGTGGACGAGTTTCCCTCCGCTCATCACGAAGACGCGGTCGGCTAGGTCGAGGAGTTCGTCCAAATCCTCGCTGATCAGTAGGACGGCGGCACCTTTGTTGCGGGTTTCCACCAGGCGGTCGTGGATGAAATCGACGGCCTTGAAGTCCAGGCCGAAACAAGGGTTCGCGGCGACCAGCACACCCACCTCGCCGCTGGCTAGTTCCCGGGCGAGGATGGCCCGCTGGACATTGCCCCCGGAGAGGTCGCCAATTGGGGCGTCCGGGTTGGGCGGGCGGATGGAGAACCTTTCGATCATCTTCCTACCGAAATCGGCGATGGCGGAGCGGTTGAGCAGGAAGCCGGAATTTTGGAACGGCGGTTGGTCGAAGAGGCGGAACGCGATGTTTTCGGCCACGGTCATGCCGGGGACGGAGGCGTTGCGGAGCGGCTCCTCGGGCAGGACGTAAAACTTGTGGTTGCGTAGGTCCTCTCGGGTGGGGAGGTGGGTTTTGCCATCGACCGCGATTCTGCCGCCGGATGCTTCGCGCTGCCCCGCGATCACTTCCACCAGTTCGCGCTGGCCGTTGCCGGAAACCCCGGCGATGCCGACGATTTCACCCGCGCGGACGGTAAGGTCCACACCATGGAGAGCTTCGAGGCCGTTGTCGCCGATGGTCCGCAGTCCTTCGAGCCGGAGCTTGGGTTGGATGGAAACGGGAGCATTGGACGGGGTGGCAGCCTTGCCCACCTTGCGCTCGGTGCGCGCCTCGCCCATCATCATTTCAGCCATACGGGACGGCGTCAGTTCCGCCACGGAACCGCCACCGGCAAGGCGTCCCCGACGCAGAACAGTCACGGCGTCGCAGAAGGATTGCACTTCGCGGAACTTGTGGGTGATCAGCAGTACGCTCAGTTCGCCCTTGTCCACCAAGTGGCGGAGGTAGCCGAGAACTTCGTCGGCCTCAGAGGGAGTTAGGACCGAAGTTGGCTCGTCGAGGATGAGGAAACGGGTACGGAGGTAGAGTTCCTTGAGGATCTCGACCTTTTGTTTCTGTCCGGCGGACAGTTCGGCCACCCGGCTGGAAAGATCAACCTGGAACGGAGCGCCCTTTAGAAAGTTTTCGAGCTTGGCTCGTTCGGCGTTCCAATCGATCACGGCGGGAAGATCGGGACGGGCGAGCACGAGGTTTTCCGCCACCGTCATGGACGGGATGAGGGTGAAGTGCTGGAACACCATGCCGAGACCGTGGTGGCGCGCGTCGCGTGGGGAGGCTATGGGCGTGGGTAGCCCGTTGAGGCGGATTTCCCCCTCGGTGGCTTGGTAGAAGCCCATCAAGCACTTGACGAGCGTGCTCTTTCCGGCACCGTTTTCACCCAGCAGGGCGTGGAAGGAACCGGGGAGAAGGTTGATGGAGACGTTGTCGACCGCTGCAAAGTCGCCGAAGCGCTTGGTGATGCCGCGGGCTTCGAGGTGTGGTGTTTGCTGGATCATGGCTTGCGGCTTCATTTTTTGCCCAAGGCTCCGGGCATCCCGGCCAACCGGCGGTTGGGGGAACATGTGGCGATCATCACCAGCAGGGTGAAGACGTAGGGCGAGGCGTTGAAGACATGGTAGTAACCCTGAACGCCGAGCGATTGGAGCGAGGGGCCCAGCGATTGCGCTCCGCCGAAGAGGAGGGCAGCGGCGAGGCAGCGGCGCGGGCTCCATTTGGCGAAGATCACCAGCGCAACGGCCATCAGGCCTTGGCCGCCGGAGATGCCTTCGGACCATATCCCCGGGAAATACAGGGTCAGGTGGGCACCTCCGACTGCGGCAAGGGCTGCTCCGAGGGTGATGGCTGCGAATCGGACTGCATTGACGTCAATGCCGAGCGCCCGGGCTGCCTGGGGATCGTCCCCGGCGGCACGGACGTTCAGGCCCCAACGGGTCCGGGTGAAGACCCAATGCAGCAGGAAGCTGGCTGCGATTCCGATGAAGAAGAGCGGGCTGACGCGCAACGCCGATTCAACGGCGGGGGTGTGGCTCCAGCCGCCGAGGGGGATCAGCGGAAGCTGCGGTGCCATGGGGGCCACGAAGCGCTTTCCGAAGAAGAATGCCAGACCGCTGCCGAATAGGATCATGGCGATTCCCGCAGCGACGTCGTTCACGGCGGGTTGCTGGGTCAGCCAGGCGTGGATGGCTCCGAGGATGAGGCCCACGAGGGCGGCGGCCAAGACTCCCATCCATGGGGAACCGGTGAGATCCGAGATGGCGAAGGCCGTCATGGCTCCCATGAGGAGGACGCCTTCCATTCCAAGGTTGATTTTGCCGCTGGTTTCGGTGAGGCATTCTCCGAGACTGACGAACATGTAGGGGATGCTGCCGCGCAGGGCTCCACCGGCGACGGCCACGGCGACGCCCCAGGGTCCCAGGGTGTCAGGAGTTAGCTGCATGGGACCTCCGGTTGGCGGAGAGACCGAAGGGTGCGGTTACGGCCGCCTGGAAAGGCGGCTGCAGGCAAGAATGCCTGCCCCACAACGGCAGGTTGGTGGGGATGGGGATTTGGGCGGTTAGGCGGTTGCGGCATTGGTTTTCCCCCCGGATAGTTTGAGTCGACCGTAGACGGTGTCGCTGAGGAGGATCGCCAAGAAGAGGATTCCTTCGAGGACCGATACCGTTGCGTCCGGCAGGTCGTGGGCGCGCTGGAGCATGCCGCTGCTGGCCAGTAATCCGCCAACCAAGAGCGAGACAGGCACAACCGCAGCCGGATTTTGCTTGGCGGAGGAATGCCACTAGAATGCCAACGTAGCCGTAGCCCGCGTTCAATGCCTCGTTGCCACGGCCGTGGACGGCGGCGACCTCTATCATTCCGGCGATACCGGCGCAGGCCCCTCCGAGGAAGCCGGAAATCACGGCGATTTTCCCGACCGGAAGGCCGACCAAACGGGCGGTACGGACATTGCCGCCGGAGATCCTCATGCTGAATCCGAAGGTGGTGCGATCGACGAGGAACCACGCCAAGGCACAGGCGGCCAAGCCGAGGATCAAGCCGTAGTGGACATGGGTCCCGGCGAAGTAGGCGATGCGGTGGTCGGCGGCGAGCGGAAAGGTGGCTGGGCTGTTGAAGCTGGAGGGATCCCGCATTGGGCCTTCAATCAACTGGTTCATGAGGGCTATCGCGATGTAGTTCAACAGGAGGCTGCTGATTACGGCACTGACGCCACGGTAATGCTGCAAGGCCGCGCTGGCGGCAAGGCCGCGCTGGCGGCAATCCAAATGCCGCCGCTGACCATCGCCGCGACCAGCATCGAAGCGAGCGAAAGCCAAGGGGGCAGCGATTGCGTGGCTAGTCCGACTGCGATGGCACCCAAGCCGCCTGTAACCACGGCACCCTCGTTGCCGATCACAATGATGCCAGCCCTTGCGGGCAGCGCGGTGCAAAGACCGGTTAGCCGGAGGGGTGAGGCACGGACCAAGGTGTTCTGCCACGAGTACCAGCTGCCGAATCCGGCGCGAAAGATGGAGGCGTAGACCAGGAGCGGGTTGACACCGAGAGCGGCGCAGAAGACCCCGAATACGAGCAGCCCGGAGGCGATCGCGCCGAGCGGCACCAGAATGCTTTCGAGACGGTTCAGGGTTGAACTTGTCATCCGCGCGCCGTCCCTTCCACACCTTCCACGAGGTAGTTCATCTTGTCGAGTTCCACGTCCTCGATCTTCAAGACCTTGCCAGCGGGAATCGCGACACCGCCCTCATTGGTCTTGAGCGGACCTTTCCAGATGTCGAGCGTCCCGTTGAGAATTGCCGCTTTTGCCTCGGCAACCCGTGTACGGGAAGATGCTGTGACGGACGGTCCAAACGGGGAAAGGCGGCAGAATTCGTCCTTGAGGGTGCCGGTGAGCCTCCTCGGTATGGTGCCATTGGTGACGGATTTGCCCTCCCGGACCAATTCCGCAATGCGCTGGTACACGGTGCCCCAGTGCCACTCGGCCCCGGAGAGGAAGCCGTGCGGCGCCATTTGGATCTGGTTGAACTGGTAGCCGCATCCGAAAACACCGCGGCGCTCAGCGGTCTGCACAATCACTCGCGGGGAGCCGGTGTGGCCGGTCAGGACGTCGATTCCTTGGTCGACCAGGCTGCTGGAGGCTTCGGCCTCTCGGACGGGCAGCACCCAATCGCCGGTGAAAACCACCTTGGTGGTGGCACGCGGGTTCACACTGCGGGCTCCCAAGGTGAAGCTGTTGATGTTGCGGAGGACCTGCGGAATCGGCTTGGCGGCTACGAAACCGATTTTTCCCGTGCGGGTGGCCAGACCAGCAAGCATGCCTGACAGATATTCCACCTCGTCGATGAAGCCGAAGTAGATGCCGATGTTTTTGGGATGATTCCTTTCGTCATATAAACCTCCGCAATGGAAGAACTGGACTCCGGGGTTCTCACGGGCCATTTCGATGGTGAAGGGGTCGAAATGGCCAAAAGAGGTTGCGAAAACCACGGACGCCCCGTCCTGGTGGATCATGTCGCGCATGGATTCCTCGGCGACCACGGTTTCGGGAACACTCGATTCCTCCACCGCCTTGATGCCGGGCATTCCGGCGAGGGACGCCTTGCCGTCGGCGTGGGACTGGTTGTAGCCGAGATCGTTCTTGGGTCCGTTGTAGATAAAACCGAGGACGACGGGAGCCGGGGCGGACTTTGCGAGCGCCGGTACGGCCAGGGAGCTGGTCAAGGTGGCCCCGAACTGTCGGCGGTTCATTGGTCGGCGGTTCATTGGTAACCCCAGGCGATGGGGGCGGAGACCGCTCCCAGGCGCTCCAGTTCGTAGGCAACGCGGAGCAGTTTGGCCTCCTGGAAGGGCGCGCCGATGAGCTGGATACCGATTGGCATGAGTCCGGGCCGATGGACCGGAACCGTGACGACGGGCAGCCCGACGAACGAAATCGGCTGGGTGAAGATGCCGATGTTGGGGCGCGAGGGCATTTCGACGCCGTCCAAAACCATGGTCTTTTGGCCGATTTTGATGGCGGGGCACGGGGTGGCCGGAGCCAGAATCACATCGACATCGCGAAAGACCTGCTCCATCTGTTGGCGGAACCAAGCCCGGAAGCGCTGGGCGAAGCTGACCCAAGCAGCGGGCACGAGGGCTCCGGCGAGGAATCGGTTGCGGGTGTTCGGGTCGTACTTTTCGAGCTGTGTCCGCAGGTCGGCGAGGTGGTGGTTGCCGCCTTCAGACGCAGTAATGATGTAGGCGGCGGCCCGGGCTCGTGCTGCCTCGGGAATCTCAATGCTGGCTGTGGTGCCGAGCGCCTGGGCAATTCCGGCCAGTGCGTCGAAGACTTCCGGGTGGGCCTGTTTGGCGAAGTACCCGCCCGCAGTGGCGATTCGGAGGCCAGCGATTCCCTGCTTCAGAGACGGCATGGCGGGCTCGGCGGGCCGGTTGGCGCAGACGGGATCACCTGGGTCGGGGCCTTGCAACGCGTCGTAGGCGAGGGCCAGATCCTCCACCGAACGGGCGAAGGGTCCAACGTGGTCGAGGCTGGCGACGAAGAGGAAGCCACCTCGCCGTGAGAGGCGTCCGTAAGTTGGTTTGATGCCGAAAATCCCGCAAAAGGAGGCCGGAACGCGGATGGAACCGTTGGTATCCGATCCCAAGGTGAGCGGGACGAGACCGCCCGCGACTGCCGCCGCCGAACCGCCCGATGACCCGCCAGCGACACGGGTGAGATCGTGCGGGTTGTGGGTGGGGCCGTAGTGGCTGTTCTCGGTGGTGAAACCGTAGGCGAACTCATCCATGTTGAGTGC
>CAIYDY010000059.1 GCA_903925015.1 uncultured Acidobacteriia bacterium
GGCCGTCGAGGTCCTGAACCAGCTCCACCGGACACACCCGATCCTTCGACTCTGGTCGCACGAGGAAACCGGCAACGGCCTCACCTACGCACGGGACCGTGCAGTGGCGAAATGGGCTCGCGAGAAAGGCGTCGAGTGGCGCGAAACTCCGAACGGCGGCGTGGTCCGCAGACTCCCGTCGCGCGACGGCTGGTCCCGCCTGTGGGAGAGCCGCATGGCTGCGCCGATTGCCCCGGACGTGCCGGCACTCGCGCCCCTCACCATCGATTCGGGCCCGCTGCCCTCGGGCCGCGATCTCGGCCTTGCGCCCGATCACCGGACCCTCGCGCAGCCTGGGGGCGAAGCGGCAGCGCACGCCACCCTCGGCACATTTCTGGCCGAACGCGGGCATCGCTACCATCGCGAGATGTCCTCGCCCGTCACCGCTTTTTCCAGTTGCTCCAGGCTCAGCCCCCACCTGGCCTACGGCACCATTTCCACCCGCCAAGTGGTGCAGAAGCTGCGCGCCCGGATCGCCGGAACGGACGACAAGCAAATCCGCGCTGCTCTCCGTGCCTTCGATGCCCGTCTGCACTGGCGCGACCATTTCATGCAAAAGCTGGAGGACGAGCCGGCAATCGAATTCCACAATTTCGTCCGGGGCTTCGACGGCCTGCGCGAAAACGACCACGATGCCGAACGATTTGCCGCCTGGGCCGAAGGCCGCACGGGATATCCCATGGTCGATGCCTGCATGCGCTGCCTGCTGCAGACGGGCTGGATCAACTTCCGGATGCGTGCCATGGTTATGTCGTTTGCGGCGTACCATCTGTGGCTGCACTGGCGCCCCGTCGGACTCCACCTCGCCCGGCTCTTTGTCGATTACGAGCCGGGTATCCATTGGAGCCAATGCCAAATGCAATCAGGCACCACCGGCATCAATACGATCCGCATTTATAGCCCCTCCAAACAACTGCTGGACCATGACCCGAAGTGCATCTTCGTCAACCGCTGGATTCCGGAATTGAGGGAAGGCTCCAGCGGTTATCCCGCCCCCATCGTCGACCATGCCGACTCAGTGAAGGCCGCCAGAGCCCGGCTGGCGCAGTTCCGGGCGCAATCGGGCGTCCGCCGCGAGGTCGAGGCTGTGACCCAAAAGCACGGGAGCAGGAAACGCCCCGCCAAACAGGCCAAAAAGCGGTCCGTCAAGGCAGTCCAGCCCACGCTGTTCGACGGTTCCTAGAAAGTTCCCGCCCGTGCCGCCCCGACTTCGGGGCCAGCAGCCATTCCTGCTATCAGTTATCCCTGCTAGAATCAGCCATGCGCGAAAGCCAAGACACCCGCCTCCTGGCCATTCTAATCGCACTCCCGTTGGGCCTCGCTGCGCAAAGTGCCCCCCATCGCCCTGCGGACGGGTTCTCATTCGCCGCAGCCGGAGACCTGATTCTGCCCGTCCCCCCGCCCCGCTCCACGACCACCACCACCACTGATCCCGTATCCCGCCTCTTCCTCAATGCCGACCTTGGTTTTGCCAACCAGGAAGGAGCCATCTTCGACCTTGCCACTTTTCAAGGCTGGCCCGAGGCTGAGAACGGCGGCGGCACTCCCGTCTCCCCACCCGAAGTCGCCGCCCGACTGCGCGAAATGGGAATCACGATTGTTTCCAAGGCCAACAACCACGCCACCGACTGGGGTGCCGCCGGATTGCTGTCAACCCTCCAGACGCTGGCGAAAGCGGGAATCGCGCAGGCTGGCAGCGGCCCCGGCCTGATGGAGGCACGGGCTCCGGGTTACGTGCAAACACCGCACGGACTTGCCGCGCTGGTAAGCACCGCTTCCACCTTCCCGCCCATGTCCGTCGCCGCCCCTGCCTCCGAATACCGCGGGACGCCCGCACGACCGCGTCCCGGCATCAGCGCCCTGCGCGTCAGGCTGGTGCGCGGACTCCCGGCGGACCAATTCAACGCCCTCGGCATGGCGGCAGGGGGCGGGGCCTATCCAATACAAACCGACGACCTCCGTATTGGGGATACCCTGTTCCGCAAGAACGGAACCCCAACCCTAAGCTGGGAGGTCGAGCCGAACGACCGGGCGGCAGTCCTCGATTCCATCCGCGAGGCACAGGCGAACGCGCAATTCGTACTCTTCACCATCCATGCACACCAAACGGCGGGCGACGCCGACAACGGTCCCGCCGCCTACCAACCGGAGGTTCTACATTTCGCCAACGAGGCCGCAGCCCCCGCCGATCCCCGCCCGGCCGATTTCGAGCCCGCGCTTTTCCACGCCGCCATAGACGCCGGTGCCGACGCCGTTGTCCGCACCGGCCCCCACAACCTGAACGGGATCGAAATCTACAAGGGCAAACCGATCTTCTACAGCCTCGGCAGCCTCTACTTCCCATTCGGCCAGCGCAGGACCTTCACCACCGCAGCGGGGGAGACCATCACGATGCCGGACGCGTACTTTGAGACCATTGTGCCCGTCACCACCTACCAAGGTGGAAAGGTGAGCGAAATCCGCCTCCACCCGATGGTGATCGACCGCACCACCGGCCCCACGGTAGGCACCCCGCTACCAGCCCCACCCGACCAAGCACTGCGGATTCTGGAACGGGTGCGGGATTTGTCCCGACCCTTTGGCACCAACGTGCGGATAGAACAGGGCGTTGGGGTGGTCAGACCGTAGCCGGCTAAGGGGAGGACGGCACGGCTCCTTACCTCGCACCAACTCCGAAATCATCCAGAAATTCCGAAGTCGGATTTATTCCCGACACCATCAGCGCATCCCGTGCCCGCGTGCACGCCACATAGAGCAAGTGCCGCTCGGTGTTGTAAATCTCCTCCAGATCGCTCTCGTCCCCCGCCGTCGCCATCCGCTCCTGTGACGGAATCACGCTATCGTCGCAAGCCATCACAGCCACGGCCCGGAACTCCAACCCCTTCGCCAAGTGCATCGTCCCAACCGCAGCCCGACCGACTACAACCTCCACCGTTCCGTCCAGCAACTTCGGCTTCAACCCGGCCCGCTCCGCCGCACCCAGCGCCCGCGCAATCTGCGCTTCATCCCGCACAAAAATAGCCACTTCATGTGCCTGAATCCGGTCCACCGCCACCCGCTCCCGCAGCCAACCGGCAACAGCGGCCACCTCGGCTTCCGTCGTTGCGAACCGGGCCACTACTGGACTCGGCCCGTTGAAAACCGACACCGTCCCCCGTCGCTCCTCCGTGTTCCCATCCACATCCGCCACCGATCCGTCCAGCAAGCGGTCCGCTTGTGTCCGAATCTGGTGAGAAGTCCGGTAGTTGATCCGCAGCGTGGTCGACCGTCCCCGCACATCCACACCCACAGCCTTCCACGAAAACGGCTGTTGGAAAATCCGTTGTCCCAAATCGCCCGCAAAGAACAGCGCGTCCGGCCTGCCCCCGACCCCGAGACTCGCGAGGACCCGCAACTGCGCCACCCCCACATCCTGGGATTCGTCCACCACCACAAACTCGTACGGCGACCGACCCCGCACCGCAATCCCCTCCGCCAACCGCGTGTACATCCCAGCCGCCGTCAGCCAACCGCGCTCCTCCAAACCGGTCCACACCAACTCGAAGATCTTCCACAACGTGGCGCGCTGGTTCTCTGACAATCGCGTCTTCCGTCCAAGCCTCGGCACGTCCCGATAGTTCTCCCAGGCCCTCGCCTGCCGCTCGTCCACCACGTCCATCCACTCGCCCAGCAGGAACCGCCGTGTGAACTTGTGGCCCGGCACTGCGGCTGCGGACAACCCCAACAGCTCCGCAACTTCCGCCTTCGTCGCCAGCTTCGGAGGCGCAATTCCAAATACCCCCCGGTACAACCGTTCCCCCGCCTTCTCCACCGAATGGACGTCCACCCTCTCGCCCAGCCGTGGCTCGTTTCCCAGCAACTTCTGGACCCGGCTCCGCAACGCGCTCGCCAATGGTTCGGAGAAAGTCGTCAGCAGCACCCTCGCTTCGGGATGCTTGCGTGCCAAATGCACCGCCCGGTGCAAAGCCACAATCGTCTTCCCGGTCCCCGCCGAACCCGCCACCCGGGCCGGACCCTTGTACTCCCGCTCCACCAATTGGCGCTGCGAGGGGTGCAGGAAAACCATCCACCTGTCCCACGGGTATTCCAGGGCCCGCTCCAGCTCCTCCACGTTCCGCATCACACGGAAACGGCGCTGGGCATCGGGATGGGCGAACGGATCGGCACCCGGAACCGGCACAGGAGTCGGCTTCGGCCTGCCCCCTGTCGCAAACTCGAGCAGCGCCTCCGCAGCTTCCGCAGGCAGGTGTTCCGCCAGCGCGAACAGCGAATCCTCGTCCGCGTTTCGCACATCCGCCAGCCACTCCTGCGGCACCCCGCACGCCAGCAGGTCGGCCTCCGCCACGTGCGCGAACAGCTTGGGCTTGTGCCTCGTCGCGACCGTTTCCACGTACCGCGGCACCGCGATTTCCTGGATCGTCTCCCGGATCTCCACCAACTGTGCCGCACCCGTCTTCGGATGCGTTTCCAGCTTCCGACGCCTCGCCCACTCGTAGGCCGCGTCGTGGTGGTCCACATAGCAGAGCAGCAGGCTCGACTCCGTGCGGTGGACGATGATCCGAATGTCCAGGTTCGCCCTTGCCGACCAGAAATTCCTGTCCTTGGACTTCTCCACCCGGTGCATCTGCAAACCGGTCTGCGTAGGATTTACCTGCAGATCGAACGCGGCTGTCTTGGCTCCCCGTTGCTCCTCCCCGGTCAGCCGCCCCAAGCTCTCGGTAAATGTATCCGCGATCCGAAACTCCACCGCTCCCCCTATTTGTTCGGCACCGGTCGCCCGCTCGCCCAAGAGGGCATGGTCCCGATCACGAGGTACTCAACCCTTGCGCCAGTCCTCAAGCCGGATTCCTGCTTGCCGCAGAATCTCCCGCAGAAGCGCCCCGCCTATCATACCCGAGCCGTGCGGATTCGGAATTCGCACCTTGAGAGCGCCGCGCGACATGAATTGGTGTCTGCCACCCGAAAGCGGTCCGTCAAAACCCGACTGCCGCAACCGCGACACCAGTTCCCTCCGCGAGATCGGCTCCATAGCCTGTGCTCCGCGGCTACGCTGCGCGGACTTGCAATGTCGCGCGGCCCATCGTCGGGATCTCGTCCCCGTCGCGCAGTTTCAGGAGGAGCCATTCCTCCAGCACCTCTTGGAGAACTTGCCGGCATTTGTCCAGATTCCGCTCGTTCGCCCACACACCGTCCAAGCCCGGTATCTGGCCGAAATACGAGTCGTCCTCGAGCATCTTGTACTTCGCCCGCAGCATGGCTTGATGGATGTAGCGGCTCAGCATGCCTTGGATTATACCCTGTCCGAGCCGCATCTGTGCGCCGGACCCCTTGTCTTCCCCAACAGACTTACCCTGCTTCCCCGTCAACTCCACTTACCCGGAACCTCTCGATTGTTTCCCCAACCACTCCCGATAGAACATCTCCACCTTGCGTGTCGTGTGTGGCGATGCAAGGATTCCGGCCTGAATCAACTTCACCATTCCGTTGGAACAAGGCGAGTGCGGCTTCGCGGTCCCCGCGCGCACCTGCGCTTCGAGCGCCTCCATACCCACAATTCGCGCATTGCCGTACTGTTACCGCCGTCTGGTGCCGGACAAACGGATGGTCTCACGGGTGCAGAACGACCGTCGCATCCCGGTCAAAGCACCGCGTGGTCAGGCTCACCAGAATGCACCGCGGGTCCGGCGCCCTTGCAACGATCTACAAGTGGGCATTCCCAAGACCCGGAGCCGGAGTCAATAGGGATGCGCCGCAATCCCTGGGCTGTCATGCCTCGACCACCACCTCAGGCGACCGCGAGCAAGTCGACAAAAACCAGCGATTCCAACTCGCCTTCGATGTCCGCAATCGCGCCCAAGCCCCGAAGCCACCCGACTAGCCGACAAGCTGCCTAGCCGCCTGATGCGCCCGCACCACACTTTCCGTGTGGGCTACCTCGTCTTCCGGCAGACCGAGCGCATCCAAAATCTCTGATAGCTCGATCGGCGTCGAGGTGATTCCGGGGTCTCTCCATTCCGGAAAGTCACGATGGGTCTCATCGGCCAAGCGGAAGCCACCCTTGGTCCCGTCAGCGGCAAAAACCTCACTCAGCAGCCGCTTCTCCGCCCGTGACAACTCCGAACTTCCCGGGTCCCGTTCCAAAGCCACCTCATAGGGCCCACGCTTTGCTATGTGGCTCGACCAGTATGTCGGGTGCACCCCAACGTTACCGCTCGCCTTGATCAAATCATAAATGCCGGAGGTGACCGGTCCCAGCTTCATCGCCACGTACCGGTCTGTTGTGATCGGCAAACCCCACCGGCGCAAAGCCTCCCGATCAGCCTTGTACAGCAACTTGATCAACGCAAGGTGCTCGAGCGGAGCCGCCGCCTGCCGCAGCATCCACGCCGCCGTCTGCGTTGCTTTCACCTCGTCGAACGGTAGATTCATCCCACCTCCAGCTTAACGAACAAGACTCCCAAGCGCGACACCAACTCGCGAAATCCACTGCTCCAACAGTGCCTCGTTCCCGTGCGCCGAGCCCTCGAACTCCTCGCCACTCTCCGCATTCCCCGCGAAGAACTTCAAATCGCCCCGGACCCCAACATACACCTCGATATTCACCCCACCCGCGTGCCACTCCAACTGCACCCCGCCCCGAACCGTGGGCACAACACACGGTATTGGCGTACCCTCGGGAAACCGTGCCAATAATTCACGTGCCGCCGCAATCGCATCTTCGGAGATGGCCACAGCCTTGTAGGAATTCCAACCGGCCGGCAAACGCGCCAGATGCGCCAACCTCTCCGACAATTGCCCATCCCTCACACCCGGAACACCTTCATAACCTCGTCCCCCAAATGGTTGATCACCTTCACCGCGATCCGCCCCGATTCCGGCCTCTCGAACGGCCTCGACACCGCGCTCCGCAACGTCGACCACGCCTCCTCGTCCACCTCCGCCTTCAACGTCGTCTTCAACGACTTGTACGGGTCCCCGCTCCCCAGGAAATACGCGTGCCGGACAAAGAAGCTCTCCTCGTTGTAGTCCGAATCCAAAAACCAGCACGCGATCGTATCCGGCCCGTCGCTGTGCACCTCGCCGGTCGACGGACGGAACACGTCCACGCCCTTCACTTCCACCTCGTACCGACCGTCCGCCAGCCTCCGCAATTCGATATCCGGCTCCCCGAACACGACGAACAGATTCCCCTTGCCCGTGTTCTTCAGGTCCTCCGCCATGTGCAAATCGGCGTTCATCCGGGCCTTCAGGATCGGCAACCGGCCCAGCTTCTGCAAGTCCGTCGAATGCGCGTCGAAGTTGAA
This sequence comes from uncultured Acidobacteriia bacterium, assembly GCA_903925015.1. Taxonomy (GTDB): domain Bacteria; phylum Acidobacteriota; class Terriglobia; order Bryobacterales; family Bryobacteraceae; genus BOG-234. The sequence continues at coordinate 7,344 of CAIYDY010000059.1, forward strand.
CGCGCACGCGATTAGCATGTCGAACCCCGCGTCCCCGGCCTCCCGCGCCGCCGCGACCAAATCCGGACGCGTCACCGTCCCGAACTCCGGCCCAATGAATATCGCCGCCCTTTGTGGGGCAGGTTGGTAACCTGCAGGCGGGTCGCCGACACGCCTTTCCGAGTCCACCACCCCAACCGCACAAACATACCCCCCGCCCGGCCAAGCCGTGACCGACGAAAACTCGATCTTGTCCGCCTTGTGCGCATGCTGCACCCCGGCCGCCTTCAGATTCTCCAGAATGATCGCCGCAAAATCCCGCGTCCCGTGCTTCTTCTGCGGATCGAGCAACTCCCCGTCCTCGCCCACTCCCACCATCCGGTGCGGCGACAGGCTTTCCACCGTGAACGGACCCGCCACCCGAACTTTGGACTTGTCCTCGTACGGCTTGTCGTACAGGTATTCGTAATCCGCCTTGGCCGCGATGGACGCGTCGATCTCCCGCTGCCGCGCAATCCGCTGTTTCCACCACTCCGCATGCGCCGACCGCGCGGCCTCCGGCCACCTCGGATCTGAGTCCCGAGGAATCTCCCATTCCTCCCACTGCTTGTTCAGGGCCGAGTTGAGCTCGGCTCGCAACGGTTCCAGCACGAGCTGGAACTTCTCCCAGATCACGTCGATCTCGGCGTTGTCGGCAATGCTGCTCAACTGTACGTGGGGAACACGCTCGTACACGAAGCCTTGCCGAATGTCGCCGTGCGTCGCTTGCGATGAAGGGGCTGTCCGCTTTAATGCGGCTTCCTTCGCTTGACCCTCGGGACTGTCCGCGAGAAGGTAGTACCCGTAGCGGGCGCCCATGATGCGGGCACGAGCCAAAGCTAGAGCAACACGTGATGTATCGATGGTGATCCAGCGCCGTCCCCATTGCTCTGCCACGTAGGGAGTTGTACCCGATCCGCACGTTGGGTCGAGGACCAAGTCTCCCGGATCAGATGCCATGAGCAAACAGCGTTCGACGACCTTGGAGTTTGTCTGAACTACATAAACCTTGTCTTCGGTAAAAGCTCCCGTCTGGGTGTCCTGCCAAACATTGGTCATTGGATGTGCACTGAAGTCATCCAAGAATCTAACGTACGAGATTGAATTTGGAGTTGGTAGTGCGGTTCGATTACTGCGTGCTAGACGAGCCACGCCGACCGGATAATGGCATTTCCAGTGCGAGTTTTTATGCCAAGGGTCGAAACTATAACCTTGAAAGTCGAACGGCTGAGGCGCAGAGGCTCTGCCTTGCGAATAGAGATTGTCGTGCCGATAAATCTTCGCGCCTTCGGAAACAATTGACGACTCATCTGCCCTCTCGGCAATAGTCATGACCCTTCGGGTGTAGTTCGCTTGTTGAACACGAGTAAAGCGTCCGCCCTTGTCATCCGCTAAGGCCTTCGGATGAAATAGTACTCGAGACTTAATCGATGCAGCTTTACGACAGTACCAAAGCGTGAAATCATATGATCGCGACAGTGTATCTCCGGTGAATGAGCTCGTAGTCTTGAATGCAATCTGAGCCACAAGGTTCGAGTCCCCAAACACCTCGTCCATCAGGGAACGAACCCGGTGGACGTTCTCATCGCCTATCTGGACAAAAATCGAACCGGACTCGGTCAGGAGGTCCCGCGCCAACGTCAGTCTATCCCGAAGGTATGAAAGATACGAATGAATTCCATCCCGCCAAGTATCCCGGAACGCCTTGACTTGTTCCGGCTCCCGAGTAGCATGCTCCGCGTTTCCATCCTTCACATCCCTGCTCGTCGTTGACCATTGGAAATTCGAATTGAACTTAATCCCATACGGCGGGTCGAAATAAATGCACTGAACCTTCCCCCGCAACCCCTCCCTCTCCGCCAACGACGCCATCACCTGCAAACTGTCCCCCAGAATCATCCGGTTGGTCCAGTTCGCCTCATGCTCGTAGAACTCGGTTTTCGCCTCCTTGTTCGGCAACCCGTTGAAATCGGCAAACAGATCGTACTGCGCCTCCTCCTCAACCGGCCGGTTGGCCTTCGTCCGCCGCACCAAGTCGTCAACCAGCGCCTTCGGGTGGACCTTCTCCTGGATGTACAGCGGCGGCGCGTTCACCACCAAGTCGGACCAATCCTGCTGGTCCTTCCCCCGCCACACCAATTGCGGATCAAGATCCCGGTTCCGCCGTTCATACGCGACCCGGATCGGCGTCTCGTACTCCTTCGGCAGCAGCGACTGGTACTCCGCCGTCGGGATGTGGACCCGTGAGGCTTCGTCGTGCGTAATCGTCTCCACACTCTTTAGTGCGCCCGCCGAACCTTTTTTCTCAGCCATTTTCCCCACCCATCCCTATCCCCCACCGAACCCGAATCCCCGGTCTCGTCGCAGCCCTCTGAACACTCAAGACGCCCGCTCGCGGAGGAACGCCCGCAGATCCTTCATCAAGAGCATCAAGCGCATCTCGTCCATGGGGGAGGGGCTAAAGCCGAAACGTAGATAGAAATTCCGGGCATCCTCGTTGATCGCTTGCACCAGCACCGCCCGAATCCCAATCTGATCCCCAGCCTGTTCCATGCGCTGCAGCGCATCCTGCAGGAGTGTGACGCCAAGCCCTTTGCCTTGCTCCGCCAGACTTACCGCCAATCGCCCCAGGACCGCCACGCCGATGGGATGCGCAGCCAATCCTTTGGCGATTCGCTCCGGCGCGTCCTCCCGGCTCACGCTTCCGACTGCGATGGCGTGGTAGCCAAGCACAATCTTGTCGCCACGATGCACCACAAATACCCGTGCCGAATCGTTCTGCATGTTCGTCCACGCAAATCGTTTGAGCCAGAGGTTGAGAGCTTCGTTGCCGCAATCGAAGCCACTCAAGTCGTGCGACTTCGCCAGCCTCTCGATGACGAAGTCATGCTTTGCATTCACTACCGCGGCTCGGCAAGCGACGGATGGGAAAACAGCCGCTTCAGGCCCGCAGGAATCTGGGGCGGCGCGTCCAGAGCCCGTACGAACCCATCCCACTTCTCGTCCGACAGTACGAATTGCGACTGATCCGCAATATCCATTTCCGCCTGTGCGCAAAGCGAATCCAGAATGTAGTCCGTCAGCTTCGCGCCGCGCCGCGTGGCCCCGGCACGGATCAAAGCGGCTTGTTTGCTGGTTGCGCGGACGTGAAACCGGGCTGTCTTGGAGTGCCCTTCCTGCGTCTGTTGTGCCATGACTTTGTCCTTTGATTGTACGCCTATTGTGCGCCAATCGGCAGCGTGCCGTCCTGTAAAACCAACAACGCGCAGGTTCCCGTGCCAGCGTTCCCAACCGGCGACAACTTGGCGTTGGTCAACCTGGCGTTGGTCAACTTGGCGTTGGTCAACCTGACCAGCCCCTACACCCGCTCCATCAACTTCCCGAACTCCGCCGCAATCTTCGCGTTCAACCCCGGCTCCAGTTCGAACACCTCCGTGAATTCCGCAAACGCCCACCGCCCATGCTCCCCCAATCCGTTCACGCCCGGCACCCAGTAGGTCTCCATGGTCGATTTCTTCTCCTTCGCGTCCTCGCCCCGGTACCCTTTGATCTCCACCACCAAGTTCAACAGGTCGTCGCCATGCCCGTCGTCCACCTTCAGAAGGAAATCCGGCAGATACCGCCGCGTCTCCGCCATCCACCGGTAGGGAACCTCGAACCCAAGGTTGTGGTTCTTCACATATGCCCGTACCCTCGGGTGCGACTCCACCACACGGCAAAACTCGCCCTCCCAACCGCTGTCCAGCACCGCGTAGTTCACGTGGCAATGCCGGGAACTGGTCTCCCAGCGCTCCGTCTTCGATGTGGTGAACTTCACGTGGTTCGTCGACCCTGTCGGATTATAGGCATCCAGCAGCGCCCGCACCGGACGTCCGCCCTCCAAAGTCCGCACAATCGCCGCTGTGATCCGCTCGCATGCCATGTCGGCCAATTCCTGATAGAGCAATTGCGCCCGGTAGGTATCGCCAGTGCACACCAGGTAGCCCTGGTCCAGCCACTGCTTCGCGATTCCCTTCAGCTGGCCGAATAGGTGGACGGGCAGTTCCTCGCCCTGCACGCGCCACTTTGCCAGCAGATGGCTTGCCAAGTGGAACAGGATGGTGGAGTCCCGCATGTCCCGAGTATGCTCCAGCGTTAGGTCCACCCCCTCGCCGATGATTCCCGAATTCCGTGTCTTCGACGGCCCCACCAGTCCGGGATCCAGCACCAGCCGGGAATCCTCCGAAAAATTGGCCGTAATCCGCTCCGAAGGCAGGTCCACCCGGTACCCCGTCACGCGCGGGAACCGGATCTCCAAGTGGTCCCGTTCCGGCCGAACCGCCTGCACCAGAATCGTTTGCCGTGGCGGTTGCGGCGGCGAAACCACAGGCTTGGCATTGAAATCGAACGGGATGCCGAGCACGTCGGCATACTCCACATTGAACAGCCCATCCTCGTTTAGGTCGTACGATTGCCGCCGCAGCGCCCGGCCAATCACCTGCTCGCAAAGCAACTGCGTACCGAATGCCCGCACGCCCAGGACGTGCGTTACAGTATTGGCGTCCCAACCTTCCGTCAACATCGAGACTGAAACCACGCACCGGATCGATTCCCCCAGCGCCCCCGCCTTTCCCACCGTGTTCATCACCTCGCGCAGAATCTCGTTGTCCGGGATATCCTCCGCAGCCAACTGTCCGCCCCCGCGCTGGACCTTTTCGCGCCGGAACCGTTCAATCTCCGGCCCGGCAAACTTGCGGAACGTGTCGTCCAGTGCCTCCCCGGATTCCAACTGTTCGCTGTCGATCAGCAGCGTTCGGGGCCTCGGGTATGGATTTCCGTTGTCATCCGAATTCCGGAACAGCTCGAACTTGCCCGGGATGCTCCTCACGCCGGAGCCCGCTTCCTCGTCCGGCCACTCAAAACCGGAAATATAGTCGTAAACCAGCTTCGATGCCGACGTGTTGTTGCAAACCACAATGAAGCAAGGTGGCACCCGCACGCCCGCATCCCGCCACAGCTCGAACGTCATCTTATAGTGCCCGTACAGGGCTTCCAACGCAGTCTGTAGTTTCCGGGGAAGGTCGCGCGGGTCCAATTCGCCTGCCTTGCCACGCCCCTTCTTCGGCATCTCCGCCCGGATATGCTCCCAAAGATTGCGGAATACCGGAACCTCGGCCCCCGGAATGTTGTCGGCAACGGGAACACGGGGCAGCTTCACAATCCCGCATTCGATCGCGTCCATCAAGGAGAAATCACTCATCGTCCAGGGAAACAGCACACCTTCGATGTAGCCCGACCCCCGGAGGAAAAACGGCGTGGCCGAAAGGTCCATCACCTGTGTCAGTCCGATCTGGCGGTTGACGGCTTCCAAACCGCTGATCCACATCCGGGCCGCTTCCTTGTTCTTTTTGGCTTCTTCCTTTTCCTCACCCTTGAATTCCGTTTCGTCCGAACCGCCCGGCTTCTCCCGGTAGCAGTGGTGCGCCTCGTCATTGATCACAAGGATGTTCTTCATCCCCATCAAGTCCGGCATCACCCGCTGGATCATCTGGCCTTCGGTCTCCAGCGTCTGCATCTTCTCGCCGCCCCGGCCTTCGATCAGGCCACGGCCGCCCTTGGAGATCTCCAGCCGCTCCCGCAACTTGAAGGCGTGGTAGTTGGTGATCACAATCTTGGCCCGCCCCAGGTCGGCCAGCATGTCGCGGGGCACCAATTCCCGGCTCTGGTAGTAGCTGTCCGGGTCGTTGGGCTGCAACACGCGCAACCGGTCTTTGATGGTTAGCCCCGGAGCCACAATCAGGAACCCGCGCGTGAACTTGCCGCTGCCGGGTCGCCGCACCGAGTTGATCGTCTGCCACGCGATCAGCATCGCCATCACGGTGGTTTTCCCCGCACCAGTGGCCAGTTTCAGTGCCAGCCGGTCCAACCCCGGATTCGCGTCCGCGTTGGCATTCTTCAAATGCTCAAGGAACTTGCTCCCGGCTTTCCCCATCTTGGGGGCCACTTCGGTGAGCCAGATGGCCACCTCCACAGCCTCGATCTGGCAAAAGAACGGCCGGATATGGGAAAACGGGTGCGTCCGCCAATGGATCAGGAGCCGTTCCGTCTCCGGAGTCACCAGCCAGTCCTTCGGATTCTTCAATTCCCGCCACCCATCCACCCGCGCCCGCAACTCGCTGATCATCGCTGCGGTCTTCTCGTATTGCTGCTGGGCGCTGGAAAGTCCCGAACCATCGTCCAGAATCAAGGATTGCTGCTGCGGCTGGCTCTTCTGCTTCCGGGGTTTCGGAATCGGCGTCACAAACTCGGCCCGTCGGCGCTGCTCCACAACCCGCTGCGTTGGCTGGCCGCTCGAATCCAATTCCCAATGCCGGCGCGGATATCCGTACGGCGAATTCAGAATCGGGCTATCAAAAAACGGATTATGGCCATCCATCCCGGTATTCATGCGATGCTTTCGAGCTTACCAGCCAGTCGCTGGAACAGCCATCACGTGTCGGTCGAATATATTTTCGACCGCTGTAAACCGCACATTCCAAATGAAGAATGGCGTTTGAGGCACCCGCGTGAAAAGCCCAAGCAGTTCGTTTTCCCACCCCCTCCGCGCTAACATCACGGCGCGATGGAAAACACGAACCAAGCCAACCCGACCCAAAATTCGCCCAAGCCCCGCACCCCCGCCCAAATCGCCACCTCCCGCGCCAATGGGGCCAAATCCAAAGGTCCCGTAACCCCAGAAGGCAAGGCCATCTCCGCCCAAAACGCCGAACGCCACGGTATCTTCGCCCGAATTTGCACCATCCAGGGCGAAGCGCCCGAACTTTTCGCCAGCCTCATCGCCGACCTCTACGAAACCTGGGCACCCACCGACGAGCACGAGCGCGCCCTCGTCGACACCATGGCCATGGCCCTCTGGCGCCGCACCCGCATTGCAGCCCTCGAATCAGCCGGCATCAACCTCCAACTCGCCAAGTCCGAAATCCAAAACCCGGAAACGACCCACCATTACCTCGCCATCACCTCCCTGGCCGACGAGAACCGTTCCTTCGAACTCCTCAACCGCTACGAAGCCCGCTTCACCCGCATGTACGAGCGCGCGGCCCGGTCCCTCATGGCCTACCGCAAATTCCGCCAGCAGGAAGCGTCACTCTCCGTCCCCGGGGTCCTCCCGGAACCTGCGCCCGAGCCACCCTCCGCCCCCGAACCCCAAATACAAAAACAGAAAAACGAACCCAAGCGCCTCTCCCGCCGCGAGGCCCGCAAGCTCAAAAGGTGGCACCTGCGCCACCCCGAATCGACGCAAAACCTGCAGGAGGGACATCTGTGACGCCAACCGCTCGACACCTACTTCAGCGCAAATGCACAGAACGTATCCCCGGCACCCACCACCACGTACTGCCGCCCATCCAGCATGTACGTCACAGGTCCATTTGCCAGTGGATTGGGCAGCGTCGCGTGCCAGAGCGTGCGACCCGTGCCCGCATCCAAGGCAATCAGATAGCTCCCATGACCTGTAACCAGCAAATTCCCGGCGGTGGACAGAATTCCATTGGGGCCTCCCGGCGACCGCCAATAGTGCTTCCAAGCCGCCTTTCCCGTGCGATAGTCAATCGCGACCAGCGCGGACTTTCCGCCCCCCAGCCCCGCCTCCCGGAACGCGAAACCCTGCGGCTGCCGGTCCTGGTCTGTCAGGTAATAGAGGCTGAAACCCTCGTTGCTATTGACATAAAACCATCCGGTCTGCGGACTGAACGAAGGCGGCGGCCAGTTCGTCGCCCCGCTTGTGGGCGGAGACACCAGGGTCCCGTCCGCTTGAGGCTCCTTGGCTGGATCGGGGATCGGCTGCCCGGTTCCGTTCACGCCCTTGGACCAGTTCAACGTAGGCAAAAACGGCGCGGTCAGAATATTCGCTCCATTCGTCCGGTCCAGCAGCGTAAAGTACCCGTGCCGTCCGGCCTGCGCCAGCAGCTTGCGGGGTTTTCCCGCCACCACGGCATCAATAAGGATGGGAGTCTGTACCGCATCCCAGTCATGGGTGTCGTGCGGCGAAACTTGGAAGTGCCACACCAGCTTTCCGGTATCCGGATTGAGCGCCACAATCGAGCACGTGTACAAATTGTCGCCCTTGCGGCTGGCACCTGCACCCACGGGATCCGGGTTGCCGGTTCCGACGAAGTACAAATTGAGTTCGGGATCGTAAGTCCCCGTAATCCAAGGATGTCCGCCCCCAAAATCCGCAGCGTATTGGCTGGGCCACGTGTCAAATCCAAGCTCGCCCTTCGCCGGTGTGACCCGCCACTTCCATTGGAGGGCACCATTCTCTGGATCGTGCGATTGGACAAACGCCGGAATGTCGAGCGAATCGCCACCCGTGGCAATGATCACGTGGTTCCGGATGATGATCGGCGCGACGCTGGAAAAGTAAAGCTGCTTGCTATCAGCGATGGGGATCGCGAAACGCTGCTTCCCGGTGTCGGCGTCGAGCGAAATGAGAACGTTGTCGATGGTAACGAAAAACAACCGGTTTCCTTGGAGCGCCACCCCCCGGTTGCCGGTCCGGGGCATATCCCCCTTCGATTCCCGGTAGAAATGCCACACTTCACGACCCGTGCGCGCATCAACCGCCCACACATTGTCGAGCGACGTGATATACAAAACACCGTCCACCATCAACGGCGTGGCCGAAAGGCGGACACCGTAGGCCGGAGCGCCGCTGGTCAGCTTCGTCGACCAAGCGGCTGCCAGATTCCCGATGTTCGCGCTGTTGATTTGAGTGAGGGGCGAGAACCGCCTACCGGAGAAATCCCCGTTGTAGGTGGGCCACGAATCCACCATGGGTTGCGCCACCATGGGTTGCGCCAATATGGGTTGCGCCAATATGGGTTGCGCCAATATGGGTTGCGCCAATAATGCCTGAGCCACAAGCAGCCCTGAAACGGCAAGCGCGGCGTGGAAGATTCGACGCGTCACTTGGACCTCTCCTTGGTAAGGGTGGAGAGGAACGCCGTGACATTATGCATATCGGCATCCGTCAAAACCGGGTAAAGGTCGTAGTGCGCCTGCAACGGGTCGTGGATTTCCACCTTGGTGTCGTCGTCCAGTGCGATCTCGCGGCGGGTTCCGGATTGCTCCTTCAGCGTGAGCCGGAATTCGTCGATTCGTTCCAGCGTGCCGGACACACCAGGCGGCGTCACCGACACGGTCCGGGGTGTCTTCGAGCGGCGGGGGCTCAACCACAGCGACTGCAGCACGGAAGGATCGTACTTTTCACCGATCCCGGCAAGATCTCCCTCAGGCGAATGGCACTTCGCGCAGTGGGCCCCGAAGTACTGTTGACCCTTGATCCGGTCTCCTGTGAGGATTTCCAGAAAGTCCTGATTGCCTTTGCCCGCCACGGACACCAGAAGCACCCGAAGCCAGACGCCCAAGTCCCCGATCTGGGATTTCGCAAGCGACGCGTCGGGGTGAACCGTCAGTTTTCCAGCGACCTGGTCACGCCGGACCATCGCGGATCGGATCAGATCGGTTGCCGGATTGGTGCCCCGTCCCGCACCACCGTGGCAGCCGGCGCATCGTGCCGCGAAAAGCGCCGAGCCGCGTTCCACAGCCTCGTCGTCCTGGTTGCTGGCACTGATGGCCGCGCGGCTGGGAAGTTGCGCCGCCATCGGCAACGCCAAAGCGAAGGTAAGCAAAAATCTCATGGATTCCGCTCCATCAGCTTGTAGCCGACCGTGGGAACCCCGTCGGGAACCACGACGTGATACCCGGACTTCAAATAGTCTTCCATTTCGTGGAAGCGCAGACGGCCCCGGTCGCTGCCCGGCCAGTTTTTCAGGATGTAGCCTTCGGTAAAATCGTGCCAAACTACCCACTTCGGAGGGTTGGACCGCAGACTGGTGATCGCGGATCGGACATCGGCATCGGACATCATCCCTGGCTGGAGCCAGGCATAACGGCTGGGATTTTCGACGCCGAGCGCGAAGTAGAGCGCGGGCAGGTATGGGTAGACGAAAACCCGGTCGCCTGGGCGGGTAACTTCGAGCAAATCCTTTAGGGTAAGGAAGTGGAGGCGTGAGACCTGTAGTATTCCGACGGGAGTTTCGATGCTCTTCAGTTTTTCCTTGGGCCAAGCCAGCGCAGTGGAACCAACGGCGATCAGGATCGCGGCGGCTCCAACCCCCTGTTGCACCCGCCGCGGGACCGATGCCGCGGCGACAATCCAGAAGAAGGCCAAGGCAAAGAGCAACTGAGCACCTCCGAAGCGCGGATAGCAGGCCGCAAGGGCCGCAACTGCGGCCACCAGCACCGGGCGCCGCACCCGAGCGACGATGCCGACAAGAATCGCAACGGGCGGGAGAAGCGCCGGAAGGATGGAATCGACGTAGTGAATGAGGTCGGGAGCCCGAAAGCTTTGAAAAGCCAAGTGGAGCGCTCCCCACGGGAGCTTGTTTGCGGCCGAGTAGTTGGCCGCATCCCAAAGGAGCGATTGGATGAGTGCGCTAAGCGCTCCTTGGGCAACTAGGACTGCCAGCGCCGGAACCGTCACCAGCGCTATACCGGTCCAGTACCGCCGCAACCGGACGAAGAAGGCCAGCGCGACTGCTACCAGGAGCAGTGGGGGCGTGATCCAAGCCGCCACGGCAGCCAGCACTCCGGCCAACATCGGACGGCGATCCACGAAACAGAGTGCAAGGAGGGCAAAAGTATTGCTATCCCAACGATGGGTGATGTAAACAGGGTAGAGGGTGGTTAGGAGCACCGCGAGGTACAAAAACGATGCCCCAACCGCGAGTGTTACAGTCGCGGTTCGTCCCACAAGGGAATGGATCGCAGCGCAGGTTGCCGCCAATTCGAGACAAAGGACCGCACGGGCTGCTGGCAGGGAGGTACCGAAGAAATGGAACACCGCACCTTGGAGCCAGAAGACACCCGGGCCGGTGATCGCGAAAAAGTCCCTGTACGGGGCCTGTCCCGATGCCACCCGGCGGGCCCCCTCCAAGTAAATGCCCTCGTCCAGAGAAAGATAAAACCAGTGGCCAAAGCGCACCCAAAGGAGGGGCAGCGCGATGAGGAAGACGAGCGCCGAACTAGGTGGTCTTCTTAAAAGTGAACTCACGGACGGCCTCAAGGCGTTCCTGTGTCACCTTGAACTTGATCTCGTCCCCGGCGATGGTGCCCTTGTACGTGATTTCCGTAACCTGGCCCTCCTCGGCGAGGGAGTCGTAGCCCGCTATTCCGAGCGGGTCCACGCCATTGCTGAGGACCACCATGAAAGTGAGCGTGATGTTGTCGCCGTCGAGCTTGGATTCGGCGATGCGTAGGTTCCCGTTGGTGTTCTGGAGCGTGCCTGTGATCTTGGCACCGTCCTGCTTGATGTTCAGGGTCTGCTTCAGATTGATGCACTTCCAAGCGCCGGAGAAATCGGCCCCGAAAGAGGTAAGAGCGGCGAGAACGGTTAAGGCCAGAAGCTGCAATGCGCGTTTCACAGTTGAATCCTCACTCTCCAATATAGCGCTCGCCCGGACCGCTCCCCCGATAGGCGAGACTTCGGAGGAAATATCCTCTACAATTAGGGTCGGATCACAACCCATGGGACCTCTGTCGCAGTGGTTGCGGGAGTTCACGGAATTCATCGCGCAAGCGGCCAAGCCCGTAGTTGGGCGCATCGCGTGGCAGCCGCCCAAATGGATCGCCTCAACCCGACAGCGAATGGCATTCGCAAGGCAATGGCTGCTTGCCGACCGCCGGCGGTGGATCACCCTCGTCTCCATGCTGGTCGTCCTGACGGCCGGAGCCTATTGGTACAATCACCGCCCCGTTCCCAACTACGCCGGTTACACGGTCGCGGCCCCAGCGCTCACGGAATTCGATGAAAACGGCAACGCCACCATCCATCCGCTGGAAGTCGAGTTTTCCGAGGCAGCCGCGCCACTCCAGCAGATCGAAAAAGGTCGTCACCGCAGGCATCGCCATCTCTCCGGCCATTCCGGGAAAATGGTTCTGGCTGACCGACCGCAAGCTACAATTCACTCCAAGGAACGACTGGCCCGTCGACGGTGCCTTTTCGGTCCAGATGGACAAGAAGCGCTTCCTCGCCAAGGACGTGCTTTTGGAAGACTACAGTTTTGACTTCCGCAGCGCCGCCTTCATCGCCAAGCTTCTCGAAAGCCGCTTCTACCAGGACCCGCGCAACCCCAACCTTAAAAAGGTTGTCTCGACTGTCCAATTCAGCCATCCGGTCGATACCCAGGCCTTCGAGACGCGTGTCTCCCTCGAAGCCGCCGTCGACGCCCAGTATCTCGGACTGAAACCCGACAGCAGCCATTTCACCGTCGCGTACGACAAGTTTAAGCTCCAGGCCAGCATCCATTCGGCAGCGTTGGAGATGCCTCGTGACGACACCAAAATGACGGTGCGCGTCGGCAAGGGAATCCGCGCCGCGCGGGGCGGCAACACGACGAAGGAGGAGTTGTCCGCCACCGTTACGGTTCCCGGTCGCACCAGCCTCAAGTTCAGCGGCGCGTTCATGACGGTGGTCGACAACGCCCGCTACGAGCCCGAGCAGATCCTGATGCTGACCAGTTCCTCGCCGGTCGCCGTGGTGGATCTGCTGCCGGGCGGCGTGGAGTCGGTGCTGGAGCTGCAACCGGTGGCGGATTCGAGCAGCCCCGGCGCTGACCCGGCGTCGGCGCAGCGTACCGGCTTCGGGGCGCTGCCGATCGGTGTAGCGGCAAAATCCAACTGGGTGCCGGAGCACGTGGACGTCCGCGACGACCGCCTGGTACTCTACGGCACTGTCGGCCGGGATGCCGGAACGTTCTCCTACCGGGTCCGTGCAACCAACCCCGGAGTGTTCCAAGCGCCGCCCGCCTTCGCGGAAGGCATGTATGACCGGAAGGTTAGCGGCGTGGGAACGGCGGGACGGCTTGAAATTACCAAGCCGTAACATGTGGCGCAGAGCTTTGCGCTATCTGGCAATGGTTCTGATGGCATTGCTGGCCATCCGCCTGTGGCCACACGCCCCCCTTTCGCGGTCGGTTCCGCTATCGGCCGCTGTCTGGTCCGCAGACGGCGAACTCCTCCGCCTCACCTTGGCCTCGGACGACCAGTACCGCATGTGGACACCGCTGGCCGAGATGCCGCCTGCGCTGTCGGATGCCTTCCTACTCAAGGAAGACCGCTGGTTCTACTGGCACCCCGGCGTAAATCCAATCGCGTTGGTCCGGGCCGCGTTCCGGACGTATCTAAAGGGTGGCGCGCGCCAGGGCGGGTCCACCCTGACCATGCAACTCGCCCGGATGCTCTACCGGATCAAGACCCGAACCGCCAGCGGAAAACTCGGCCAATTAGGGGCGGCGTTGTGGCTGGAACTCCGCTACTCCAAACGCGACCTGCTGGAGGCTTACCTCAACTTGGTCCCGTTCGGCGGCAACATCCAGGGCGCGGGTGCCGCCAGCCGCATCTATTTCGGCAAGCCGCCGGTGCGCCTCACCCCCGGCGAGGCCATCACTTTGGCGGTGATCCCGCAGCACCCGGCGGCGCGGGCCGGCCGCAGCTTGGCAGGAGGTGCAGCGACGGCCAGGTCGCAACGGGCCCGGAATCAGTTGGCTGCCCAGTGGACCGCCAAGTTCGGTGCCGGCATGCCCGCCCAAACCTTGCCGTCCCAAAACGACAGCCCGCCTGATTTCAGCCGGTCGGCACTGCCGCAACTCGCCCCGCACTTTGTCGATGCCTTGCTTGGCGACCGGTCGGGCCGGTCCGGGCGCATCGACACCACACTGGACGCCGAACTCCAGCGACTTCTGGAGAGCCAGATCGCCCGCTACCTGGCCCAAGTCGGAAACCGCGGCATTGAAAACGTCGCAGGCTTGCTTGTGGACACCCGCGACTCCACCGTCAAGGCCTGGGTTGGCTCCGCTGACTACCGCAACGCCAGGATCGATGGCCAGGTCAACGGCGTTCTGGCCCGGCGCTCGCCCGGCTCGACCCTCAAGCCCTTCGTCTACGCGCTCGGCATCGACCAAGGTGTACTCCACCCAAGAACGATCCTCAAGGACGCGCCCACATCCTTCGGCCCCTTCACCCCGGAGAACTTCGACGGCAAATTTTTCGGCCCCGTGCCCGCCGAGGAAGCGCTGATCCGCAGCCGCAACATCCCGGCGGTGTGGGTCTCGACTCAACTGCGGCAACCGTCGCTCTACCAATTCCTCCAGAGCGCTGGAGTGGGCCGATTGAAGTCCGAAGCCTTCTACGGGCTGGCGTTGGCGCTGGGCGGCGGCGAAGTCTCCATGGAGGAACTGGCGGGCATGTATTCGATGCTGGCCAACCAAGGACTCCTGCACCGTCTCAGAGTGGAACAATCCCAGAAGCTGGACGAGGGGGTCCGGCTCGTCAGTCCCGAGGCTGCGTTCATCACGCTCGACATGCTGCGCCGCAATCCGCGGCCGGACGATCTGGGAGGCCTGCCGCTCCGGAGCCGTTGGCCCGTCGCTTGGAAGACCGGAACGTCGTGGGGTTTCCGCGACGCATGGTCGGCGGGAGTCGTCGGTCCGTTCGTTCTGGTGGTGTGGATCGGCGATTTCAGCGGCAAGGGCAATGCGAGTTTCATCGGTGTCGAAGCCGCCGCGCCGTTGTTCTTCCGGATCGCCGACGCGCTCAACCTGGCACGCGCCAAGGAGGTTGTTCCGCCGTTTGCGCCTCCTCCGGGCGTGGGCAAGGTCACAGTTTGCGCCGCCAGTGGGGACCTGCCGAACGCATGGTGCCCGCAAACCGTGGATACCTGGTATGTTCCGGGCAAGTCGCCGATCCGCGTCAGCCAGTTGCACCGGGCCGTGGCACTCGATTCGCGTAGCGGGCAGCCGACGTGCCCGCCCTTTCCCGCAGGCGAAACGCGGTTCGAGGTGTTCGAGTTCTGGCCGTCCGACATGTTGAAGCTGTTTCGGGAGGCTGGCATGCCGAGGCGGACGCCGCCCAAATTGCCCGATTGCGCGACCCAAGACGTTGGCGAAGCGCCCCGGATCGTCTCGCCGCTGCGGAACGTCACCTACACGATGCGGCGTTCCAACGCCACTCAGGTGGTGGCGCTGGAGGCCATCGTGGCGTCGGATGTGCGGATGCTCTACTGGTTCGACGGGACGTCCTTGATCGGGAACGCCCCCGTGGGGACAGGTGCTTTTGCCTGGAGGCCGACCGCCGAGGGCAGCCACCTGATCCGGGTCATCGATGACCGGGGCCGGTCGGCGGAGCGCGACGTGGCCGTACAGTTCGCTCAATGACGAGGGCTAGTTGTCGCGCCGCTTCAGCGTCGGCACTGTCGTCTTGGTTCTTCTTCGGGGCCTGTTCATCGCCGTTGGCGTCGATCTGGCCATTCGGATTCCGCCGCAGCGTTGCCCGGCCCGCATCCTTCGGGTCCTCAACCTTTTCCGGTTGTGCATCTCCAGCAAGCGGCTCTTCATGTCGTTGAACTCGTTTGTGTTGACGACGTATTCGGGCTTGGCTTTCAAATACTTCTCAATGTTCTGGGACGCCTTGACGTCCCCGAAGAACGCTGGGCGGCGACGGGATCGCACACGACCCATGGATCGCATAAGACATCGAATAAGATAAGGCCATGAATCTGTCCATGCAACGACGCTCCTACCTAGCCGCGATGCTGGCCGTGCTGGCACCGGCGAAGCGGCTGACCGCCCAGGCACCGGCAAACAGCCCCATCGTTCTTTACTGCGACCTTTCCGTCAGCCCCGCGCGGGAGCAGGAGATGCTCAAGAACTTCCACACCATCTTCCAACCCGCGGCGGCGAAGTTCGAGGGCTTCATCGATGTGAAGCTCCTGAAGCTGCGCAAGGTTTACAGCGGATCGGCCCCGGCCAATGTGAACTACCGCTTCCAACTGACCTACCAGAGCGAGGAACTGCGCCAGAAGTGGATCAAGTCCGATGTGCACCAGAAGGTCTGGCCGACAGTTGAGAACACGTTGGCGTCGAAGGACTATTCAACGCTGCTGTTCGAATCGAAGTAACCCGCCGAGCCCTTGTGCTCCCGCGGTGATAGCATGATGGGCGCGGAGGAGTGGAGAATGACCGGTTTTCAGAAGCGTTTGCTGGTGGGCTCGGGACTGTTGGCGCTGGCGTGCGTCGGGTTGCCGCTGGCGGCCCGCGAGGCGCTGGCCGGTCGGATCGCGCACACCGATCCGTCAAAATTCCGGCACAGCCCGGCGGTGCACGGCGGGGCGGGGTCGATGGATTTCACCGCCCTGTTTGACGCCCACGCGGTGGAGCCCAACCTGCAGTTCCTGCACCGGGGCGTGATCCTGCCCAAGAGTGGGATCGGGGCACACTTCCACAACCAGTGCGAGGAAATGTTCGTGATCCTCGACGGCGAGGCCCAGTTCACCATCGACGGGCATACCTCGCTGTTAAAGGGGCCAGTCGGCGCGCCCTGCCGACTGGGGCACTCGCACGCCATCTACAACCCCACCGACAAGCCCCTCCAGTGGCTCAACATCAACGTTTCGATGTTCAAGGACCAGTACGACGCGTTCAATCTGGACGACCCGAAGGTAGGAGCGACGCTCGATCCGATTCCCCAATTCATGACGATGCGGTTGGACCGGACTTTGCTTCGGCCAGTCGAGGGGATGAACGGGGGCAAGGGAACCGCGCAGTACCGCCGCGCGTTGGAACCGTCGGTTTTCCAGACGAGTTGGGCGTATGCGGACCATTTGGTGCTGGCACCGGGGGCGTCGGTCGGCCCGCACCTGCACCGCGAGGTTGCGGAATTCTACTACGTGATGAAGGGCGCGGGCACCGTCACCATGGGCGCGGGGCGCGGGGGGCCAAGCCCAAGCGGAGAGACGGCTCCGATTCGGGAGGGCGACGCGGTGCCGATCCAGTTGAGCGATGTCCACTCGTTTGAGAACACGGGTACGGAGCCGCTGGAGTTTCTGATTGTCGGCGTGGCCCGCGACATGGGCAAGCATGTCGACAATGTCGTTGTGGGGACGGGCCGGGGCGGCAGGGCTGGGAATTAGGGCGTTCTCTGCTTGGAACCCTACCTTCACTAAGGAATAAGGAATAGGGTCTGGGGGAGTCTACAGAGCGTCGGTGCAAGCATCCTGAAGCACTCCCGCGAACCGACGGCGAACTGTCCACGGACCTCCCGCAGGCCAGTCGCCAGGCAACGCTTGGTCGCCTGCGGCCGCCAACAGGATCGGAGACACGAACCGATGCACTTCGAATACCAGTTGTCTCAGATCATCCGGCTGCTGGGTGAACCGGCTCCGGCGAACGAACGCGCGCCACTGTAGGGCCCTTGCTGGATCTTCATAGTAGGCGTTGGTGAGTCCAGCGGGTTCCGCCTCGACCCGCGTTCCTCTGTGCCGGAAGGTCGCGCTGATGGCCGCGAGCAGCTGCTCGCCGTTGAACGGATACATGCGGGCCAGGAGCGCGAGGTCGTAGTAATCCTTCATTCTGCTGTTGAGCAGGCCGAGTTTGGTAAGCGCTTCGAGCTTTTCTGCGACGACGGTTTCCCTCGGATAGGCTTGGAGCAGAGGAGCGGGGAAATCCAGCAACGTCGGATACTCAAGCTCACTCGGTGCAGGCACGATGACGTCCCCGAATCCAATATCGATCTGCATCGGAATTCGAGCCCGGGCCAACGTCGCGTGAAATCTGACACGAACTCCCTCGTAGTCCGCATCTTCTTTGATTCTGCTTACCTCGATTGAGGCCGGAACGAATTCAATCCCATCGGGCTCGGTCGCCGTACCGCAAACCGCACACATAAGTTCCGCGATGTGGTTCAACTCGTTACTAGTCCGCCCAGCGAGATCGATATCCATGGTGGGCCGAGAGAGAGGCGCCCGCGAGGCTGTCAACAGCAGAGCACCCTTCAATACGAACCGATCTGCGAATTTCGACTTCGACAGGCGATAAAGGAATCTTTCCATCCCAAAGTACTGAAGAATCTCTTGAAACGGACGCTTCTTCGCACGAGACTGGTTGAGAAGGCGTTGCCGGACAGACGCGGCCAGACCTGATACAACAGGGAGGCTGCCGCTCACAGGATCGCCTCCAAGTACGGGCGCATCACCCGCTGTACCCGATTGATCTGGGCAAATCTCGACAGGGATTGAAAGTCCGCCTTCGGCTTCCGGTCCCGCCAGGTCCGCAGCCCTTCGAGGGCGACATCGAGTCCGATCTTGTTCCGGTATTTGAAGCAGTCGGCGACGGTCTTCTCCGGCGAATAAATCCGCACTGGTACATCGTCAATCGTGATCACGTCGATACCGGCACTGAACGAGGGTTCCGAGTACCAGAACACGCGCAGTGGGATGCCGTCGATCTTCGGAATCTGAGCATGGCTGGGCAGGGCGATGTCAACGGCATGCGGAACCTGGGTGGTGAGGCCATGGTGAGCGAGCGCGGAGATCAGGCAGACGACCGCGCGCGGAATCCGAATCGCGACCGGGACGAGATCCGGGCTGGTCAGTGGCGGCGATGTGGAAAGTCGGTAGAGGCCGCGCCCGACCGATTCGATTTCACCGGAATCCCTCAGGGAGTATAGAGTCCGAGGGTGGATACCTAGCCGGATCGCGCTGCTGGTGCGGAGCATGCCTCCGTGCGCTGTGAACAGGTGGCGTGCTTTCGCGAGGGCTGTGTCAGCAGTCGGCATTGGATAGACCATGCGGATAGTGTACCTTATATCCGAGTAATCTATCCAGACTGGCGTAATCAGGTTGTCGAAGCTGTCCCCCGTCGTTCCCCCGTACAGGGTGCAATCGAAATGGGGGACACGTCCAAAGCGGACGGGCCGCGCGGGGCACGGCTTCAGGTGTGGGAGGAACCGATTCGCGGCCACGTCGTCCGCTGTTACTCAAGAAACCGCGTTCAACCACGGAAACCGCGGGCGACCAGTCCATCAGCGGCAGCGCGTTCACCGGCTCGCTCGCCTCCGGCACCTTTGCGTCCTCTGCGACCCTATACTTAAGTGTGCTACCTCAAACTCCCGACACTGACAAGACCGGCGATCTCGCTGTTTCCTTATGCCAAGTGGCATTCGAGACGAGGGACTGCAAGTTCCGTCGGCAAGACGGAAGGAGCGATTTCGGGATCGATACCGAGATCGAAATCGTAGAAAAGAATTCCGTGACGGGCCGCATTCTAAAGGCCCAAGTAAAAGGCCAAGCGGAGACCAAATGGTCGAGCCAGGGCTACGTCTATATTTCGGTGTCGATCACGACCTACAATATGTGGAAAGCCCTCCCAGTACCCATAATCGCGCTCCTCTGCGATGTCAAAACGCAGTCAATCTACTGGAGTTTGCCGCTGCAAAGGGTTCCGAAGCAGTCCGCCGACACGATTTCGCTGCGGTTTGAGCGGGATCAGTCGATCGAAAAGAACTTCGAACGACTAATGAGCTACCTGCGATCGTGGTTCGAGACATTCTCTCAGGAAAACATCCTGAGGGAGGTTCCGCATTTCCATGCCGTCTTCACAGACCTAACCGAGGAGGTGGGATGGGGCGACGCGTGCGTGATGCTAGACGAAGAAACCGATATCAACTGCCGTCGGTTTTATAACCACCTGATTCAGCTTCGTTTGCGGCTCGGGCTGCCGTGCGTTGACCTGCCGACTATCGATGACTGGTATACCCGGAGCGCTGCCACTTGGGAAGAAACGCCGCAGCTGTGCCACGGAACGTTCTCGGAACTCTTCCTATGTGCTCGACCGTACTACGAGGAGGCAATCGCCAGGCTGCGCGAACACGTAAATGCCAGACCTCCTGAAAATCAGGAGTTACGAAATCTGTTTACCCAGTTGGATGGGCGCACTCCGACTACGGTTCTTGACCCTCGCATTGAGAGTCAGACAGACGCCCGCGCGTTTGATCAACGTTTGGAAAAACTAGGGTTTCTCAAATACACCCAAGCTCGCGAGAAAACATAGACATTCTCCCGTGAGTAGTAGAAGGCGGGAACCTGAGTGGCTTATTTCCAATTCGTCTCCGCGTCTTCATTCACATAAATAGTCATCGAATCTCCATCGTTGACGACCACCTTCAGGACATCGTAATCCGCGTGATTCTCCCACCGTATGGTCACTTCAGCCGTGACATCGATTGTTCTATCGAGATTCGCACTAATGTGCCCAGCCACGTGGGTCGCTTTGTCTTCACTATCCCAGAACGTCATGTCGGGATCGTCATAGCTGACACTGGCGGTCAGATCCACCGTCGCCGAACAGCGCAAGACCATTCGGGTATCAAGGCTCTCAACGACGTCGTCCACGCAAATGGACTCCACCTCGTTGACGGTAGCCTCTCCATCGCCGTCTTCATCCGCTAAATAGATGTACCGGTCCTCGATCGCTTCCTTCAAAGCATCCGCTATCGGTTCCGTATGAGCCTGAAGGTACTCGATTGCCCGCTCGACGTATTCGTCTCGACGAAGCGCCCTATCTACGAAATCTGCAAGACTTTCAAGTGGATATAGGTTATGTGATGCGTCGCACGCAGCCCGAACGGTTCCGTCCGTTGTGATGACGTGCAGTTCATCCTCGTTTTCCGCGCACCAGGCTTCGAGAGAAGCGATGACGAAGGCGTCGGGGAACTCCTTCCGTTTCGGCCCCGACCCGAATGGTGGGTGCTGAGCAAAATACGCGTCAAAAATTGGTCCCGCGGCAATGCCGGAAGCGGGGATAGTCTCAACGTTAGCCTGCTGCAGTTGCTCTTTGACGCGCTCCCAGAGTTCAGTGGCGAGAGCTACGGTTTTGAGATTAGAGAAGTTCTCCATCAACTCGGTATAACCGGCGAAGTTTCGAAGCACGCCACTCTTGGCGCTCTTCGCCTGCAGGGATTTGATGGCCTCGGCGACCTTCTCATCAATCTGCGCTCTTACTTCCCTAAGCGTGATGTCAGTAGTCTTCAGCTTCACCGCCCCGATTGCAGCCAGACGAAGGAGCGTACGGTATGCCGTCGAGTTGTAGCTCTCAGCGATAAAAACACATGTGTCGAGGAAAACATTCTGCGTCGTCAGTTCCGACTGCTTTTCAGCCATTATTACAGTTTAGCTGGATCGAAAATTCGTAACAGTTCAACCCTGTGGATTGGCGGGTAGGAGCGAGGGGGCAGCAAGACCGGCGCGGTGTAATCGGACGGCTTGTTTGAGGTAGTCGAGCGGATTGCGGCCTTGGATGGGGCGGGTCTGGGTGGCAGTGAGAAGCCTCGCCATGGCGACCTCGCCGTCGGCACTGCGGCTGCCGAAACTGGTCTTGCGCCACTGGACGGCGCACCGAAGGGCGCGTTCGGCGGCGTTGTTGGTTGGTTCGACGCCTTCGTGCTTGATGAAAGCGAAGAATTTCTCGTTGTGCTGGAACAGGGCGCGCGCCAGGTTCCGGACGTCGCGGTCGCCGTTGTCAAGGTTCCGTTGGGCCAGCGCAAAGAAGCGCTTCTGGATCGGGATCGACTCTAAAATCAGCTCTTGGCAGGTCATCGGGTTGTCCCCGGCGGCCGGGCCTCCGCCGGGAACGGGCCTTGGCAGTGGCCGCAGCATTCCGGCAGGATTTCCTTTACGTGGTCGACCAGGTCCGCCGGTACCGGCACGCGGTGGCTCCCCGCGTGGCCCGGCCGTCCGCCCGGTTTCCGGCAACTCTTCCTCCGGCGGCTCCCGCGTTTCCGCTGCGAACCGGCAAGCCCGTCCGAGGACGGGGGCTTCGACGATGTCGTCGAATTCCGTTCCCGCAAGCCAAGCTGGCGCTCCAGGTCGGCGATCTGCTTTTCGGCCTCGCTCAGCAGACGCTCGTTCTCGCGTTCAAAACGCCGCGGCCCCGGCCCGGAACCGGTTGTCGAACCCCGTTGCTGGCAGTTGGCGCACCCCAAACATCCAAGTTGCTAGGTTCCGCGCCAAACGTCCAGGCCTCAAGTGAAGATTTTTTAGACTCTTTTCTTCCCGCGCCTTCAGCTGGGAGTCCACGGGGCTGAACTGTTACGAAAATTCCGTGCACACAATAAAACGCTGCCAGCTCTGGCAACTGACGGATCACGTGGCAATTGCTTTCACGCGGCGAGACTGAGTGGCTCGGACGCCGGTTCTGCCGTCAACCTTCTAAGAGCGCTCTCTCCGCGTCGCTGTATTCAGGTCACAACACAACTTCGACGCGATATCCACAAACCGGCAAAGTGACCCGCAACGTTTACCCTCTGTGTCAAGCTTGATGAGCCAGCCTGTGTGACAAAAATTACAGTGCGGGGCGGGAAAGGCAAACCTCATCATGACGACAAACGGTTTTACGAGCCCGGTCCCGGTTTCGGCAGGTATGGGAATTTTCAACGCGGTGATGCACGACCTGGACGGGCCCCCGGCACCACGTCCCGATCCTGAAGTGGTGGCGCGCGCCAAGCGCCGGCGGTTCACGGCGGAATACAAGCGCCGGATTCTGTCGCAGGCCGACGCCGCGAAGGAGCCGGGGGCGATCGGCGCCCTGCTGCTCCGCGAGGGGTTGTACTCCTCCCTTCTTGCCACTTGGCGGAGGGAGCGCGAAGCCGGCATCGAGGCTGCGCTGGCTCCCCAGAAGCGCGGCCCCAAGGCCATGGGTGCGGACGAGGCCGCGCTTTCGGAGCAGTACCGCCAACTCAAACGGGACTACGACCGGCTTGCCGAACGTCTTCGCAAGGCCGAAATCGTGATCGACGTCCAAAAAAAAGTGGCTGCCCTGTTGGCCGGGACCATTCCGGCGGAAACAGGGCTGCTGTGATGGCGGGGGTTGCCGAGCTGGCCCCGGTGGTCGGGGTCGCGCAGGCATGCGCGGCGCTGGGCCTCCCCCGTGCTTCCTTTTACAGGAGGACCCGTGCGGAGGGGGCGGCTGCCAAGCGGCCCGTCCGCAAGGCGGTCCAGCCGCGGGCTCTTTCGCCGTCGGAGCGCGAAACGGTCGTTTCGCGGCTCCACGAGGAGCGTTTCCTGGATGTTTCGCCCGCCGCCGTGTACGCCACGCTGCTGGACGAAGGCGAATACCACTGTTCCATCCGCACCATGTACCGGATTTTGGAGGAGGAGGGGGAAACCC
>CAIYDY010000060.1 GCA_903925015.1 uncultured Acidobacteriia bacterium
CTCGAATCCGCCGGCATCAACCTCCAACTCGCCAAGTCCGAAATCCAAAACCCGGAAACGACCCACCATTACTTGGCCATCACCTCGCTCGCCGAGGAGAGCCGGTCCTTCGAACTCCTCAACCGCTACGAGGCCCGCTTCACCCGCATGTACGAACGCGCAGCCCGATCCCTAATGGCCTACCGCAAATTCCGCCAACAGGAGACAGCCCCGTCCGCGCCGATCCCGGAGCACAATCCCGAACCGGCTTCATTCCCCGAACCCGAAATCCAAAAACAGAAAAACGAACCCAAGCCAACCCATCCCCCCACCGGCCGTGCCGCCCGGCGCGCCTGGAAACTCAGGGCCTACGCGCAAAAATTGGCGAAACAAACCCAAGACCGGCCCAGTCCCCCGGCATCCACCTCCCAGCCCGCCTCTCCCACCAGCGGAAGGACCGCATGAGGCTGGCCCCCGTTTTGACCCATGGACCCGTTCGCGTGGTAAACTCGGGGTTCCGGGTCTGCAGGGACACGGGAAATTTCAGCCAAAAGCCGTTCGTACTTCCCACCATGAAAATCCACGAATATCAGGCCAAGGAAATCCTTGCCCGATACAACGTCCCCGTACCTCGCGGGAAGGTGGCGTTTACCGCCGCCGAAGCCGAGGCGGTAGCTCTGGAGCTCGGCGGCAGTGTCGTCGTCAAAGCCCAAATCCACGCCGGAGGCCGCGGCAAAGGCGGCGGCGTCAAGGTTGCCAAGGACGCTGCCGACGCCAAGTCCTGGGCCGAAAAGATCCTCGGCATGACGCTCATCACCCACCAGACCGGTCCCGAGGGCCGTTTGGTGCAGCGTCTGCTGATCGAGGAAACGCTCCCGATCGACAAGGAACTGTATCTCGGTATCGTTCTCGACCGTGGAACCGGCAAGCTCGTCTTCATGGCGTCCGCTGCCGGCGGCATGGAGATTGAGGAGGTCGCGCATGAGAACCCCGACGCGATCCTCAAGGAAGTCATCGAGCCCGGCATCGGCCTCCAACCCTACCAGGCGCGCAAACTGGCGTTCGGCATCGGTATCCCGGCACCCGCCATCAACGGCGCGGTCCAGGCCATGATCGCGCTGGCCAAGGCCTGCCTTGAAACCGACGCGACCCTCGCTGAAATCAACCCCTTCATGCTGACCAAGGACAACCGCGTGTTCGCCTTGGACGCCAAGATCAACTTTGACGACAACGCCCTGTTCCGCCACAAGGACATCGCGGCACTTCGGGACATCAACGAAGAGGACCCGCTCGAAGTCGAAGCCTCCAAATTCGGCCTGAACTACATCAAGCTCGATGGCAACATCGCCTGCATGGTGAACGGTGCCGGTCTGGCCATGGGCACCATGGACATTATTAAATACGCGGGCGGCTCCCCGGCGAACTTCCTCGACGTCGGCGGCGGTGCCAGCGCAGAGCAGGTCAAGAACGCTTTCCGCATCCTGCTGGGCGATCCCGCCGTCAAGGCCGTTCTCATCAACGTTTTCGGCGGCATTTTGCGTTGCGACACGCTGGCCAACGGCGTCGTGGCTGCGGCGCGCGATTTGGGCATCACGATTCCCATCGTAGTCCGCATGGAAGGCACCAATGTGGAATTGGGCCGCGAGGTTCTTGAAAACTCCGGCTTCAACTTCATCGTCGCCGACGGCATGAAGGACGCTGCGGAAAAGGTTGTCGCAGCGGCCTCTTCGGCTGGAAACAGTGGGGGTGTGAACTAATGAGCGTACTCGTCGACAAGAACACGCGGCTGATCGTCCAGGGATTTACCGGCAAGGAAGGCACCTTCCATGCCTCCACCGCGATTGCCTATGGCACCAACGTCGTTGGCGGCGTCACGCCCGGCAAGGGTGGCGCAATCCACTTGGACCGCCCCGTTTTCAACACAGTTTCCCAAGCGGTCAAGGAAACCGGTGCAAACGCCACTGTCATCTTCGTTCCGCCGCCATTCGCGGCTGATTCGATTATGGAAGCTGCCGATGCCGGTATCGAACTGATCGTCTGCATCACCGAAGGAATCCCGGTGATCGACATGGTCAAGGCGTGGTCGTTCCTGAAAACCAAGAACTCCCGCCTCATCGGCCCCAACTGCCCCGGCGTCATATCCCCCGGCAAGTGCAAGATCGGCATCATGCCCGGCCACATCCACTTGGAAGGCAATGTCGGCGTGGTTTCGCGCTCCGGCACCTTGACCTATGAAGCGGTCGGCCAGTTGACCAAGCTGGGTATCGGCCAGTCCACCTGCATCGGTATCGGCGGCGATCCCATCATCGGGACCACCCACACGGACGCCATTCGGCTGCTCAATGACGACCCGGACACCCATGCCATCGTCATGATCGGCGAAATCGGCGGCGACGCCGAGGAGAAGGCTGCAGCTTTCATCAAGGAAAACGTGAAAAAGCCGGTCGTCGGCTTTATCGCAGGGCAAACCGCGCCTCCCGGACGCCGCATGGGCCATGCCGGTGCCATCATTTCTGGCGGCTCGGGCGCAGCTTCGGACAAAATCAAGGCCATGCAGGACGCGGGCATCACAGTCTGCGAATCCCCGGCCCAAATCGGCGAGAATATCGCCCGGCTGCTGGGCAGGTAATCTCGACCTCCAGCCAAGGACTTTCAAACACTATGCAAAAGACTTTTTCGATCATCAAGCCGGACGCCGTTGCCTCGGGCAGGGCGGGCCAAATCCTGGCGCATTTGGAAGGTGCGGGATTCCGCATCGTTGCCATGCGCATGACGCGTCTCAGCCAGTCCGTGGCTGGCGGTTTTTACGCCGTCCACAAGGAACGCCCCTTCTACAACTCGCTCGTCACCTTCATGATGGAAGGGCCCGTTGTCCTTCTGGCCTTGGAGCGCGAGGACGCAGTGAAGACCCTTCGTGAAGTCATGGGTGCCACCAACCCGGCCAACGCTGCGGACGGCACTATCCGCAAGCTGTTCGCCGAGAGCATCGAACGCAACGCAATCCATGGTTCCGACGCGCCGGAGACGGCCGCCCAGGAATTGGCCTACTTCTTCACCTCCGTCGAACTGAACCAGCTGTAGTTTTTTCACTGAGAAATAATCCGGCCCGCGCCACTATCTCCTTGTGAGGTTCTGCGCGGGCTTTTTGTTTTTCACCATCGCGGGTTGGACTGCTCCGCCAAGCACTCTCGGCTGGTTCTTCCAGCCACCGACATTGCCACAACACCCCCCGAATGTGATGCTGAATCCGGGCCGCGTGCTGGCCAAGGCGATAACAATACTGGCTCCTCCGGTATTGCCCCCGGCAGAGGCTATTCCGGAAAGCCGTTCCCTGTCCCGGACCTTGGGCCTGTCGGTCCGGCGCATCGTGCTGGATGCGGGACATGGAGGCCATGACGAAGGGGCTGTCGGCCCTTCGGGTTTGCGCGAAAAGGAGGTCGTCCTCGACGTCGCACTGCGCCTCAGCCGCTTGGCGCGGACCCGCACTGCCGTGGATGTGTTGTTGACCAGATCCGATGACACTTTTATCGACCTTCGACGGCGGACCGCGATCGCGAACACCGGCGAGGCTGATATCTTTCTATCCATACACGCCAACTCCTCGCCGACGCCCGGTCCCCGTGGAGTCGAGACCTACTACCTGAATTTTTCCGGAAGCAACATGGCGACCGATCTTGCAGCCCGCGAAAATGCAGGCAACGGAATGTCGATCGGGCAACTGCGAGGGCTTCTCCAAGCCATCGCTGCCAACGAGAAGCGGACCGAATCAAAATTGCTTGCCGGAACGATCCAGTCGACCGTTGCCGGAAAGCGTTGGACAGATCGGGGCGTGAAACACGCGCCGTTTTTAGTCCTGACCGGGGCTGCAATGCCATCGGTACTCGTGGAAATCGGGTTCCTCAGCAATCCTTCCGACGAGGCCCGCTTGGCAACCCCCGCCGGTCGCCAGCAAATAGCCGAATCCATCTGCGCCGGAGTGGAAACCTATCTCTCATCGCTCCGTTGAGCCAATTGCAGTTGTCAGACCTCAAAATCTGAGAAAAAATATATCGCCAGGTGCTAAAGTTTCTGCCCGAAAACGCCGTTCTATAGGGTAGGTAAATAACGGAGGCTATGGTGGTACTAGTACCAATGGTAGTATTGGATCGAGGGCGTCTGTGATGGCAACGCGTCGGCGGTCAAACTACGGGATCAACTGGCTCGTTGGGCTGGTTGTGGCGATATCGTGTCCTCAATACGCACACGCCACGTCTGTTGTGGTCCTACGCTCATCAAATCTGCTGGTTGCCGCCATCGATAGTCTGGAGACCTACCAAGTCTTCGGCCAAGGCTCGAACCTCCAGCAGGACAACATCTGCAAGATTGCCAGGACAGGCCACTTCTACATCTTGGTATCGGGTTTGACGCGGGGGTCGGATGGTTCCGGCAACTCCGCGTTCGATGTTGTCAAAGAGATCGAGGCAGCTACCGGGCTGTCTGAAAACATGTCTGCACTTGGGCCCCAGTTATGGGATCTTCTTTCGCCCCGGCTCAGAGGCATCCTTGAAGCGATTCGTGACAAGGACCCGCAGTCATTTGCGTCGCAGTATGCCGGAGCCGCGGCGCTCCAGCTGACCATTGTTGGTGTCGAAGCCAACCGGCCTGCGGCGAAGGTATTGGAGTTCGCTGTCGATGGCGGTACCGCCAAGGTCCAGCTGCACCCGAATGTGATGGGTTGTGCGGGCGACTGTCCGGCCTCGTCATCCGGTTATTTCCTTGGCGTGCACGGTGCCATTGACAACTTTGTTCGCAGCGAGACCAGGTTCATCGCCAAGCCCGATACGCACAAGGCCGAGACCCTGATTCAGCTCTCTTACAAGGAGCGTCCGGATTTGGTGGGCGGACCTGTCTCCATGTTGCGTGTGAGCCGGGGCGGGGTCGAAATCGTAGCGGCCGGTGCTTGCCGCTTCCAGCCGGTCGATTCTGGAGCAGGGAGGTTGCGATGAAACATCGCTCGACGTGGGTTTTGTTGACGCTCGGAACCCTGCTTTCCGCCACCGGGGCGGAGGCTCGGACCGTCAGTGACGAGCTCGAACGCAAGCTCGATGCTCTTTCAAACGTGGTCGTCCACGAAACCATTACCCGTTTTGTCGGGAACCGTGGCCAGTCGAAGAAGCTGGACGAGTTTCTCGCTGTTGTGGAACTCGCTGACGGCACAGAGCGGTATTCCGAGATCCGCAACGGCCAGCGTAGTTTTGGAAGCTCTGAAGAGGTTGCTGGTTTGTGGTCCTTCGGCGAACTGGCCACGGTTCTCAGGGTGACCCGTGACTCGGTTGCCAACGCGCGGGAGTCGTATGCCAACGGCGAACGGACCTTGGCATTCCGCGTGCCAGCCTCCAGCCGACGTTGGTTTCTCCGGATCGATGGCAAGATCCATTGGCTGGATTTTGACGGCAAATTGCACGTTGATCCAAAGACCGGGGAGATTCAGCGGATTGTGTGGTCGTCCGGCACGTTGCCGGAACAAACAGGCGTCGACCGGGTCTCGTGGGAGGTCCGTTTCGGTCAGCAGGATGTCGGCGGTCAGGTGTTTACGGTTCCCGAACGAGGCCTATACCGGATCACGCGCCCCGGTCGCGGAAACCGGGCGGAATGGAACGTCACAGCCTTCTCGCGGTATGAACGGTACGGCTCCGACGTCAAGATTCAGTTTGAACTGCAATGACGGGGATTTTCCGAGGCTCCAACAAGCTAGCCCGGAGTTCCAACGCACAACCCAATCCGGCAACCCATGCCACCGTCATCGCATTGGCCGGAATGTAGAGATTGAAATCTGCCAGGGAGTGTACGGCAATCGCCACCAGGGAAGCCGCACAAGCCGCAGCCATCTGGCTGCTGATGCCCTCAACCTTGGACAGGGCGGCTCGGAACGAACATCGGAGGCAGTAGAAGGCCGAGAACGCCAGCGGTAGCATTCCCACCAAGCCAAGTTCCGCCGCTAGTTGAAGGTAGTCGTTGTGCGCGTAATCCAGAAGTGACATGGGCACCGAATCCCGGTAGCGCTGGATGGCTGAAACGTATGTGCCGAGCCCGGTTCCGAACAACGGAAACTTGCCAATCAGGTGGAGCGTTTCATTCCAGAAGCTGAACCGTGCGTCCGAAATCGATCCGCTTGCCGTGGTGAGGCTGCCCAGGTGGTCGATGAATCGATCAGGAGCGAGGAACAGAAGCGAGACCGGAATCACCACCGCCGTACAGGCCACTGCCAGTACCTTCAGCGTGGTTCCCGTGTCCGACGTACGCGAACGAAAGATTCCGATCCCGAGTAACACCCCGGTCGATGCGGCCATCGCTGCGAAACCTGCCCGCGATAATGAGCAAATCTGGGCCACGAGGATCAGGGCGGAAACCAAGCCCAGCCCCACCCGCTGCGCGATCTTCGCGCTACCCAGCCGGTTTGGCCACATGGCCAGGGTCAAAGAAAACGGAAGGGACATCTCCAAAAAGCCCGCAAAGTGGTTCGGATTGGGGTACAAGCCATGGGCCGGGGCCACCGAGTATTGGTTGAGCCCGATTCCGGCCTCAATCGCCGCAACCACAACCAACGGAATCGCCAAGTGCCAAATCCTGCGGCCAAGTCGCCAGCCGGATTCCCGTGCCAAGAGGAAGACCAGAAGATACGTGAGGAGGCGTGCCAAGTGCGCAAGAGTCGCGGTCGGAGATACGCTCAGGGGAATCCAGCGGCGCGCCATGCCGAGTCCGCCGAGCGCCAGGTCGAGCTCGGCCCGCGCGGGGGATATGATGCCGATCCAGTCAATCGGCATCGGCGCAAGTTGCAGGCCTACGATTGCGACCAGTAATCCCATGCCCGCGAGGAGAGCGCCCGACGGCTGAGGCGCAAACCCGCCTCTCGGTCTGAACAACCAGATCGCGATCGAGGCAATACACGTGAAGCCCATGGTCCGGCCCCAAGCTCTTTCCGAAATACCCCCGTTGTTCCACTGCGTATACAGAAGCAGTGCTGCAAATAGAAAAGGCATGGCGCGCCTATGCGCGTCGCCAATTCTCGCTCGCCTGCTATGCGGTCGGGACGCGGGTCTCACTTTGAGCCGTGGAATAGTACGAGTGTCCGTAATACTCGTAACCGTAGTATCCAACAGCCTTGGGGTCCCAGTCGTTCAGAACCACGCCGAGAACCGGTATGCCATCTTCGTCCAGCTGTTGGCGTGCGGCGACCGCGGAATCCCGCATCGTCTGGCCGGCCCGGACCACCAGCACGACTCCATCGGCAAGCGCTCCCACGATGCGGGCATCCGCAAGTTGCAATAGCGGCGGCGTATCGAGAAGGACAATGTCGAAATGCTCGCGGGCCAAGGCAATCAGTTCCTCGAACCTGCGGGAGTGGAGTAGATTGGCCGCGCCGGAATCGAGCGTACCGCTGGGCAGCACGGTCACCCCGGGCTTGTCTGTGCCGTGCAGATGCAGGAACAGGGAGCGCGCCTCCATCGGAGACTTATCCGCCAAGGCACCTGCGAGGCCGACCTTATTCGGAACATTGAAGACGTCATGGAGCCGGGGACGCCTCATGTCGCAGTCGATTAGCAGGACGCTGCGGTTGGCCTCGGCAAACGCGAGAGCCAAGTTGCTGGTCACCGTGGTCTTGCCCTCGGATGCGCCGGGGCTGGCCACTACAAGGACCTGAGCGGCCTGCCGTCTGCCGGTGAACAGAATCGAAGTCAGGATCGATCGGAAGGCCTCGGCCATCGCGGATCGGCTGCCGTCGAAGTCCGTCAGCACGGAGGGCCCTGTGGACCCGGCCGCTAGCAGTCGGGCAGGGGATGACGCACCATCAATATTTCGGGCAGGTACAGCCCCTAGCAGCGGCACATTCAAGTGGAAAAGTGCATCCGCTGGAGCTTCGATGCTGCGCGACACCTTTTCCTGCAAAATCGCTATCATGAATCCACCGAACAGACCGACCAGCCATCCCAGCGCTCCCGCCATGGTCAAGTCCGGAGAGTACGGTGTTGGCGGCACTTGGGCCGGATCCACCACGCGGATATTGGATGCGCGAAGGGCGGCGCTGATGCCAGCCTCTTTCACTTTTTGCAGCAGGGCCTCGTAAAGTTGCCGGTTGGTGTCAACCTCCCGCTGCAATAGGTTGTACCGGATCAACTTGCCACCCTCGGCGGAGACCACGCCGGACTGTGCGGCGTACTTTGTCGAAAGCAGCTTTTCCCGGCGCTCGGCCTCGCGGAAGTCATTCTGGATTCGGTCCAAAACCCGTTGCCGGTAGCTCTTTTCCGAGGTTTCCAACTCGCCAATCTGCGCTTGCAGTTTCTTGACTTTGGGATGGGCCGGAGTCAGCGTTGTCGACAACTCCGCCATCTCCCGGCGCAGGTCCGTGAGCTTACCCTGGTCGGTACGCAATGTCTGGTCATCCAGAAGTTGTCCGAGCGACTCGGTGCGAGTCGAAGATGCCATTTCAAACTTGGCCTGTTTCGCGATTCTGTCCGCCTCGGCACCTGAAAGCTCCGTCTGGAGTTGACGCAGCTTCTCGTCGGACACGTTGCTCCGGTTGTCCTTGCCACCGGTCACCACCAGATTCATCGCAGTCGCATAGCCCTGGAGTTGCTCTTCCGATTTCTCCAGCTTGACCTTCATGTCGTCCATTTGGCGGCCCAGCCACTCACCGGTGTGTTTGGCTGACTGCCAGCGGGTTTCCAACGACTGGTCGATGTATTCCGATGCGAGCGTGTTGCTTGCGAGCGCGGCCAGTTTGGCGTCTGAGGATTGGCACGTGATCTCCATGATCCGGCTGTTCCGGGTGACGGCCACTTGGAGCGATTCCACAGCGTCTTCTATCATCGAGGCCCGCAGCTTGTCGGGGTCCTTCACTCCAGCCGGTCCATTGGAAACATGCAGAGCCTGGGCCAGTTCGCGGTACCGGTCGCGGGGAAACTGGACCTGAATATGATCATCCGCCACCAGCTTTGCGATGACCCGGTCCCGGAGAATCTTGGAGCGCATGACCCTCGCTTGGGTAGCTAGGTCGATGTCCGGGAACATGTTGGCAGAGTTGGCGTTGGAATCTTTGCCGAACCCAAAATCCTCAGTGACGGCTTGCACTTCCACGGCGGTGCTCGCTTTGAAAGAAGGCACCCTTGGCAGCCGTATGGCCATGCCTGCAGCCGCGCCGACCATGGACATGATTGCAATGACCGCTTTGCGGCGCCTGGTCAGCCGGAGTACTTCCCAGAACTTCTGGTGGAACGGCGCGTTCTCCCCGCTGCGGGTCTCATGGCCGGTGTCCGCCAAATCAGACTGCCCGCCGTTTCCTCGGGAGTTGAGCCCCCGCAAGTGCCGATCCCTGCCGGAACCCGGTACCAGTGGGCTATTTCCAAAATTGCTCACGGTCTGTATACCGCCATGCTTGCACCGAGCCCGAACATCGCGTCAATGGAGCGGGCACCGAGTTTCTTGAAAGTATTCGTCGGCACAAATAGAATGTCGTTTTGTTGCAATGTAACGTCGCCAGCCTTGCCGGCCATGATCTTTCTCAGGTCCACGGGAATCTCTGTGCGGGTGGATTCTCCGGTGACTTGGCGCAATATTCGGGCGTCGGAGGGCTTGGCCATTGGTGCCAACCCTTCAGCCATCGCCAAGGCCTGCATCGCCGAGACCGTTGGGCGCTGTCCGAGAACGAACCCCCCGGATTTCTTCACGTCACCGATGACGTAAATCATTTCGGCGATGGGGATGGTGATCACGTCGTCTGGCTTGATTTCAATGTTGTCCTTGGGACCGACTGCCTCCAACAAACCTTTGACTGCGACCTCGGCCACCGTGACGTGTGCATCGGCGTCCATGGTGGCGCCAGGAAGTGGTATCGGTCCCCATAGCGCCCGCCGGGTAATCTTGATCCGGTACCCGCAGTCCGACCGGAGTCCGCCCGCGACCGCCAGGACCTCGACCAGTGTCTTGCGGCCTTGCAGTTGGTGTACCCCGGGGGCGTTCACTGCCCCCAAGATGGAAACTGGCTGGCTTCTGGTGTCGGTTACGGAAACAGTTACCTGTGGTTCTTTGATGAAGACCGCAAAATCCTTGACCAGCTTGATTTGCAGTTCGCCCACGGATAGGCCGGCGGCATGGACACGCCCCACCATCGGTAGGTCGAAATCCCCTTTTTCATCAATGCGGAAAGGCTTGTCGGGTATCTCGTCCGCTTCGGCGACCCGAATTGAGATCTGGTCTCCCGAACCCAGTAGGTACGATGAACGTTGGATGGATTCTGCGGCGTTCCTCGGCGCATTCACCAAGGTGGCCGGAACCGGCTCCGGCTGCGCGTACGCCGCGACAGCCAAGGCCGATACTAAAATTTGCGCTCGGAATCCCATGAATTTTCAGCCGCCACCAATAAAACCACGTTACAGCAAATTGGATGCGGTGTCTTCACCCAGGGATCAGAATGAGTACTAGACCTCCGGAGTTCTTTGTGCATTTGCTTCGGGATAAATGGCCATTGGCGATTCCGGTACTCTTGGCCGCAATCTGGATCGGGGGGCGCCCTGATGGAGCTCCCCAAAAGCTAGCCAATATGGGGTACGCACGCCTGTGGGAGGCGGACGCGGGGGCGGCTGGCGCTGCGATCCCCTTATTTCGCGAAGCACTCGCGGGGGACACCGCATTTCCCTATCGGTGGACGGATCTTGGTGCAACGTTGGCGGAAGCCGGGCAGATAAAGGAGGCTGAATACTGTTTCGAACGGGCGGTCAAACTGGGGCCTGGAGCACCCCAAGTATTGGTGAGGGCATCCAATTTCCACTTCATGCGGGGAAATACGGATACAGCTCTGCGTTTGGGTTCGGCGGCATTGCGGGCTGCGCCGGAGTTTGACGATATGATTTTTGCCAACTATTGGCGGCTGGGCGGGGCTTTGGACCACGTGTGGGCCGTCGGAATTGGGAACCAACGCCGTGCGGCGACGGCCTTCTTCCGGTATTTGGTTGGCCACGGGGACGAATCGGCTCTTTCGTTCTCGTGGGCTTCGCTGGAGCGCCTTGGGTTTGCAGGCGATCCCGACGCGCGGATTTGGGCCCAGTGGCTGTTGGAGCACCATCGGCCTGGCCCGGCAGCGTCGGTTTGGAAGGCTTACTCGGCCTCGGAACCGGGATCCTATCGGGATACCAATTGGCTGGATAATCCATCCTTCGAGAGCGAATGGAAGCCTGGGGGTTTTGACTGGTCCGTACTTCCATTTCCAGGCATTCGGACGACCATGGACAATCGGGTGTCCCACACGGGACAGCGTTCCGCGCGCTTGGATTTCGTTGCAGCGGATTTCGATGGGATGGCGAACCAGGATTTCCACCATTTGGGTCAGCCTGTGGTTCTAGTACCGGGCCGGTACGAACTAAGCGCATGGGTACGAACCAGTGCCCTCACCACAGACGAGGGGGTGGGTGTGCGGCTAGTCGACCCGTCCACGAATACGGTGTTTGGTGTGACGCGAAAGGTGCGTGGCACTGCCGACTGGACACATGTTTCAGTATTGTTCACCGTTCCCGCCCCAGCCGGCCAGTTGCGGGCCGAGATTGTCCGGATGAAAAGCCTGAGTTTCGTCAATCGGCCAAATGGGACCGCGTGGGTGGACGACTTGGTGCTGGTGCCCAGCCGGTGAAAAACTGCTACCGTTGGAGAAGGAAGTAAATCCGCTTGTCAGATTTCGCAGTCGCACGCCCATTTGCCCGATTGGCGCTCGGGGCAATCCTCGCCGCCACCGTCGCCCACGGATTTCTAGCACAGGCACAGGCCCAACAGCGCCGTACCCCGGTGGGTACTCTCAAGAGCGTGGCTCCGGTGTTGATAGACGGCTCGGTGATGTCCCCGGCAGCTTCGCCCGTGTGGCCATTGACCGACGGTGATGAAATTGCCGTGACCTCCGCCCAAGCCATTTTTATTGCGACTGACGGTAACCGCCTGACTTTCGACAAGGACAGCAAGGCCAAGGTTCTCACCTTGGAAAACGGGAAGACGTACATCTATCTCCGGCAAGGCGGGGTCACCTTCCAGACGACGCCGATCAATCTCTATATTTGCGCCGGTGGCAAACTTTACATGCCCCCCGCCAGTACCAAGGGCACTGTTCGCTTGGACAAATCGTCAAGCGTGGTGCGGAAGGCCGACGCGGGGAAGTATGTTGAGGATGGCGTCCGGGCGTGCGGCGAGACTGGTCCGTTGCAGTTGGCATCCCGCGCGGCAGCCGCAGGGGCTGGTAGTGCCGGCGTCGTCGGCGGTGCTGCCACGGGCGGTGCTGCCGCGGGCGGTGCTGCTGCGGGCGGTGCTGCTGCCGCCGGAGGGGCTGTTGCCGCCGGAGGGGCTGTTGCCGGTGGCGTCGCAGCCAGCGCCGGAGCCGCGACTGCGGCAGTTGCCGGAATCAGCGCTACCACGATAGCGGTTGCTGGCGGTGCCGTTGCTGCCGCAAGTGCGGCAGCCGTCGGCTTGGCGTCCAGTGCCTCGGCATCGGGTTCCTCATCAGCCGGTTCCACAACCGGGACCGCAGCCTCCGGGTGTGCTGCCACGGACGCGGGCTGCAACTTCAATCCGCCACCGGTGAGTTCGGGAGGCCAGCCCTAGAATGCCCGTCCATGCCCATCGGAATCCAGTACATTGGCCCCATTTTCGTATGAGGCTATACTAACCTTTGAATCCTGATCAAATTGCGCTAGGATTCGTGCAGTACGTTGTGTTTCTCCTTTCGACGACGTGCCACGAAGCCGCCCACGCCTTGGCTGCCAAGATTGGGGGCGATTCGACTGCCGCCGAAGGGGGGCAAGTCTCCCTGAATCCGATCCCGCACATCCGCAGGGAGCCTTTCGGCATGGTCGTGATGCCACTGCTCAGTTGGCTATCGCAGTCCGGGCTGATTGGGTGGGCAAGCGCCCCTTACGACATGCTGTGGGCACTGCGCTATCCCAAGCGGGCCGCTTGGATGTCTTTGGCAGGGCCCGCAGCGAATTTTGGCCTCGTGATCGTTTCGGCGGTGGCACTGAGGGTCGGGCTGATGGCTGGTGTTTTCGGTTACGGGGATGTTTCGGCCTACCATTTGGTTGAGGCCCCGGCGGGATCGCCGATGGAAGGTGTTGCTACTGTTCTGAGCGTGATGTTCTCCATGAACATTCTCCTGGGCTGCCTGAATTTGCTGCCGTTCCCCCCACTTGACGGTTACGGGGTGCTGGGTCTATTCACCACGCCAAACGGGGCGCGCCGGCTGCAGGAGTGGCGGGTGGAGTACCGTAGTTTCGCCTTGATCGGTTTGATGCTCGGCTGGCGTTTGATCGACTACGTCTACGGGCCGGTGTGGGGCGCATTTTTGCATCTTGTTTTCCCTCGTTAGATGACGTCAATCCATCTACCCCATCTCGATAGAGTTGGTGGTGTATTCTGGAGGAGCAGTGGACCACCTTGACCTGCTCGAAGCTGAGAGCATCCATATAATTCGCGAAGTAGCGGCGGAATTCCAGAATCCAGTGATGCTGTATTCCATCGGAAAGGACTCCTCCGTGATGGTGCGGCTTGCCCAAAAAGCCTTCCATCCGGGGCTGATTCCATTTCCGTTGCTGCACATTGACACGACGTACAAGTTCCGTGAAATGATCGAGTTCCGGGACAAGTTCGTGGAGTCCATCGGTGCCCGGTTGATTGTACACACCAACCGGTCGGCTATTGAAGATGGCGCAAATCCTCTTCGGATCGGGACGCAGAAATGCTGCGGTCTTCTAAAGACCAGGGCGCTGCTGGACGGGCTGGCAGCCGGCGGCTACGATGCCGCTTTCGGCGGCGCTCGGCGCGACGAGGAAAAGTCGCGGGCGAAGGAACGGGTTTACTCATTCCGTGACGAGTTCGGCCAGTGGGATCCCAAGAACCAGCGTCCGGAGCTGTGGAGTGTCTACAACGCCCGCGTGGACAAAGGGCAGCACATCCGCGTGTTCCCGCTGTCCAATTGGACCGAGTTGGACGTTTGGCAGTACATCGAAAGGGAGAATATTCCGATCGTTCCCCTGTATTACGCCAAGCCACGCCCCATGGTTGTTCGTGGGAGTTCGCTGGTTCCCGTGGAACAGGACTTCATGCTGATGCCCGGCGAAAAGGCGGAGATGGTGATGTGCCGGATGCGCTCCCTCGGATGCAGTCCTTGCACAGGGGCGATTCGTTCCGAGGCCGACACGATCGAGAAGATTATTGACGAGATGAAGCTTGTTCGGCGATCCGAACGTGAGAACCGCGTGATCGACCATGACCAGGAAGGCTCCATGGAAATCAAGAAGCGGGAGGGGTATTTTTAAGATGAGCCTCCTAAGATTTTCCACAGCAGGTAGCGTCGACGACGGAAAGAGCACCCTTATCGGGCGGTTGCTGTATGACTCGAAGGGCGTCTACGAGGACCAGTTGGCGAGCGTCGCAAAGGCGTCGGTGGGCAGTTCGGGCTCCTCGGTGGGCGGAAATGGCGGCAAGATCGATCTGGCGTTATTGACCGACGGTTTGCGGGCCGAACGCGAGCAAGGGATCACGATCGACGTCGCGTACCGCTACTTTTCGACGCCCAAGCGGAAATTCATCATCGCGGACACCCCGGGCCACGAGCAGTATACCCGCAACATGGCGACGGGTGCCTCGACCGCCGACCTTGCCATTATCTTGATCGACGCCCGCAATGGTGTTCTTCAGCAATCCCGTCGCCACGCCTTCATTGCGAACCTCCTTGGTATCCGCCACTTTGTGGTCGCGATCAACAAGATGGACCTCGTCGCCTTCGACGAGGCCGTGTACGATGCCATCCGTACCGAGTTCACGGAATTTCTGCGCCGGATTGGCGCGCCCGGGGCGCTCTTCATCCCGATCAGCGCGCGTGACGGTGACAACGTGGTGGACCGGAGTACCCACACGCCGTGGTACAGCGGTCCGGCGTTGCTGGACCATCTGGAGACGGTGGCGGTTGACGAGGATCGCGAGTTGCTGCCAGCGCGCTTCCCCGTCCAGTACGTAGTGCGGCCCAATCTGGATTTCCGCGGCTACGCTGGGCAGGTTGCGTCCGGTGTGTTCCGCCCGGGCGACGAAGTAATGGCGCTTCCCGCACGTCGGGTGTCGAAGATTACGCGGATTGTCACGTATGATGGGGATTTGGAATCCGCGGTCGCGCCGCAATCGGTCACGATTTGCCTAGCGGACGAGATCGACATCAGCCGAGGCGACGTTCTGGTGCCCGCCGCGAAGTTGCCCCATGTTGCGCGGCGATTCCGGGCCAACTGTGTTTGGATGAACGCCCAGGCAATGGAACCCGGTCGGGGCTACTTCATCAAGCACACCAGCCACCAAGTGCGGGGAGTGGTCCGCGCGATCAACTTCCGGGTGGATGTGAATACGCTGGAAAAAGTGGGTGCGGCCCGGCTCCAGCTGAACGAGATTGCGGAAATCTCCATAGAAACCCACCATCCGCTTTATTTTGATGCCTACACGCTCAACCGGGTGACCGGGGCGTTCATCGTAATCGACCCCCTGTCCAATGAGACCTTGGGCGCGGGTATGATCGTCGATATCGAGGGCCGGGAGGAAACGCGCGGACAGGTTTCGCCGGTCGAACGCGAGGCACGGTTTGGCCACCGGGGCGCGATTGTGGCGGTGGAGGACCAGGAATCCGCACTGCTTCTGGAGCGCGAGTTGTTCGACCGTGGTGCCAACGTGGCGGTTCTGCCCACACCGGATTCCGGTGCCCTCGCGCTTGCGAAATCCGCCGGATTGATCCTGATTGCGGTGGCGTCGGTGCCACCCGGAGCGATTGACCTGCGGCGGTTGGCGACCAACGAGGCCATCCGTCAACTGGAAAAGCGGGCAGCTCTTTCAGGCCACGAGGAGCAATTGATCGAAGGCGAAGGGATCTAGGAAAGAGGGCTCTTTCGGGAGCCCCTCCGCGATTCCAACCTTCCAGGCTACTCCAAGTCGACGACCGGCGAAGGTGCGATCCGGTCCATCATGCCCGCAACCTTGCTTCCGTACGCGGCGCTGTGGTTGTAGATTTTCAGCTTCCCCGCCGTGTCCTTGCCCTTATAGGCCGAACCAAATGAGAGGGCGGCGGCGACAGTGTGAATGGCTTCACTGATACTGTCAAAGCGGGTCTTGCCGTTTGCCCACCCAAAGAGATTGTTGTTGGGAGCGGTTCGTCCGCCGCCGGTTTCAATTACGGCGAGACTGGGGAGAAGCCGCCAATCCAAGCTGTGGGAATCTGCCTCGGAAACAAAGATGCCCGAGAATCTTTCGGCCGGGCATTTGTTTTCGTTGAAAAACTTCCGAAGCATCGCCTCGCGAAGATCAAACTTCCTTCTGGTTTTTGTTACATCCTGCTCGGCATGGGCTGCGGCCGCGATTCCTAGCATGCCTGCAAAAACTACAACACCGGGTGGCAAAAAGCGCCTCATCGGATTCGTTCTCCTTGGTGGAAAGTGGTGTGCCTTGGGGCCACGGCGGGCCGGATGGCGGGGGTCAGGGGGGAGAAAAGTGTTACGAAACCGTTATTGCATTTGTCCAGTGTACCAAGAATCGGGCGCAATCCGCAAAGTCAGGGAATCGCCAGCCTGGCCCGAGTGGTGCCCGTTGGTCCAAAGTGGGACACGGTGTCCCGGTAAGCGTGTCGAAGTGGCACGGAGGGCGGGGGGAGTCCCGGCATAAGTCCCGTCATTCCAACAGCAACGTTTGGCGGTGAAATTGCACTTGGTGGGTGAGTCGTAGTCCAATGCGTTGTCCAGTTCCACATCTCGCGGCAGTCTTTGCTGTCCTGGCCTCCATCGTCCCGGCTGTCCTGTCGGCGGCGACGCTACAGCAACTGTCCATGGACGAGATGAACCAAGGCGCGACCACCGTTGTCCGGGCGAGGATTTCAGGATCGTCGGCTGGGTTCATGGGCTCGACTATCTACACCCACTACAAGCTGGAAACGCTCGAATCTTGGAAGGGTCAGCCCGTGCCGGAGGTTCTTGTGCCGGGGGG
Organism: uncultured Acidobacteriia bacterium; assembly: GCA_903925015.1. GTDB lineage: Bacteria > Acidobacteriota > Terriglobia > Bryobacterales > Bryobacteraceae > BOG-234. The sequence goes on from CAIYDY010000060.1 coordinate 16,999, forward strand.
ACAGGCAAGCGGGTTGCGGCAATCGTTCCCGGGAATGCCGGACCTGCTGGTGGGCTCGGAATACGTTTTGTTTCTGTGGAAGTCGCCGACGACCGGCATTGTGCATTTGATGGGGCTTGGCCAAGGCGTTTTCACGGTTGTCCGCAAGCCGGATGGCTCCCTGACCGCCGACCGTCAGCGTCTAGGCGAGACGATGTTGGACAAGTTGGGTCGCAAGATTGCGGACCAGCCCGTGTCGATCGGCCTGACGACAATGAAGACCCGAGCCTTGGAAGCGGGGGCGGGGAGCTCCAAATGAACTTCCCCCGGCGCTTGGCGACCGCTTCGTTGGCCTTGGCGCTGGCCGCCGTTCCGGCACCCGCATATTACTACTTTCTGCATTACCTTGCTGGCGTTGGAGCTCCGGAGAAGTTTGATCTTGCGGCGCTGCCTTCCAAAACTGTGACGTTTTTCGTCAGCGACTCGGGGCCAGCCGCCTACACTGCCACCGATAGCTTTGGATCTGTGCTTGGCCAGGTGCAGCAAGCTGCAGCTGTTTGGAACAATGTCTCCACCTCGGACCTGCGTGTGGCGTTCGGCGGCGTTGAGAATCTTGCCACGGCGCAAAACACTCCTGGCGGCGATGTGGTATTCGAGGATCTTCCGCCCGGCCTGCTCGGCTACGGCGGACCGACGTCCACGGCGAACCCGGTCACTGCCAACGGGACTTTCCTGCCGGTAAGGCGTTCGGCCATTCACCTGAACCGCAATCTTGCAATATCGCCCGGACCGAGCTTCAACGAAACCTTCTTCATGACCGTGGTGCACGAAATGGGGCATGCGCTGGGGTTGCAGCACACGTTCACTTCGTCCACGATGTCAACCGCGATCACCCGTGCCACCACGGTCCTGCGTCCCTTGGACGCCGACGATATCGCCGGTATCTCGGCGCTTTACCCGGGGGCCGGTTTCGGGCAGTTGGGAAGCATCACCGGTCGAATCACGGCGGGCGGTTCCGGCGTCCATATGGCCTCGGTTGTGGCCATCAAGCCGGGATTTGGGGCGGTTAGCGCACTGACAGCACGGGATGGCTCGTACCGGATCGATGGCGTGCCTCCGGGACAGTATTCGGTTTATGCCCACCCGCTGCCACCCGATGCCGATATTCGGGGACCGTGGAACCCGGACGGCTCGCTGGCTCCGGCATCCAATCCGACCAATGCGCTTTTCTATCCCGGTACGACGGACGCGACAAAAGCCGCACCCGTCGTGGTTGCCACCGGACGGTCCACCGACAATATCAACATCGGGCTGACAACGCGATCCGTGGTCAGCATTTACGACGCATCCGTGTATTCCTTCCTGAACGGCACGATTGCGGTCAAACCAGCCTACGTGGACTCGTTGGATGGCGATGTCAGTTTGGTTGCCGCCGGGGCCGGACTGGGTGCCAACGGACAGGCTCCCGGACTCAATGTTCAGCTCTCGGACGGTCCTGCAAGGCTTCGGGACGGCGGTGTTCGGCCATATCTTTCCGGTGGCTACACGTATATCGCCTTGGATTTGACATTCGCAAAGTCTCCCGCGGTCGGGGCCCAGCACGTATATTTTTCCACTCCGGACTTCCTCCACGTATTGCCTGCGGGAATCGTAACTACCCAGAGCCACCCTCCGACCGTGAGCCGCGTCTCTGCCAGTCCGGATGGAACCGTGGCTGTTGCTGGAACGAATTGGGCTTCCGACAGCAAGATCTACTTTGACAGTTTGCCGGCAACGATTAACGCCATCGATCCGGTCCGGGGCACGGCCAATGTTGTTGCGCCAGTGGGCTCCAGTGGGCAAACCGCCACTGTCAGCGTGTTCAATTCGGACGGACAGAGCTCGCAACTGGTGCAGTCGGCGGGGGCTGTTACCTTTTCCTACTCGACTTCCGTCGCCCCGCAGTTGATTTCGCTGATTCCGGCGGCTCTCCCCGTCGGGTCGGAATCTTTGCTGGACCTGACGACTGTCGGGTTCTCCCCTTCGCAGGCGCCGCCGATTATTGGCTTTGGTTCGAGCGATATCACCGTTCGGAAAGTCTTTGTCCTCTCGGCCAATCACTTCCAGGTAAACGTTTCCGTGGCTCCGGGCGCGGCTATCGGCTACACCGACGTCAGCATTGTTTCGGGTTTCCAATCTGCCTCAGCGGTGCTTGTCTTCCAGATCACTTCGGCGGTGGTAAATCAACCTGCTGTTGTCCCGGTTCTAACCAATGCGACCCCGGGCTTGGTCGGTGTGTATCCAACATCGTTGGCGATTGTTCAGGGCACGAATCTTTCGTCGAACGGGGCTCTCCCGTCGGTCACGATTGGGAATCTGTCCGCGCCAGTACTTTTTGCCAGCCCAACGCAGTTGATCGTTCAAATTCCAAGCGCTTTGCCACCGGGAACCGCTGTCCTTTCCTTGAACAACGGAGCCGTAAGCGCTCCGAGCGTTCTGGTCACTATCGACCCCTCGCCCGCCTTGATCCTATCCCTGGCCTCCGGCCCGGACTCACCAATCGATCTTGCGCATCCAGCCAAGGTTGGCGATACGGTGACCGTTTCGCTGGGTAATTTTGCGGCCGGGAACGTAACAGTCTCGCCTTCGCGGGTGCAGGTGACCGTCGGAGGGCTGCAGCATCCCGTGACCCAAGTAATTTCCCAGAACGGAATTTACCAAGTGTCGTTCGTGGTAGCTACCCCCGATGCCACGGGTAATTCGCTGCCTCTCATCGTGTACTTGGACGGCCGCAGTAGTTTTCCTGCCGCGATTCTGGTTTCGCGCGCTGACGGGAATCCTTTTTCGGCCGGGATCCTTCCAGGCTTCTAGTCCCGGTGTGCAAATTGCACGGACAGAAGCTGGCTGGCCTCCACTCTGAATCGTGGGAGTCGAGTGATGAAAACGAGCATCGACAATAGTCCCGCGCCGGCCCCGGCCGCCAAAGTATTTGGGGCCCCGAGATGGCGGGCGACGAAACCTGCTGTAAGTGCTCCGAGCGGGGTCACCCCGATGAACATCATCGAATAAAGGCTCATCACTCGGCCCCTGTATTCCTCGGCTGCCATCGACTGGATTAGGGTATTCGACGCACCGACTTGCACCATCATGCAGAATCCTGCGATAAACAGGAGCGCACAAGACAGGGGAAACGCGCGGCATGCCGAAAATGCCGCCACTGCCATCGGCAATCCAATGCCCCCTCCCGCCAGCCAGCCACTCAAACCCTGAACGTCCCGTCTGGACGCAAGCAGGAGCGCGCCGGTGCTCGCACCCAACCCAATCGAGGCCACCAGAAATCCAAAACCTTGGGCACCACGTCCGAACACTTGTCCCGCGAAGATCGGCATCAGGACTGTTACGGGCGCACCAAAGAAGCTGAGGCACGCCAATTGGAACAAAATGGACCGGATCGGCATGGTTTCTGCTCCATAGCGGAATCCGTCGCGGATGTTTGCGATGGCCGATCCCGTCGCCGGTCGGGGCTGGAACGGCTCCAAGCGCATGCGCAATAGGCCTGAGATGACGGCTATATAGCTGATTCCATTGCCAAAAAAGCACCACCCCTCGCCGATCCGGGCCACGAGGAGTCCGGCAATCGCTGGTCCGGCCATCCGAGCCAGATTGAACATTGTGGAGTTGAGCGCGATCGCGTTGATCATGTCCTCACGCCCGACCATTTCCACGAGGAACGATTGCCGTGTCGGGATGTCGATTGCATTTACGGTTCCCAACAGTGCGGCAAGACAGATCAATTCCCAAATTTGGGTCCGGCCGGTGAGAGTCAGCCACGCCAGTGTCAAAGCTATGACCATTGAGGCCGTTTGTGTGGCGACAAGCAATTTCCGCCTGCTAAACCGGTCGGCCAAGTGCCCACCCAAGGGGGACAGGATCAAGATCGGTATCTGAGCCGCAAATGTGACCGTGCCGAGGAGGACTGAAGAGCCTGTGAGCCTGTAAACCAGCCACGCTTGCGCGACCGATTCCATCCAGGTGCCGGTGACCGAGACCACTTGTCCAGCGAAGAACAGCCTGAAATTTCGGTGTCCCAGTGCACGCAAAGTCGTCGCCGCTACGCTCTGAGGCATCTGTCCCGATGGTACCAGGGCTGCCCGCCCGTCGATTCTGCGTATTTCGGGTGTTGACTTGGGACCTTAACAAGTGTTAACCTCACAGTTTCACAACTTACGCAGGATACGAGAGTGCCGGGACCTGCACTTTTCGTGCCCCCTTCGGACAAAAAGACTTGAAGCAAGACTACTTCATCCTCGAGTTGGCCCATTCGCTGCACGGGAAATCGCAGCGCTTGCGAATACCGCACAAGTTCCTGTACGGTGCCCTCGGGATCTGTCTGCTTCTATGCCTCCTCTGTTTTGGTGCGGTAAAGAGCTACAGTCGGATGCTCTTGAAAGTTGCCAACTACGACAACCTCCAAAAAGAGGCGCAGACGATGCGCGAGAGATATGACAACTTGCAGAAGAAGGTCAAGCAGACCAACGAGCAGTTGGCAAGCTTGGAGATGCTGGCACAGGAAGTCTCCACAGCCTACGGTGTGAAACGTTCCCTGACAGGAACCCCCGACCTGATTGCAGAAGCACCACTGGTTCCCACATTCCGGGAGACCCTTGCCGAGTACGATTACCTGCGGACTACGAACTTGGCGAGTCGGGCGAGGAACAGTTTTGCCCGGGCTGATGCCAATGTTTTGCCCGCCGCTTGGCCGATCTTTGGTCGCCTCATGGGTGGCTACGGTCAGAGAAGCGATCCTTTCTCGGGTGAGGGTGCCATGCATACTGGCATCGACATCTCGGCTCCAGTAGGGACAGCCGTCCGTGTAACTGGTGACGGTATTGTTCGGCATGCGAACTGGAATGGCGGATACGGTCGTTGCGTGATTGTTGACCACGGGAACGGCTACCAGACTTGGTACGCGCATTTGTCGAAGATGGATGTGATGGAAGGGCAGGAGGTTCGGCAGGGCGAGGTGATTGGTCGAGTCGGATCTACTGGACGCTCCACAGGCTCACACCTCCACTACGAAGTTCGTATCCACTCGACACCCGTCAATCCATACCGCTTCATGCAGCGGACTGTGGCAGCCAAACAGACGTCGCAGAGCGATTTCCCTTTCTAGCTTCCTTGTTTTTCCCTGTTTCAATTTGTTGCCGCAAGGTATAGAATTACCTGCATGAAGCCAGTTTGGTATCGTGCGGTTGCCTTGGGTGCCGCCGCAATATTGTTGACAGCCGCCTACAAGCGCGCAGAACAGTCCTCCGTGATGGCCGATACGGCCAACGCGTTCCTCGCATCGCTGTGGGCCGACCAAAAGGCCAAGGCGACCTACACTTTTGAAGACGACCAGCGTTTCGACTGGCACTTCATCCCCAAGCTTCGCAAAGGTCTTTCCTTTGGCGAGATGCAGCCGTTCCAGCGCGAACTGGCCACTGCGATGATTGCCGCCGGGTTGAGCCAGCAGGGCCTGATTAAGGCCGAAACAATCATGAGCCTGGACCAGGTTCTTCTTTTGGCCGAGCAGGGAGCGGGTGCCAACCGCCGCGATCCCGACAACTACTACATCACTGTTTTCGGTACGCCAGCCGCCAAGGGCACCTGGGGTTACCGGCTTGAAGGCCACCACATCGCGCAAAACTTCACGATCGTGGATGGAAAGATCGCGGGTTCGCCCAGTTTCTTCGGGTCGAATCCCGCCGAAGTCCGCGTCGGACCCCGCAAGGGCCTGCGGGTATTAGCAGCCGAGGACGATGCCGGGTACGAGGTGCTGGAGTCGCTCGACAAGGCTCAGCAGGAGGCGGCCGTGGTGGACAAGACCGCGCTGAAGGACATCATCACGATGGCTTCGCGCAAGGCAGCCCTTGGTGGTGCCCCCAACGGTCTCTCCGCGGCCAAGATGACCGCAGCGCAGTACGACAAACTGTTCACCGTGATCGAGACGTACGCCTACAACATGGCGGGAATGATCGCCGAACAGCGGATTGAGCTGGCCAAGAAGCAACCCAAGGATGCCACTTACTTCGCGTGGACGGGCGACATTGCCCGCGGTGGGCCGCATTACTACCGGATCCAGACGCCTGCGTTCCTGATCGAACTGGATTGCACGCAGGACAAGGCCAACCACATCCACTCGGTGTGGCGCGATTACGAGGGTGACTTCGGGCTCGATCTGCTCAAGGCGCACCTCGCCGCCAGCCACTAGTTGGAATTCAGTAGACTAGAGGCATCGAACCTAGGCGCACAACTCGACGGGATTTCGTGGCGATGGCTGTGGCGGGACGCCTGTCCGCTCCGGAATGGCTCCGCTATCCAGATCCGGCGACCGAGCTGGATGTGCTTCGGCTGACCAATCCGGCGTTTGCGAGCGGTATGACCGCCCCGTATCTGCGCCAGTTTGGGAAAAGGGGAGACACATTGTTGTACTGGAGTGACCGGAATGGGTCACGTCAGGTCTTCCAACTGGATTTGAAGGGTGGGGCATCCCACCAGATCAGCGATGCAGGCGCGTTGGACCCTCGGTCCATTGCGCTTACGAGTGACGAGCGGGCCGCGAACTACTTCGACGGCCCGCTTTTGCTTGAGACGTCGCTTTCCACATTGTCCAGTCGGACATTGCATACGGTTCCGGTTGGGTTCACCCGCACGGGGCTGACGCAAGGCTTCGATGGGTCGCTGCTGTTTGTGGAATCGCGCGCCGGCATGGGCAGAATCCAGCGGACAACTCGGGCTGGAGTTCCCAATACCGTGCTGGAGGTGGCTGGCGAAATTGCTTGGGTGATCGCGAGGCCGAGGGTCGGGCAGTTGCTGTTCCGGGTCGGCGGCGATGTTTCGATGGTGAATTTCGACGGGAGCGGACTCAAGCGGCTAAATTTGGAGGCTGGCCTGACGGGGAATGCGATCTGGTCACCATCGGGGCGGTCGGTTGTGTACCTGCACATTCCGGAGGATCCAAGGGAACTGATTTCGATGCGCGAATTCCTTGTAGCGGAGAACACAGACAAGCTGGTCGCGAAGACCAGTCAATTTGAGAGTGTTGGCTCCAATGCCGATTCCTCGGTCTTTGTCGGTGCCAGTCGGAGCCGGGCGTCCGCGTATGTGTTGATCCTGTTGCGGGTGACCCGGCGGGAATTGACACTTTGCGAGCACCGTGCCTCCGATCCAACAATGGTGTCGCCCATATTTAGCCCGGACAGCCAGAGCGTCCTCTTCTGTAGCGACCGGCATGGTTCGCAGGCGATGTATCGCCTCCACGTCGATAAGTTTGTGGAACAAACAGCCGAGCGCTAGACCTCGACACAAGCCAGCCTTTCTGTTCTTGACAAGCGCGCGGCCACTGCCTACACTTGGAATTTAGGGTGGACACGGGACGCCCTATTGGTTTCGAGGATATGCCAAGAACGCCGCTCAAACACGGTCGACGACGCTCAGGAGGTGCACCTTCTCGAGTCGCTTGCTGACGAGAACGGTCGCCTCTTCCATCGGATCCATTCCGCACGCTCTTTTTTCGCTATTTTTCCCCGCAGATTGCCGCGTTTGTCACGCTCCATTAACAAAGTGGACGAGAGTCCCTGTTTGTGGGGACTGCATGAAGGCTCCCGCACCCTTGGATGCGGAGTTCTTTTGCTCCGCATGCCACACTCCCTTCCGCAACGCGATGCCCTTGGACAGCCACGGGGTGTGCCGGGCGTGCCGTGCAGGTCTTCGTGGGTTTGACAGCGCTTCAACCTTCGGCTTCTATGAAGGCACGCTCCGGAGCCTGATCCATCTATTCAAGTACGCGGGAATGCGGCCTCTCGCCGGAACCTTGGGCGGCTTGATGAACCGCGCTTTGCCGGTCGACAGGCAATTCGACCTGGTGGTTCCAGTGCCGCTGCATTGGCGGAAGTCTCTGGAACGGGGGTTCAACCAGTCCGAACTGCTGGCACGGGAATTGGCACGCAAACGAAACCTGCCGCTGGCGAAGGCCCTGCGACGCAAGCGCGCCGGGTCAGTGCAAGCCAGCCTTTCTTTGGCCGAGAGGCGCCGCAATGTAGCCGGTGTCTTCGAGGTCCGTTCTAAAAGGGATATCCAAAACAAACGAATTCTTCTTATCGACGATGTGATGACGACAGGCGCGACCGCATCGGCCTGTGCCACCGTGCTGAAACGGGCAGGCGCGAAGTCTGTGACGCTGCTGACCGTGGCAAGGGTTGACAGGCGGAATTGACGCGGATTTGACCGCAGGCAAGCAATGCAATGGGTAAAAGCAAAACAAGTACGGATCGAGAAAAGGACACTACCATGCCTTCCTACACGCGACTCCAGAAAGCCGTTCTCGTATTGAATGCGAGTTACGAACCAATCAACGTTTGCGCAGCCCGACGGGCGCTGGTGCTGGTGCTGAAAGGCATCGCCGCAGCAGAGGAGCACGGCACTTCCGCCGTTCACTCCTCCCGCAGGACCGTCCGCGTACCCTCAGTTATCCGTTTGCTGGAGTACCGGCGTATTCCACACCAGACACGTGCGCTTTCCCGCAAGAACATCATGATGCGGGACCGTTACATGTGCCAATACTGCCTCAAGACCCTGCCTGCCGGCGAATTAACCTTGGACCACGTGATTCCACGCTCCAGGGCAGGGGAATCGGCATGGGAGAATCTGGTTGCTTGCTGCCACCAGTGCAACAACCGAAAGGGCAGCCGGACGCCGGAGGAGGCGGGTATGAAGCTGCTGCGCCAGCCGAAGCCGTTCAGCCTTCACACCAGCCGACAGTTGATGCGGATGCTGGGCAAGAGTGACGAACAGTGGCGCAAGTACCTGTTTTATTGATTCCCGCGTGGGCCCGCTCGCAGCAACTCCCGTGTGGTTGCAATTGGTTCGCTGGCCTCAAAGCGGACCGATAATCCTTGTGGCTGGCGGACTTTGTTCCGCCAAGCTCTTTCTCGACTGCCTCCGTACTCTACAATGGTATATTCCATGCGAACTCTGTTTCTCAACCCACCTTCCTTCGAGGGCTTCGACGGCGGAGCCAGTTCGCGGTGGCCGGCATCGCGGGAGATCGAGTCCTACTGGTATCCGGTCTGGCTCTGCTACCCCGCCGGCATGCTGCCCGACAGCAAGGTTGTCGACGCGCCCCCGCACAAGATCTCGATTGAGCAGACCGTTGAAATGGCCAAGGACTTCGAACTCCTGGTCCTTTTCACCTCGACTCCCGGTTTTGATGTCGACTGCAAAATCTCGCTGATGATGAAGGCGTCCAACCCCGGGATGAAAGTCTGCTTCGTGGGACCGCCCGTCACGGTGGAGCCGGAGAAGTCGCTGAACGCCTGCGAGGCCATCGACTTCGTGATCCGCCGCGAGTTCGACCATCAGATTGTCGACTACGCCAACGGCAAGCCGCTGGAGGAAATCCCCGGTGCCAGCTTCCGCAAGGACGGCAAGATCGTCAACAACCCCGAAGCGCCGATGATCGAGAACCTCGACGCGCTGCCGTGGGTCTCCAAGATCTACAAGCGCGACTTGGACGTCACGCGTTACAACGTCCCGTTTCTGCTCAACCCGTTTATTTCCATGTACACGTCGCGCGGATGCCCCGCGATGTGTACCTTCTGCCTGTGGCCACAAACCCACTCCGGCCACCGGTGGCGTCTGCGTTCCAGCGACGACATCGTTGCCGAAGTGAAGTGGGTCCTCGAAAACTTCCCGGAAGTGAAGGAAGTCTTCTTCGACGACGACACCTTCAACTACCGCAAGGAACGCACCATCGAACTCTGCTCCAAGCTGAAGCACCTGAACTTCACGTGGTCCTGCACGTCGCGTGTCACCACCGACCACGACACGCTCAAGGCCATGAAGGAAGCAGGCTGTCGGCTTCTGATCGTCGGCTACGAGTCCGGTGATCCGCAGATCCTCAAGAACATCAAGAAGGGCGCGACCATCGACATGGCAGAGCGCTTCACCGCGAATTGCAAGAAGTTGGGCTTGGTGGTCCACGGCGACTTCATCGTAGGCTTGCCCGGCGAAACCCGCGAGAGCATCCGCAAGACCATCGACTTCGCGAAGAAGCTGGACAACGAGACCATCCAAGTCTCGATTGCCCATCCCTACCCCGGCACCGAGTTCTACAATTACGCCGAGAAGAACAACCTGATCACCATCGGGAACATCGTCGACGACCGCGGCAACCAGTTGCCCAAAGTTGTTTACGAGAACCTCGACGAGGCCGAATTGATGGACTGGGTGGAGCGCTTCTATAGCGAGTACTACTTCCGTCCGAAGGTCGTGTGGCGCATGATCAGCAAGGTTATGTTTGATTCCCACGAGCGCAACCGCCTGTTCAAAGAAGGCAAGGAGTACATGGCACTCCGCGCGCGGCGTAAGAAATTCATTGCCGAGCAGCGGACGCAGGCCCAGCAACGGGCCGCCGTTTCAGCGAATGCCGGTGACTGACGTCCGACGCAAGACCCAGCTTTTCGCGGTCCTTTCGGTCCTTAGCAATGTGGCTGGCAATTCGGCTTTGACGCACGGGATGCAGGCATTGGGAGATGTTGGCAATTCGCCTATTGACCTGATCGCGGCCTTGTTCCACCCTTGGGTGGCTCTGGGTGTGTTCATGCTGGTTGTTTGGACATTCGCCCACATGGCGCTGCTGAGCTGGGCGGATTTGAGCTACGTGATGCCGGTGACCGCTATCGGGTACGTGGTCACGGCATTCGCGGGACGGTTTTTCCTTGGCGAGACCGTGTCGCCAACACGCTGGGCCGGGATTGTATTCATCACGGTAGGCGTGTTCCTGGTCGGCGGTACCCATCCGGTGTCGGAAAAGAAACCGGATGGTGGCCAATGAAGTGGCTGTTGGTGGCGTTGTGCGTTTCATCCACCGTCATCGGGGACGTTTTCCGCTCATTGGGGATGCGGCACCACGGCGAAATCAGCGACTTCCGTCCCGGGGCACTCGGCGGGGCGCTGTCGGCCATTGCCCGCAACTGGATGGTGATCGTCTCCACCTGCGCGATGGCGGTGTCGTTCTTTTCCTTCATGAAGCTGGTTTCCATCGCTCCCATGAGCTTCGCGGTGCCGGTTTCGGCCATCACCTTTATTCCTGAGACGTTTTTGGCGCGGTACCTGCTCAAGGAGGCCGTCGATTGGCGTCGCTGGACAGGTATCGGGCTAATTTTGGTCGGCGTGGTGCTGATTTCCCAGTGAACCTGTGATCATGGTCCCCGCAATTCCCGCCCTGCTCGGCATCCCGTACAATCTGCTTGCGGTTGCGGGGGCAATGCGTTTCCGTAGGGGCGCGAAAATCTCCAACTATCGGCCGCCAGTCTCGATCCTCAAGCCGGTCCGGGGTAGGGATCCAGGTTTTTACGAGGCGATCCGGTCCCATGCGTCGCAGCGGTACCCGGAATTCGAGATCCTCTTCGGGGTGGCCGATCCCGAAGATCCGGCCATGGAAGACATCCAGCAGTTGCGCCGCGAGTTTCCATCGGTGCCGATCCGCGTTGTTGGGACGGCAAACGACGCCCCGAACCGCAAGGTCGGGGCATTGGAGATCCTGTCACGGGAAGCCCGCTACGATACCCTGCTGGTCAACGACGGCGACATCCGGGTCCACCCGGACTACCTCGTCCGCGTCTTGGGATTGCTGGGGGATCCCCAGGTCGGCCTGGTGACGTGCCTGTACCGTGGACGCGGCGGGTCTGTGCCCTCTCGCGCCGAGGCGTTGGGAATTGCGACCGAATTCGCGCCCAGTGTATTGGTTGCCCGGCTTCTTTCGTCCTCGGGATTTGCCCTGGGCTCCACGATGGCGTTCCGGCGGGCCGAATTGGATGCGATTGGCGGATTCGCATCGATCCGGGAGTTTCTGGCCGACGACTACCAATTGGGCGCGCGGATTTCGGCGTTGGGGAAGCGCATCGCCATGTCCGATAGCGTTGTCGAGACGAATCTCGGGGCGGGGAATTGGGCGGAAGTTTGGCGGCACCAGACGCGGTGGTCGCGTACCATCCGTGTGTCGCGGCCCGGTGGATATTTTGGTTATGCGGTGACGCAGGCGACTTTCTGGTGCTTGGTGGCCGCGCTTACGGGCAACTGGCCAGTGGCACTCGGTGGAATGGCGGCGCGGATGTGCGCGGCGGCGGCATCGATGCACGCTGTTGGAGCTTGGGATGCGACCGAATTCGCGGCGGTTCCAGCCCGCGATTTGTTCGGTTTCGCCGTTTGGTGCGCCGGAATCGGAGGCAGGGAAGTGGAATGGCGCGGTACCCGGTTCCGGTTGATGGCGGACGGGCGCATCAGGCCCGTTTGATCGCAGCCCTCTACCCCTCCAGCATTGCCAGAAACTGCCCCCGGAGCGCCTGCGCAGTAACCGCATCCGGGCAAATCACCAGAATCGTGTCATCCCCGGCGATGGTTCCCAGCACCTCCGGCCTGTCCTCCGCATCCAAGGCAACCGCAACCGAACTGGCATGGCCCGGAGCGGTTTTCAGCACAATCTGGTTCTGTGCCTGGCGCACGTCCCGAAGGAACTCCGATGCGAGCGAGGAGAATTGCGTTCCCTGCGCCTCGCGCGTCAACTCCCTGTAACCGTCTGTCGTCTTGACGAGTCCGAGCTCCCGGATGTCGCGGGAGAGGGTTACCTGGGTTGCTTCGACACCGCTGTCCCGCAAAGCGCGGGCCAACTCGTCCTGGGTGGAGACACTCCGGCTGCGGATGATCTTCAGGATCTGGCCGTGCCGAAAGCTTTTCATTTCAGTTCTACGCCGTCATCGCCGCGAGCCGCTCACGCGCGACCAGCAACGCCTTGGCCACAGTTGCCGGGCCCGTCCCGCCAAGGATTTCGCGCGTCTTCATGCCTTCGCGAGGATCCAGCAGCCGGGCCACATCCGGCGTGAACTCCGGTGCAAAAGCCGCCAGCGATTCGGCATTCCAATCCGCCGGGCGCTTCCCGCCGCGCACGCTCTCGAGCACCAGCCGGCCCACAATCTGATGCGCCGAATGGAACGGCGTGCCGTTGCGCGCGAGTGCCTCGGCCAGGTCCGTCGCCACCACCCAGCTTGCCTCGGCGGCGTCGAAGGGCACCTGCTCCCGCAGCACCACCGACTCCGCCACGGCCGCAGCCATCTCCAAGCACCCATTCACTTGGTCCGCCGCATCGAACAGGGGCTCCTTGTCTTCCTGCATGTCGCGGTTGTAGGTCATCGGAAGACCCTTCATCGTAACCAGCAGCGAGTTCAACGACCCGACCACACGGCCAGACTTGCCCCGGATCAGTTCCAACGAATCCGGATTCTTCTTCTGGGGCATCAGGCTGGAACCGCTTGTTACACCGTCGCCCAGCTCCATCCAGCCAAACTCCTCGGATGAATAAAGAATCCAATCCTCGGACAGCCGGCTCAGGTGGATCATGGCTACCGAAGCGGCGTAGACGTAGTCCAAGGCCCAGTCGCGGTCGGCGGAAACGTCCATGCTGTTGAGCGTGATCGAGTCAAAGCCTAGATCGCGTGCGATCGCCTCGCGGTCATGCGGGAAGCCGCTGCCAGCCAATGCGCCGGAGCCCAGGGGCATCACGTTGACGCGGCGGCGGGCCTCGCCGAAGCGCTCGAAATCGCGGGCAAACATCTCGAACAAGGCCAAAATGTAGTGCGGCCACAGGACCGGCTGCGCGCGGCGCAGATGTGTGTAGCCGGGAATCACCGCATTCGGGTATTTCTCGGCCAGGTCCAGCAGCGCCGACATCAGGGCCACCAGCCAAGCTCGGGACCTGTCGCACTCGCCGCGCAGCCATAGGCGGGTATCGAGCGAAACCTGTTCATTGCGGCTGCGACCGGTGTGGATCTTGCCCGCCAAGGCCCCAACTCGTGCGCCCAGCTTGCCGATCACGAAACTATGCACATCTTCGTCGGTCGCCCTGTCGAAGAAGTTGGGATCGGCCTCGGCATCCCTCAGGATCGAATCGAACGCGTCCACGATCTGCGCGCATTCCTCAGCCGTAAGCACCCCCGCCCGGTGCAGC